>JAEZPW010000011.1 GCA_023441255.1 Acidobacteriota bacterium
GTAGAATGTTGCTGGATTGCAAACGGGAAACGACTCTTCGGTGGGGTCTGTCCAGTTCCAACCGAACCTGGCGGCCCGGCATCTGCTCAGAGAGGTTCCTTTTAGAGGCTCCATGAAACGCATCGCAATTCTGTCGGCCCTGGTTTTGAGTATCAGCAGCTGTCTGTTCGCGGCGCCGCTCGGTACTGCGGCACGCACCGTCATCCCGTCTGATATCCAGCAGATCATTTCCGTCGACTATCGTGCTCTGAAGGCGTCGCCCACCGCGATCGCTCTCAAGGAAAAGGTCCTGCCGGACAACATGAAGCAGTTCGAGAGCGCGTTGCGCGGAGTCGGCGTCAACCCTGATCAGGATGTTGAGCAGCTGACGTTCGCCTCTTTCCGCGTGCCCAAATCCGGTTTGAGCATGGTCGGCATCGCGCAGGGTACCTTCCCCATGAAGACCTTCATGAAGAAGATGGCCCTGAAGAAGATCAAGCCGGCGAAGTACCGCGCCACCGAACTGTGGCCGATGGCCGGTGGCATGCAAATGGCATTCCTCGACAACTACACGCTTCTGTTCGGCGAGCAGAGCTCCGTCAAGCGCGCTCTCGACGCACGCGACGGCGAAGCCCAGAGCATGGCCTACAACTCCCAGATCACCGACATGATCTCATCTGTCGAGAGCGGCCCCGTGTGGAGTGTGCTTGACCAGTCCGGCACGCAAAACATGATGCGTTCCGCGCTCGGCGAAGCCGCAGGCCTTGCCGACTACAACGTCGTCAAGAAACGCCTGCTCGGTTCCCGCTATACCATGGATTTCCAGAACGGAGTGGCCTTCGACCTAGATGTCGTCACCTCTGACAACATGACCGCCGCCACGATGTCATCCTTGATCAAGGCCGGCATGATGTACCGCAAGATGAACGCACCACCGGCTGAAAAGATGGCGATGGAAGGTGTGACCGTCAACTCCGACAGCAGCAATCTTCAGCTTCACTTCAAGACGGACGACAAGAAGTTTCAGTCGCTGCTGAACACCGATATCTTCGCCGCCATGACGCGTTAGCCGACAAGCCTCATTGCCTGTGTCGCGCCGGGTCTCCGACCCGGCGTTCTGTTTCCCAGCCCACATCGCCTCGCGCCCTAGATTGATCTCTCATCCTGAGAGCGGTGACTCTCTGTCACTCCGACAGCCGGACACGTTTTCGAACGTTGTTATTCCGAGGAGCGAAGCGACGAGGAACCCCTACCCGCCTCAAAACAGCTTCCGCACGATTCCTCCGAGCGACCGGCAGCGCCACTTCCCGGGTCCGCAAAAGAAAACGGCCTCCTCGCGGAGGCCGCTCCCGAACAATCTCACCTATCTTTTCAGTATCGGGTTGTACCCGTCGTTGACCAGCCGCGTGCGCACGCTCTCCGCCTCTTTCACGTCTGAGAATGGTCCTGCCTGTACGTGGAAAAGCCGGTCGGAGCCCGGTGTCGCAATGAAAACAGGGTATTGCTTCTTGCGAAGCGCGCCGGCCAGGGCCTCGGCATCCTGCTGCTTGGACACCGCTGCCACCTGGACAACGTATCCGCCCGCTGCCGGCGTGGACAGGCTTGGCTGCGCGTCTTTGCTCACCTCCGGAGCAGCCTTTTCCTCTGACTCGCCCTGCGCGGTGGTCAGCTGCGCATTCGGGTCTTTCTGCTCAACGGCTTTGTAGAAGGTTAAGTCGGCTGAGGTCGGCTGAGTGCACCCGGCGCCGCTGGCGCAATCCTGCGGCTTGGCCACGGACTGCCCAACTGCCGTCGGAGACGGTTTTGCGCTCCCGCCCGCAGCCGTTCCCGTTACCATCTGGCCAAGGCCGGCCTGCTGCACCGTCGCGGCATTCTTTCCGATCGTGTATCCGGCGCCGAAGAAAATGCCGCAAAGAATCACAAGCCCGAAAAAGAGTCCCAGGATCTTGCCGGGCCCCAGTGTTATCTCTGTGTCTGAACCTTGGTCAGCCATGATGCTTCTACCTGATATGTAAGTTCCTGTTACGGACTCCGTGGTTGGTTTACTTTTCTGGTTCCGGCTGAGCGGCCTTCGTTTCCGCACCCATCAGCTTCTGTAATCCCGTCATGATGTCCAGCGGAAGCGGGAACACGATGGTCGTGTTCTTCTCGACGCCGATCTCGGTCAGGGTTTGCAGGTAGCGCAGCTGAATGGTAACCGGTTCTGTTGCCAGCAGATGGGCCGCATCCACAAGGCGCTGTGCAGCCGAGAATTCGCCCTCTGCATGAATGATCTTTGACCGTTTTTCGCGCTCCGCCTCCGCCTGCTTTGCCATTGCGCGCAGCATCTGGTCCGGAAGATCGACCTGCTTCACTTCCACGTTGGTCACCTTCACGCCCCACGGATCGGTGTGTTGGTCCAGGATGGCCTGCAACCTGAGATTGATCTTGTCGCGATGGGCCAGCAGTTCGTCCAAATCCACTTCGCCGAGCACCGAACGAAGTGTGGTCTGCGCAAACTGTGAGGTCTGGTAGAGGTAGTTCGACACCTCGATCACTGCCCGCCGTGGATCGATGACGCGCAGAAAAATAACGGCGTTCACCTTCAGCGTGACGTTGTCTCGCGTGATGATGTCCTGAGGCGGAACTTCGAGAGCTTCCTGCCGCAAGGAGATGCGCACCATCGTGTCGATCGGCGCGAACACCAGGATGATGCCCGGACCCTTTGTTGTTGGGAGCACGCGTCCCAGGCGGAAGATCACGGCGCGCTCGTACTCTTTCAGAATCTTGATCGAATTCAGGACGTAGAGAACGAAGATGACGACCGGAACGAGGACGACGAGTTCAGGCATTTCGCCTCCGGCTGCCGCTCAGCGGCAGTGTGTTTTATGCCAGGCTTGTAGCTGCGGCGGATTGTAGCAGAACGGCAGCACTAATCTAGTGTGTTTTCGCGACAACGAATTGACTGCTTTCAACGCGCAAGTCTCATGCGTTCCGATGCCCCCAGACTCGCGAAGCTAAGCTTGGATCTTCGCACACTCAAGTCAACGGTCAACGCGAAGCGCCTCGTGCGTCTGCGCAGCCCGGACGGGTTCGACCGTCAGCCGCAAACCGTTTACGGCACGCACCACCACCTGTTCACCTTCTCCCACCGGTGTAGTGGACGTGGCCTTCCACAACTCACCGCGAACCGAGATCGTCCCCTCTGGGAGCAGCGGTTCGCGCACCATGCCAAGTTGGCCAATCAGCCCCTCAGGCCCGGTCACTACCTTGTTCCTTCGCGCGCGCAGCGCAATGCTCACCAGGAACGCCGTGATCGCACCGATAGGAACGCTGACCGCGAGCGCCGTAACGAGCTTCACTCTTAACTCTGGTATCGGCGAATCCACCAGCAGCAGCGCTCCGATCGTCATCAGCGCGATGCCACCGATCGTCAGCACGCCGTGCGTGGCGAACTTGGCGTCCAGGGTGAAAAGCACGAACGCCGCCAGGATCAACACCACCCCTGCATAACGGATCGGCAGAAGGTCCATGGCGAACACGGCCAGCAGGATGAAAACGATTCCGACTACCCCGGGCACGACCGCACCCGGGTGGTTAAACTCCCCATAAAGCGCCAGCAGTCCGACTGACAGCAGAATGAACGCCACATTCGGGTTCATGATGAAAGCCAGGATCCGCTGCTTGAGCGTCATGTTGAACGCCTGCTCGCGCTTGCCTTCCAGGTTAAGCGTGACCTTCTCCCCGTTGAAACGGGTGATGGTCTTCCCCTGCAACTCTTTGAACAGGCCTTCGTCTGAACTGGCCACCACGTCGATCAGTTTGTTCTTCAGCGCTTCCTGGTCTGTCCATGAAACCGATTCACGAACCGCCTTTTCTGCCTCTTCGGCATTGCGCCCGCGCTTGGAAGTATAGGAGCGGATAAAGGCGGCGGCGTCGTTCTCCACCTTCTTTCCCATACTGCCCGGGATGTCGGTGCCGGTCGCGGTCACAGGATGAGCGGCTCCCGTGTTCGTGCCCGGGGCCATCGCAGCCACGTCCGCTGACTCGAGGATGAAGAAGCCGGCAGAGGCCGCGCGCGCGCCGCTCGGGGCCACATAGACGATCACCGGAACAGGCGACGCGACGATCTTGGTGACGATGTCGCGCATGCTGTCTTCAATGCCCCCGGGAGTGCGCAACTCGATCAGCAGCGCGCTCGCGTGTTCCTTTGCAGCATAATCGATTGCGCGTCCTATATATTCCGCTGCGATCGCATGGATGGGGCTGTCAACCGTGATCTTCACGACCGGCGCGTCGTTAGTCTCAGCGCCAAAAACGGGCGAGATCATCAAACCTGATAACGACGCGAAAGTAGTTGCGAGTAATACGACGCAAGATGCTACGAACAGAATCTTCCGAAATCTGCGATCTGCAATCTGCAATCTGCAATTCATCGTTGTTGCAGCGGCTGAGTCCCTTCGGCCAGTTTCGCTGCTATGCTCCGCTTCAGCTCCGCCGCGGCGCTGTTCGCCGCATCGAGTGACAACGCGCGGTCCACGCTCTTTGCGGCCGCATCAACCTTATTGTCCCGCAAATCGGCCTTTGCAAGCACGATGAAAGCCTCCACCGTGGGCTTCAGCCGAATCGATGACTCAGCCTCGGTACGCGCGCCGGCAACATCGTTGTTCGCCTCCAGCAGTTCCGCCAGCGCCGCATGTGCCTCAGCGCTCTCCGGGTCCAGCTGCACGGCCTCCCGCAGTTCACGTCCTGCCTCGGTATTGAAGCCGTGGCGCAAAAGATCGCGCCCGTGTTCTACGTGGTACGCAGCGTGTACTTTCGGATCGCTGTCTGCCAGCCGCAACTCCGTTGCGTTCTGGATTTCGAGCGCCAGCTGGCGGAACGAGCTCTCGTCGTAGTTTCGCTTGATCCGCTCGAATGGAAGTCGTCGTGCCTGACCCGCCTGAGAAGTGGCCTGCGCGGTCCCGCTTGAAATCTGGTCCAACAGCGTTTTGGCCTCGCCATCATTAGGACGCAGCTGCAGCGCCTGCCCCAGTTCCTTGGCGGCGTTTGCAACGTCGCCATTTCGATAGAGCGTCAGGCCAAGGTTGAAACGGTAATCGGCGTCGTTAGGATCGGCCTCCACTGCTTTTTGGAAGAACTCTAGCCCGTCCTTACGTCCTCGGCGCGCTTCCGCCACCCCCAGGTTGTTGTAGACCTCGGTCAGAGGGAACCGTTCGGCAAGAAAACTGAAGGCCGTTGCCGCCTTCTCGTACTGTCCGGCGTAGTAGTAACAGAGGCCGGCATAAAAATTGGCTTCGCGCGCGGCATCATCTTCTTTGGGCACGCGGGTGAACCACTGGGCGGCCGAGTCGTAATCCCGCGACGCGAAATACGTCTTGCCCAGCTGCATCATCGCCATCGTGTACTGCGGATTCAACCGGACGGCTTCACGGAACTTCTTGATCTTCTCCGGACGCGAGGTCGTGACCACGCCCCGGATGTAGTTCTCGAAAGCGTCCAGCCGGATTTCCGGCGATGCCGACATGAACTGCTGCTTTGACGTCGCGGCCTTGGCATCAATCATGCGAAGAAGGTCCCACGCGAGCGCATTCTGCGTGTCCAGCAGCTTAAGCAGCGGACCCGATTCGGTGATCTCCGGCGAAAGATGCAGGCGCTTTACGTCCAGCAACTGTGCCTTACCCGTGAAGGTTTCTCCATCGAACGTGTAAGTTCCCAGCACCATGTAGTCGGCGTCCATCTGTTCGGCAATGCGGAACAGCGTCGCCCTCGACGGGTGCACGTTGGCAGGCACGCCCGCCCGGTCGAACGCGTAATTGCGATCTTGGCGCGCAATGGCATAAAGCGACGGCGATGCCATGCGGTCTACCAATACCTCGACAAACGCTTCGCCGATCCAGTCCAGTCCGGGCGCTTTCGACGCGTTCTCGAATGGCAACACAAGAAGAGTCTTCGACTGTGCTGCTTCCCCGGTGTTTCGACCAACCCCCTGTGCAAAAACAGGAACCGCGGCGGTGACCAGCAATGCCGCAAGATATACGACCAGAAAAATGGAACCAAGCCGTTTCAAGATAGGCTGATTATAACGGGAGAAGCAGGATTCAACTCAGCCATCCTTTACCGGCCTGAGAAAGTACCGCAGGCAAGTCTGTGACGCGCACGTCGACGCTTCCGATTCGTGTCTCTGTCTCTAGTACGACTCTGCCGTCTCAACCTGGTATACCTTCAGCCCGCAGTCGCGCCACATATCACACACCGACGGCCGGTCATCTATCACCAGCAGCACACGATCTCTGTCCGGCCCGAGCGCGTCAAAAATCTCCTTCTTTACGATGTAATCAGGCCGGTGGTCGCCCTGCGGTCGCATGAACAGCCTTGAGAAGGGCACCTGATACCGCTTCAGCCACTGGATGGTGCGCCTCCGGTAAGAGTCGGGTCGACCGGTCACGATCACAATCTCGTGGTCCTGCGCGTACTGCCGTACCATCTGAAGGATTTCAGGGTTCGGCTTGTCCTCATCCATACCCTCGAAGAACCGGTGCCAGTTCTTTCGGCCGGAGCCCTTAATGTGGTGAAGGCGGTGACGAACATCTGCCAGTGTGCCGTCCATGTCGACGATCACGATGGGTGAAGTTTCGCTGCCAAGCGTTTCTCGCAAATCACCTTGTCCCTTGAAATCTGCAATCTGCAATCTTCAATCTGCAATTCTCTTCAGTCCGCCGCGTGCCCACCTGTTTCGCTTGCAACTTCTGGCGCATTCCACTTGTCGTGTGATTCCAGGATATCCTCCGTTGGTCCGGTTATCAGGCGTGCGCTGCGATCGTACGTTATGTACGACCATGCCCACTGAATCAGCACAAGCAATCTGTTCCGGAAACCAACAAGATAAAGGAGGTGCACAAACAGCCACGCGAACCAGGCGAACGCGCCCGACACCTTCCACTTGCCGATCTGCCCTACCGCCGCCGCCCGCCCGATCGTTGCCAGGCTTCCTTTGTCGAAGTAGTGGAAAGGCCGGCGTGCCTGATTCTTAAGGTCCCGGCCAATCGTTTCCGCCACGTAACGGCCCTGCTGAATGGCGACCGGAGCCAGTCCCGGAAGTTGCTTCCCGTCTTCGTCCTTTGCTGAGGCGAGATCGCCGATTACGAACACGTTCGGGTGTCCCGGAATCGAGAGATCCGGTCCCACCGGCACCATGCCGCGCTTGTCGACCGGAACTCCCAATGCACGGCCAAGCTGGCTTGCCGCAACGCCCGCTGCCCACAACACGACCTGAGCTGGCATGAATTCGTTTCCGAACCTTACGCCGTACGGATCTATCGAGGTGGCCACGGTGGACGTACGCACCTCCACTCCCAGCTTTCTCAGTTGTTTGACCGCGGAAGCAGACAACTCCTCCGGATATTGGGGAAGAACGCGGGGGCCGCCCTCTATAAGCAGTATCCGCGTGTGTGCCGGGTCGATGTGCCGGAAATCCTCAGCCAGCGACCTCCGCGCGACCTCGGCTAGAGTACCCGCGAGTTCTACGCCGGTCGGTCCGCCACCGATCACCACGAAGTTCAGCTGCTCGTGCTTACCGCAGCAGACCGCCTCTCTCTCGGCAGCTTCAAAGGCCAGCAGTACTCGTCGGCGCATCTCGGTGGCATTTTCCAGCGTCTTTAATCCCGGCGCATATTTCTCCCACTCCTCGTGTCCAAAGTAAGAATGGGTAGCTCCGGCCGCAACCACCAGATAATCGAACGGAAGCGAGAAGTCCTTCAGCAGCACACGCTGATCGTCTAAATTGAACCCGATGACCTCGCCCAGCAGCACCTCCGTATTGCGCGCGTTCCGCAACACCCGGCGGATCGGTGACGCGATGTCTCCCGGCGACAAGCCAGCCGTGGCGACCTGGTAGAGCAGCGGCTGAAACGTGTGGTGGTTCTTCTTGTCGATAAGCGTTACATCGACGGGGTGGTGCGCAAGCTTGCGCGCAGCATTCAAACCGGCGAAACCGCCGCCAACGATCACCACCTTCGGCCTGTTTACATCCATAAGTCTCCCCTGCCACCTACTCATGTGATTCCGGAGGGGTAGCAAAGTTTCGCTACTTCCCGCGCCGAGTCACAGTGATTATTCTCGAACGTTACACAGGTGTTAACGCATCGAATCCGACGTGAGTACTGATGTCCATGTGCGAGAGGTAGTCCCGGCGCCTATTACGCGCACAACCTTGAAAGTGGGCTACAGGACGCGCGAACTGATCGATGTCGCTGTCGCGTTTGCCCTGCTCGAAGGCGGTTTGTGGAGCTTCGGCTTGGCTCAGTTGGTATGGGCCTTCGCCCTGGTCACCTGGATTTCCATCGCGTCAGTCCGGTCCGGTAGGGAAAGGAACCAGCTCGGAATCGGCCTCAGGGGGATCTCAGCCTCACTTTGGATTATCCCGGCATCTCTGGCCTTCGCCTTCTTCATGATGCTGCTGGGTTCCTATGCCGGAACTCTGCATGACCTTCGCGGCGCGCACGCTCCGCTCTGGCATTCCGTGCTGTACGTTGTCTGGGCGCTCGTTCAGGAGTTTCTGACGCAGTCTTTTATCTTCGTGTGGCTGGAATCTATTCTCGAGAACAGCCGCTGGGCCGTGCTCGCCACGGCCTTCCTGTTCTGTATTGCTCACATTCCGAATCCCGTTCTTATGGTCGCCACGCTCGCGATGGGGCTGCTCTGGGCAGAGCTGTTCCGGCGTTACCGCAACATCTATCCGCTCGCAGTAGGACATGCGATTCTCGGCCTCTCTCTTTCTGTCACGATCCCTGAAGCCGCGAGTCACCACATGAGGGTCGGTCTGGCGTACTGGAAATAACCTCGTTCGTAGTATCTGCTTCAAAACATTCTGCGTTTCTAGCCGTCCAACCTTCGTCTAATTGTTCGGGGCCACCCCAAACATTCTTTGAACCGGTTGACTGCACTGCAGCGCAGCCGTAAAGTAAGTAATTACTTACTACTATGTCTACCTCTCACATCAGGTTCAGTGCGGAGGATCGGCGAAACCAGATCCTGGCCACCGCGACAGAGCTCTTCGCGCGTCAGGGATTCGAAGGCACCACGACCCGTCAGATTGCCGAACGGGCACGCGTTAACGAGGCGATCATCTTCCGCCATTTTCCTTCGAAGGAAGAACTCTACTGGGCTGTCATCGAGCACCAGTGCCAGCTCTCGCACGGAAGAGCCGACATCGAGGCTCGCCTCCAGAGCGGCACGGACGACCACGAGACTTTCGTTGGCATCGCCGACGATTTTCTCCGGCGTCGCGAGCAGGACGATCGTCTTGGACGGCTGCTTCTGTTTACGGCCCTCGAGAACCACGGGCTGTCACATAGGTTCTTCCAGACCCATATCGCCCAGCTTTACGAGCGTATCGGCGAGTACATCCGCGAACGCATCGATGCTGGAGCTTTTCGCGCCACCGATCCGGTGCTCGCGGCACGAGCATTCCTAGGCATGCTGGTCTATCACTTCATGATCCAGGAGCTTTTTGGGGCGCGTAACCACCTGAAGAAGACGCGAAGGGAAGTTGCCGAGGAATTGGTCGATATCTGGCTTCACGGAATGATCTCGCGCGACGAACACGCTGCGGGAAGCAATGGAAGGACGCGGGCGCTGGCCAAGAGCGGTTCGGCCCGAAAATCGGAGACACACTAAGCATGATTCAGCGGACTAGATTCAATACACTTATCTCCCGGGGCCTGCTCGCTTTGGCCGCGGCTTCCGTGCTTCTGCTGCTGGGGGCGTGCGCGAAAAAGCAACCGCAGAAGCCGGCTGCCATGGCCGTTCCCGTCACGGTCGCACTTGTTCAGCAGAAAGACGTGCCCATTCAGATCAATGCAATCGGCAGTGTCGAATCGCTCGATACCGTCGGCATCAAGAACCAAATCGGCGGAGAACTTACAAGCGTCAACTTCAAGGAAGGGCAGGACGTGTCTAAGGGGCAGCTGCTCTTCACCATCGATCGCCGCCCGCTTGAAGCCGATCTGCGCCGCGCCGAAGCCACGCTGGTCAAGGATCGTGCCACCGCCGCCAACGATCGCGCGCAGGCCAACCGCTACGCTGAATTATTCAAGCAGGGTGTGGTCGCGCAGCAGCAGGCCGAGCAGATGTCCGCAACCGCCGACGCCTCGGAAGCCCTGGTCAAGGCCGATGAAGCCGCTGTCGCCAACGCGAAGGTACAGCTTCAGTACGCACAGATCTACTCTCCCATCGATGGACGAACCGGCAACCTGATGGTGCAGCTCGGCAACGTGGTCAAGGCCAACCCTGACAACCCGATCGTTACCATCAACAAGCTGTCGCCCATCTACGTCACGTTCACCATCCCCGAGCAGCTCCTGGGCGAGGTTAGGCGTTACATGGCGCAGCACCGTCTCGAAGTCACCGCGATGCTGCCCAACGATCCGAATCCGGATCGGGGCACGCTCACCTTCATCGACAATGCCGTCGACAACAAGACCGGCACCATCAAGCTGAAAGGCTCGTTCGACAACAAGGACCATCGCCTGTGGCCAGGGCAGTTCGTGAACGTGACGCTCACGCTGGCCACCCAGCCCAATGCCATCACCGTTCCCACCCAGGCCGTCCAGACAGGGCAGCAGGGGCAGTTCGTTTTCGTCATCAAGGACGGCAATACCGCTGAACTCCGTTCCGTCGACGTCGCTCGCACCCTCGGCGATCAGTCGGTTATAGCCTCTGGCGTCAAACCGGGCGAGAAGGTCGTCACCGACGGCCAGATGCGCCTCGTGACCGGCGCCAAGGTCGAAGTTCGCAACTCCGGACCCGGCTCGACAACTCCTGCTAATGGATCGAGCAACCAAAATGCGGGTGGTTTGCAATCGGAAAACAGAGACCAGCAGGCACTCAAGCGGGACTAGGTGGCCATGAGTATTTCGGAACTCTTCATTAAACGGCCCATCATGACCACCCTGGTCATGATGGCCATCCTGATCTTCGGCATCGCCGCCTACCGCATGCTGCCGGTAAGCGACCTGCCGAACGTCGATTTCCCGACCATATCCGTGAGCGCCAGCCTGCCCGGCGCCAGCCCTGAGACCATGGCGTCGGCTGTGGCGATGCCGCTTGAGAAACAGTTCTCGACCATCGCTGGCCTCGACCAGATGACGTCGACCAGCACTCTGGGAAGCACGAACATCACCCTGACCTTCGCCCTGGACCGCAGCCTTGACGCCGCGGCCCAGGACGTAAATTCGATGATCTCGAAAGCCGGGCGCGACCTGCCGCAGAACATGCCGTCGCCGCCCTCCTACCAGAAGGTGAACCCGGCCGACTCGCCTATTCTGTACCTGGCCTTGAACTCGCCCACCATGCGCCTCTCCGATGTGGACGAGTACGCCGAGACCCTCATGGCGCAACGCATCTCTATGGTCAATGGCGTTGCTCAGGTCAGTGTGTTTGGGTCGCAGAAGTACGCCGTTCGCGTGCAGCTTGATCCCAAGGCGCTGGCCTCGCGCCAGATCGGCGTCAACGAAGTAATGGCCGCCGTCCAGACCGGCAACGTGAACTTGCCCACTGGTACGCTTGACGGTCCGCACCAGGCATTTACGGTTCAGGCGAATGGGCAGCTGCACAGCGCTGAGGAATACAAACCGCTGATCGTCGCTTACCGCAACGGATCACCGGTCCGGCTCCAGGAAATCGCGAAAGTCTTCGACAGCGTAGAAAACGACAAGCAGGCCAGCTGGTTCATCAACGACAAGCACGAGATCAACCGCTCCATCGTGCTCGCCATTCAGCGTCAGCCCGGAACGAATACCGTCGAGGTCGTCGACAACATCAAGGCCCTGCTGCCTCAGTTCAAGGCGCAGATGCCCGCCGCAGTCAATCTCAGCATTCTGTACGACCGGTCACAGTCGATCCGCGAGTCGGTCGACGACGTGAAGTTCAGCCTCTTGCTGGCCCTCGCGCTGGTCATCATGGTGATCTTCCTGTTCCTGAGAAATCTCTCGGCAACAGTGATCCCCAGCCTCGCCCTGCCGTTCTCTCTGATCGCTACGTTCGCGGTCATGTACGAGTTGGGCTACTCGCTCGACAACCTCTCGCTCATGGCGTTGACGCTGTCCGTCGGCTTCGTCGTCGACGACGCCATCGTCATGCTGGAGAACATCGTCCGCCACATGGAAATGGGAGAACCCGCCATGCAGGCCGCGTTGCGCGGCTCGCGTGAGATCGGCTTCACCATCATCTCCATGACGTTGTCTCTGGCGGCCGTCTTCATCCCCGTGCTCTTCATGGGCGGCATTCTCGGACGCCTGCTGCACGAGTTCGCCGTCACCATCGCCGTCGCCATCCTGGTGTC
>JAEZPW010000038.1 GCA_023441255.1 Acidobacteriota bacterium
GTATATGGCTGGTCCGGGCGATTCCAGCCTTATCACCAGCGACACAATGCACAGCATAGGAGCAGCGAGCAGCAGGCTGACGGTCGCGACCACAAGATCTAGTGAGCGTTTGAGAACTAGAGAGAAAGATGGGATCGGGTCACAGCGGACTGCCACGACCGGAAAATCGCCCACTGTCGCCCAGGCAGCCTGTAACTCGCACAGGTCGGGCACTACCTTTATGTCCAACCGGTAAGCGCGGCTTTCTTGTGTTATTCGCCTGATGAGTTCGCGGCTCGCTGGCGGGGCGATCAAGACTTCATCAACAAACTCCGATTTCACGATATTCGCAAAATCAGAGGTTCGCCCCAACACCTCCTCTTCACCCCACCTTTCATCATCGATAAAGCCCAGGCACGTATAGCCAAGGTGCTTGTTCGCGCGCAGATATCGCATTAAGTTCCTTCCGACATGGCCCGCGCCGATTATGAGAACATTGCGCGCGTCGATGCCCTCTGAGACGCGCTTCTCGGCAGAATGTCGCTTCAGCGTGCGCCAGCCGCTAAAGGCAGCCACATTAATGCATCCACAGGCCAAAAGGATGAGCCTATCCAGCACAGCCACGTTCGAGAGCGACGCATAAAGCATCAGCAAAATTGTGGACAGCGCGACAGGCTTGGCCACGGCTGAGAAGCTATGCGGAGCGGTTGATGGCCGGGCCCCGTACAACTGGAACTGTGCACACGCGAGAATCGTGACACTAACCTGAAGAACAATGAACCCGATCCAGCGCCGTAATGGCAGGACAGTGCCCGCGACGGGCAGCAGCATCCGCCTCAAGGCTATTAATCCCACAATGACCACGATCGCGGTCGCAGAAGCGAGCGCCAGGTCCACCAACAGAGACGAGACGTCCTGAAAGGAAGTCTTAGACCATGGCGGCGCTGTGAACGGCGCTGGGTTCCCATCCGCCATGACTGGATCGCCAACATCGGCACGGCCGGGAGTCACCTCGAGCGAAGCTTTCGGTGCGAGGCGCAAAGCTCCTGCAGCGCTGATAGCAATATTCTGATCACGGGATGAACGAATTTCTCGAAATGCTCCAGGCCCTGCCACGGTGCACTCCTACGGTGGATTTTGTGGGATCTTGAATTACGGCGAGACTTGTTAGTCAACAGAGGCGGCGCGAGCGCGCGTGTCAAAGCCTCTTGTACAGCGCTTCAGGGATTGGGAACTGGCGGTTGTTCAGGATCGCACCGAACAACTTGACCCCTGCCGCTTGCAAACAGTTCTTTGCCTTTTGAGCGGCCGCTTTGCGCGTGACGTTTGCCTCAAGTACCAGGACAAGACCGTCCGCGAGCCCCCCCAGCAGAACCGCGTCAAGGCATTGGTCCACTGGTGTGACGTTGATGAGCACGTAGTCGAAAGCTCCGCGCAGTTCGGTAACAACGACTTTCGCATCATCTAGGGTAGTCGATTGCAGCGGGAGGTCAGACGCGTCACGCGCACTTATCAACCACAGATTGGGCGATAGCTGATGTGCACGCTGCGCGACTGGCGTGCGGCCTCGTAAACCAGGTGCCACGCCGGGGCCTCGCTCTAGCCCGTAAAACGCATGCAGCAACGGAGTCCGTATGTCGGCATCCACCATGCACACCGTTCCGGTCACATGAGCAGAGAGCACTTCGGCAAAGCAGGCGGTGCTCCAACTGCTGGCTTCTGGAGCATCCACGCTGGCAAAGACAACGGCTTGCGGTGCCGTTGTGAACTCGGCAGAGAGGAATAACCGATGAACCATGTTGGCGATTTCGTTGCGCGCCAATGTCGTTAATTTGAGTTGGCCGGTTAGCTGCGGACTTCTTTTAGTGCCCGGCGACGGCTCCGATGCGTTAGGTCGGGGAATTTCGCAATCGATTCCGAATTCCCAGCGGCCAGCCTCACGCTCAACGCGACGCAAAAGTTCGAGATTTCTGCTCATGTCTGTGGCCGGTAAATCGTTCAACGTTCTTTCAGCTTGAATTTGATCGTGACGGCCCCTTGTGTCGGCGTTCGCTTGCCATCAACGTACTCCGGACGGTATCTCCATCGCCTCACTGCATCAACGGCCGCCGGTATCAGCAAGGCATCACCATGTACAGGGGTGACACGGGTAACGTTTCCGTCCGCCGATATTTCGACTTTCAATAGCACGCTTCCCTCTCTGCGCAACGCGACTGCTGCAGGCGGATAAACCGGTCGCACTGAGCTGACCAGTTCGCCGCCATGCATGACCGTACCCAATGCTGGTCCTTCGGCTTTTGCCAGCTGCGGCACAACGGCTTCCTTTCGCAGCAGCGAGGCTATGCCTTCCGCCTCGGCACCTATCGCAGAAATCATTTGAGGCGTTGCGGGCACAGGCTCGTTATCGCTGCCCGAATGTAGCGCTCCAGGAACGCGGATGGATGCCGCGGCCGGTGTCGCGGTTTCTCCGGCAGTGGGATGCGCCGGAGTTGGAGGTGCGGGCGAATTGATCCGGCGTGGTGACGCGCCTGCGACTGCGTCCGCTGCCCGCGTCTTCGATTTGCTGGGAGCGGGAATCACTGCATTGGCTGAATGGGTCGACGTGGTCATCACAGCTGGACTGGACGTTTCATCCCGAACGCTCTCAGCTGACGATGAGATCGCCCACTTGTGTTCTTTGCCGAGAGCCACAAAGCCGATCACGCCAATGAGCGCAGCCGCAGCGAGCATCAGCACCGGACCGCGTCGTGTGAACCGCGATCGCTCCGGGGCTGAGGCGCTCCCAGCTTTATTCACTGGCGTATCCAGGACGTGGACGCTGGCGACGCTCTGTTGCGGTTGCCTGCCAGGCACAAGGGGCGGAGTTGGTGCATCAGTCACCTGTGGCTGACGATCAACCGGCACACTGGGTGCCTGTTCGTTGCGGGTCAACTCGAGGTCCCGTGCTGGCGCCGCCGCGGCGGCTTGCGCAAATGTCACTTCTGTGGCGGGACTGTGCGCGCTCTCGCTAACGGCTTCTGTTTCAGCGGCAGGTTCAGCCTCCGGCACCGGCGGCCACATTTCGCGGGCGAGGGCGTCTGCGCAGCTTATGCTCCCCTGACCCTCGAACCTTGATCGGCGATCCGAGACGGAGCGGGTCTGATCGGGGCCGGCATCCAAATAGCTCAATCCAGCGGTTTCGAAGGTCCAGTGTCCAGCATCACGCCGAAAAGGCAGTACTGTAGTCGCCCTTGCAGACTGAGCATCGTACGTTTCTGTGGCGGGATCCGCTTGGGCCGTCAGGTCGAGGTCATTTGCCACGGCCTCAACCACGTCCGAGTCGATGGTCGCCAGATCAAGCGCGTATCCGGTGGAGAGCGCGTGGAAGCATACGTTGTTGATGTTGCGTGGTATCCCTTCGCTGATCGCGCATATCGCAC
Organism: Acidobacteriota bacterium; assembly: GCA_023441255.1. Classification (GTDB taxonomy): domain Bacteria; phylum Acidobacteriota; class Terriglobia; order Terriglobales; family Acidobacteriaceae; genus JAEZPW01. The sequence continues at coordinate 3,399 of JAEZPW010000038.1, forward strand.
TCAGTGCCTTCTTTGTGAATATGGGAGCTCCACTGTGTCCGGCTACCTGTAACCGGTATGCTACGTAGCCTTCAGTTTCCGTCATTGAAAGACGCTGCAAGCGGCAGACCACCGAGATACGTTGTCGAAGCTGGACAAACTGCCGGGATTGAAAGCGCTCCGCCAGCTGTTCCTGTCCGGCAACCACGATGTGCAGAAGCTTGCCCCGCTGCGTCTCGAAGTTCGACAACAGCCGCAAGGTTTCCAGGACGGAGTCCGGAAGATTCTGCGCTTCATCGACCACCAGCAACGGACGGCGGGTGGTTCGATTTTGTGCGATGAGGAAACGTTTCAGGTGCTCGTGCAAGCCGGTGAGTGTTTGTTCCTTCACATCCATTCCGAATTCAATGAGCACCTGCTCGAGAAATTGCGTACAGTCACACTGAGTCTGAAAGATGTACGCCGAGACGACGCTGCTCTTCAATCGGTCCAGCAGGTCCAGTAGGAGCGTTGTCTTTCCCGTGCCTGGCCGCGCGATCAATGCCACGAACCCGCGCCCAGCCTGAAGCGCGTACAGCAGCGACGCGCGCGCCTCTTCGTGCATGCGAGTCGGGTACAGAAAGCGCGTATCTGGACAAACCCGGAACGGATCCTCGCGTAAACCGTAAAACTGCAAAAACATCATTAGCCCCGAAGTTCGTTTCACCTTATTGCGCCGAAACCGCACTGGCCTGCAGTTGAGTTGTCGGTAAGCTCATCTCGACCATATCGTCGCTCTGGGAGCGCGGCCAGGATCGGCATCTCAAGCACTTGTACTACCTCTGCAGGTGTCCGGAACGAGGTAGCATGGCGGTCTGCCACGAACCCGACAATCGCGGCCATCCCGACCGCAAGAAAGATGCCGACAACGAAAAGATTCGAACGTGAATGTATCGGTAGTATCGGTGCATGCGGTTCCTCAGCGACGGCAACGTTCAGAATGCGTCGTTTATCAAGCGCTTCCGAAATCCTGGCTTCCTCCCGCTTTGTCGAATAGAGGAGATAATTTTGCTCGGCTGATTTCGCGTTTCGCAGCAATCCTTCTTGCGCGGCGGCGCTTTCGTCCAGCTCCTTCGTGTTCCTCTCGTAAGCCGCCAACTGTTCCTCAATGCCTTGCTCCCTTGCACGATACCCATCGCGTTCCACGCGCACCTTCGCCAGTTCGGACGTTATCCATTGTTCGGTCGGATTTTCGTCCGTCACGTGTTCCTTCATTGGCCTGCGCTCTTCCTCGTCGATGGCCGCTTCCGTTGTCGCGATCTGTCTCGCGACTTCCTGGACCGGACGGTACGTGGGTTCGTACTTGCTCAGCAGTTCCTCTCGCTTCAGCTTAAGGTTCAGCAAAGTGGTCCTTAACTGCTGCAGGAGTTGACCATTGTCGGCAAGGCGCACCTGCGTGGTGACACGTGCCGGCGTCTGCACTTGTTCTCTTTCCAGTGCGTTGATGCGGCGCTCCGTTTCGCGCCTCGCCACCTTTGTTTGCGCCAGGTTCGCTTTCAAGTCACTCAGTTTCTGCGCGGAAAGATCGCGCATGAGCTGTGGCACGGCTATCTTGTTCGCCGCAATCTGCGCTTCGGTATGGTCCAGAAGCTGCTTATAATGCTCGGCCTGCTGGTCGAAGAAATCGTATTCTCCCGGCGAACGATGCACCTCAAGGTGCTTCTCGATGTACACATTTGCCAGCTTGTCGAGTACTTGAGCCGCCAGTTTCGGATTCGTAGATGTGTATCTGACCTCGATGATGTTTGTCTTCTTGGGAGAATCCACTTTCAGGTCAGAGCGCAGTTGCCTCACGGCATCGGCGATATCGCTGGGCCCGTCCGCCTTACCCAAATGCCACCGCTTACGGTCAAGGCCAGTGGAAACAACCACAGCTTGCAGCACATCGTCGTCCTTCAGCAGTTCTATTTCGGAGTTCAGCACCTCTTCCGTCACGCCCGTACCTGGCGGTGCAGCATTGTTTTCTCCTGGCAGGGAATCAACTCGGGCACTCTTCACAAGGAACTTGATTTCGCTCTCGTAGCGGCGCGGCAACAACACCATCCCAATCAACGTGCCTGCAATTACGCTCGCGAACGCAAGCGCCATCAACCGCCGCTGGCGAAATAGTATGGCTACGAAATCCCGAAGTGTTGAGGGCACAGGAGAGACAACCTGTCGCGTTTCCAGAAAGCTTCCGGACTGCATGGGTCGGCACCATCAAAACGCGCCGGGCGTGAGACTTACTCCCATGCCGGTGCTTGGAATATAACGCTTGATCTTCGAAATTCGGTTTTGCGGGACATAGATCATGTCGCCCGGGCGAAGATGTACGTCTTCGCTCAGGTTCTTTTGCTGGTCGAGCATCTTCTTCACATCAAGGACCTTTGTCTCGTACCATTCAGACGAAACGCGCCGAAAAAGGAGCACTTGAGAGTGCTTGGCAGCATCGGTGACAAACCCGCCGGCTCTCGCAATCCCTTCCAGCACCGTCGTGTCGCCCCGCAGGTCATACTTGCCGGGTCGGTTCACCATTCCGGTCGCGGTGAAATATGGGTGCTCGAATTCCAGGAGGACGATCTCGATGCTGGGCTCGTGCAAAAAGCGCGCGTACAACTTGCAAATCGCAGCACGCACCTCCGGGACGGTGCTGCCCGCCACGTGTACGTCTCCCACTTCCCGGAGCGTCACGTAGCCATCCGGTTGAACTGCTACTTTCTGGTTAAGGTCTGGCGTGAATTCGAAACGCACATCCAGGACGTCATCCGGTCGGAGTTGATAGCGCGGCGTTCGTTGCGCGAACGTCGCGTCCGGAGTTGATCCAGGGCCAGACTCAACTGCGCCGCTGGCTTTAGGGTCGTTCGACTGGCCGAGAACCAGGGTTTGCGAAAGCAGCACGAGGATTGTGAGAGTGGCGAGGATGAAGGATCTCATGAGTTACTCCAAAAGCCGGCGTGCAGGTCTAACCGATCGGGTCGAGTTCGTAGGCCTCGACGGTCGTCGGGGCGCACTCCTCTCATAGAACTCCAAAAATGACGATCTGCTTCGTTTTGAACCACTGAAAGTCATACCGGATCAATGTCGTAACCATCGATGGCCACCGCGAGTGATTGCTGGATGAGGTCAATGGAAATTACGAGCTTTCGCTCACCTTTCTTTTCAACCAGCGTTCCCTCCACTCCATCGAGTGAACCGCCTCTGATGCGTACGCGCTGTCCTACTTTGAGAAACGGATGCGGCCATAGAGGCAAATTTCGTTCGACAAGGGAGCGAACCGCCTCCATCTGCGAATCGGGAATGGCGGCTGGTTCACCGTGAGTTCCGACCCAACGAAGTACACCGGGTGTGCGGAGGGTACTCACGTGAGCGCGTGGCAACACGTCATGCACAAAGACATAGCAGGAGAAAAGCGGAACGTCGACGGCCTTCGAACGATCGCTCCAGCGATGAATCTGGCGAACCGTCGGAACGAAGGTTTCTACACCTTTGAAGTGCAGCTGTTCCCCAATGAACTTCTCATGTTTTGCTCGGGTGTGAAGCGCATACCATCGCGCCTGCGTGGCGTCGGTCATAAACTCAGCTGTGGATAGCTCCGCCCTCAAAGTCCCAAATTCCCTCTAGTTGGTGTTGACACACACTATTGCCCAAAACGTAGGAGGTTACCGAGCAAAGACGAACGATTAGCCGTCGTCCGAGCCGAAGCGGGCCAGAACTGCGAAACCACTCGGTTGACCCACCGAGCTGACCCTAAGGACGCGGCCGCTTGATTTCAGCCTCATATTCGACGGCGAATCCGAGTTAGCAGAGGGTAGCAGCACTTCCAGCGTCAGTTCCTTCCCCGCCTTCGGACAATCGGCTGCCCCACACAGAACGTAGACACCCGACTCGCTGACATTCTTGGTGAAGCCGCCGAGCACGGGACTTTGTTCGTCCGAGCTACTTCTGAACAGAATCGGAGCGCGAATTGCGAACCGTTTGCGGGCTCTTCTGTCCCCGCCGTCCGCCCATCGAGTAACCCGCCGTACGCCGCTCTGTGTCATGGACCCACAATATGGCGGTGGTTCACGAGGAACAAGAGATGGAAAGTTCAGTGAGGAGCACGGCCCAGCAAAGCTGGAAAGGTGAGGTAAGCAGGGAAGGTGAAGCGTTTCTCTCACCAGAGCGACCCTTAGAGAAGAGTTTCTCAAACTTTAATGGACAAATCGGCACCACTTTTCTCCTTAATACGTGTAACTCCGTGCCAAAGGAAAACAAATTGCACTGGACCGCTTGACGCATGTGACCACAATCCTCTACATTCGGCAGAACGCGCTGTCCCTTTCGCGCGGCTGGTACTATCTGAGAGCCGCTGTGCCACGAAACAACTTGGAGAACGGTCAGGCTATACGCATTTGCGTGCGTGACGCCACGCGCATGGGGACACAGCTGTTGGCCGATGTACTCCGTCGGGACCGGCGGTTCCGCGTCATGGACCTTCCCTGTGATTTGCAGAGTTTGACTTCCGCTGACATACAAGTTGCAATTGTTTTCTGTGATCCCAGCGGGCCGAACGATGAGCTCGAAGCGATACGGCGGGTCAGGATTCTGCGGCCTCAAGTCAAGATCGTAGCCTTGATGGACGATCCCTCTCGCGCTGCGATTCTGAAGGTATTCCGCGCCGGAGTAAGGGGTATTTTTTGCCGAAGCGATTCTTATAAAACTTTGGCAAAGTGCGTCGCGCGAGTGCACAGCGGACACGTGTGGGCCAGTCAGTCACAGTTATCGATGCTCGTCGAAGCCATCGGTCAGCCGTTTCCCATGACCTTGACCGACGCCAAGGGGGCCGCGCTTCTTTCTCGTCGCGAACACGACGTGGTGCACTGGGTAACCGAGGGGCTCACGAACCGCGAGATCGCTGACCGCATGCAACTCAGCGAACACACAGTCAAAAATTATCTATTCCGTATATTCGACAAGCTTGGAGTATCGACAAGAGCAGAGCTTTTGCTCTATGCCCTCAGCCAGGCATTTGAATTGGCTGAAAACACTCGCCGCAGTCCAGACATAAAGAGTTCGCTTCTGCTCGACGAGGATCATGATGCAAATTTCTGCCCTCTCACTCAGTACCAGTTAGGCATCCAGCACGGGCCGAACGGTGGCACGAACGGCGGCTACGAGGAAGCATATATTCGCTTGTCGGTTGCCAAGGCACTAGGTGCAACGCTGGCAGAAAGCAGCAAGTCCGCTCTGCACGACCTGGAATCGCTTATCGCGAAGGACCGATTGCCGGAGTTGAAGCGAACCGCTGACGAGCAGGTCCAAAAAGTTCTCGAAGCGTGTTCAAGCAGTGCTGCTGGTCCTTTCGTAACGCGTCGAGTCGCCTGATTCCTGCTCCTTCCATAACCTTCCCTTTATGATGGCCTTGATAGTGGTGATACTGACGCCGTATTTTTTTCCCAAACTATCTGGGGTTGCGTTCGGATTTTCCCGTGACTCGCGCCGAATCTCGTGGGCTTTCTCAACATTAAGTTTGGTCCTTCCCTTCCCGCTCGTTCTCACGCTGTCCCCCCGATGAATCGAATCGATTCAGACACCCTGGTGAAAGGCTTATGTGAGACAATTCCGCAGACGCCACCTTTCGTGATAGTGATGCTACTTTTGACCTAGCAGTTGCGCTACTGACTATGAGCCTACCGGAACATCTCACGGAAACGAGCGAAGCTTCATCTGCCCACGACCGCCTCTTGGAAGCAGCCAAAATTCTGTTCGCGAGCAGAGGTTACGAGAACACCACCACGAGCGCTATTGCAAAACTGGCACGTACGAGCGAGTCCCAGTTGGTGAAACATTTCGGAGGGAAAGAGGGCTTGCTGGAGAGTGTGTTCGAGCAGGGTTGGACGCGCATCATGCGCAACTTCTCCGAGCTCGACCGCCTGCCTGAACCGGCAGACAAGTTACGCGCCATCGCAGAGATGATCATCACCAGCCTGGAACATGACCGTGCTATGAAGTACATCTTTCTTTTCGAGGGTAGAAGATTTCGGACTTCCGGAGAAGAGAGTTTCCGCCTGGCACCTGGATACCTGAAACTCATTGCCGTCATCGACAGTGTGCTGGAGGAGATGGTCAGCAACGGCCAGCTTCTTCGGGAGGCTCCTTTGGAGGCGATCCGGTCGGCTATGATAGGGGCCGTCGAGGGGCTGCTGCGCGACCGGGCTCTAGCCGAACGCGTGGGTTTTCCTGCCAGTTATACGGTAGAGAATACGAAGACCGTGTTCAGAGCGATCCTGTCAGCCTTGATGCCGGATACGCCGCGTAAGCTGTGACCGCCGACGTGGCGCGGAGGTTCCGTACCGCGCGGCAAACAATGCTTGAGGGTTTCGTCGATCGCGCCGACCTATTCTCCGGCAGTCCAATGACACTGTCCCGGCAACGCCGCGCGCTACCAACCTGCGTGCGCGAAGAACAGCGCTGAGAGTGGCGGAACGATCAGGTTCAGTGAATTTGCTCGGCCGTTGGCCGGCACGGGCGCAGATTCAGCCGCCCCGAAGTTGCCATTCCCACTCCCGCCATAGATTGTGGCATCACTGTTCATGACCTCTTTCCAGAGCCCGGCGGATGGCACGCCGACCCTGAAGTTCGTGCGAACTACCGGCGTGAAGTTGCACACGACCAGCAGAACCTCGTTTTCCTTTCGTGCGTGTCGCAAGTACGTGAGGATGCTGAGCTGGGCATTGTCGGCGTCCACCCATTCGAAACCGGCGGGATCCCAGTCCTGGTGCAGCGCCCTGCAATCGCGATAGAAACGGTTCAGATCCTCCACCCAACGCTGCAACCCCTGGTTCTCTGGGGACGCCAGCTCGTGCCAGTCCAGGCTGGTGTCGTGATTCCATTCCTTCGATTCGCCGAATTCGTCGCCCATAAACAAGAGTTTTTTCCCGGGCTGCGAATACATGTAACCGAACAGCAGGCGCAAGTTCGCGAACTTCTGCCAGCGGTCTCCGAACATCTGGGCCAGCAGCGACCCTTGTCCGCGCACCACCTCGT
>JAEZPW010000049.1 GCA_023441255.1 Acidobacteriota bacterium
GGAGTGATCGCGACCGGGGGCTCTTCTCTAGCATCCTGCTGGCCGAGGGCGAAGGAATGAACTATTTCACGGTGTTCCCAGACGACTCCTATTTCACGATGGACGGGAAAGCGGTCACCCAAAAGGCCACGACCGCTGTGCCCGAGTGCATTCAGCAGATCCTCTGCATGAACCGGTTGCGAATCGAAGACGTCTCGATGATTGTTCCGCACCAGGCCTCAGCTTGTGTGCTCAAGTTTATCGCCGAGGCGCTTAACGTGCCTTATTCCCGCATGCAGTTGAATCTGGAGTCGTGTGCCAACACGGCGGGGGCATCAGTTCCGCTCGCCCTCGACCAGGCAAACCGGCGTGGCCTCATCCACGAAGGCGATCTTATTCTATTGGCCGCGATTGGGGCGGGCTGGACATGGGGTGCAAGTTTATACCGATGGTGATCTCCCGAGATAGAACGGTGCCAGCGGGCGGGCGGACGAAGTACACATGCGGTGGACCCAGAGGTGAACCATGGTAACCATTTTCGTGGGTGATGTTGGCGCGCACTGCACCGAGGTGCTGATGCGTTCAGTGTTTGAAGCGTACGGGGACGTGAGCGATGTGACCGTGAGCAACAATTGCGCGATCATCCAGATGCCCGACGATTGTGAAGCAAACGAAGCAATCCGACGCCTGAGCGATAACGCATGGTACCTGACGCCATTGCTTTCGACTGGCGCGAGAGAACTGATGTGGTCGCGATTCCATTCGAACTGAGTCGCGAAGCGCTTGCGCTCCGCTGGAACGACATCCTGAGCGATCGCATCGTGATCGACGAACGACTTTACGATGACGACCGCGGTTTCCGCCGTCGTTGATTTCGTCATGAAGTCGATGAGAAGAACGACGACAAGAATCAGCGCCAGATGCTGTTTGAGGCAGAGGCTATTAGCGACCCATCTAGCGCCCCTGCATCATAACTGGTGCAGTTTGAGTCTGGTATGAGCTTGGAAGTTACTGAAAAGAATGGTCGGGGAGAGAGGATTTGAACCTCCGACCCCCTGGTCCCGAACCAGGTGCTCTACCAGGCTGAGCCACTCCCCGACGATGCCGCAGACGGAAATGCTTCCGCTGTGATGTGATCCGATTATAGCAGAAGCTCTCGGATGCGCATTGCTAAACCGACTGTCGCGCGGTGATTCGCAGCTGAGCGAGAAGAGGTGGCAAACTTATCTGCCTACCAAAGCTCCGAAGTAGTTCGTGAAGTGAACAGGTCCGGCGACTACTCGCCCTTCCACCTGAAAGTTCCGGTTTGAGGTAATCCCAGGAAGTCTAGCACCCGCTGGCAGAACCCACGCGCCATGTCGTCCAGCGATGAAGGCTGGTTGTAGAAGGTTGGAATGACGGGGTAGATCGTAGCTCCGGCTTCTGCTGCGAGGCCCATGTTACGGATGTGAATGCGGTTCAACGGAGTCTCGCGGCAGCAGAGCACGAGCGGTCGGGCTTCTTTTAAACACACATCCGCCGCACGTTCGATCAGCCGGTCTGAGATTCCGTTCGCAATGCGCGCCAGGGTTCCCATGCTGCAGGGCAACACGATCATGGCATCGCTCGGATATGATCCGCTGGCGACGTTTGCGCCTATGTCGGCGTTGTTCTGTGCGTGAATCTTCTTCGACTCGCGGCCAAGCAGCTGTTGAAGCAAGTTGCTGCGTCCCGTGAGGCCCAGTTCTTCTGCGATCACCCGCAAAGCGTTGTCGGACGCGATGAAGTTCACCGTCTGCACACGCTCGTCGTGCTCGAGAATTTGCAGCATCTCTCGGGTGAATACCGCACCGCTGGCGCCGGTCGTGGCGAGTGTCAGGTTGTGCGGCTCTCGATAAGCGAACATTCGCATCAAATTAGCAGAAGCGCTCTGCGTTCCCCGAAATTCAGCATAGGAACAGCGGCTCACTGAGTCAAGCCGCTCTCGTCTGCAGGGTGATCGAGCCGGGTTTCAGGATGGCCAGTACATCGTTATTAGGGCGGCGCCGCAGCGCGGCGCAACGCCACGTAGTTGAGGAGATCACGCGAGAAATTCGCGCGACAGACCGCTTCACCAAACGCAAGTACCTGCAGGACTTCAGCGCTGCTTTCCAGTGTTACGAGAAGAAGCTGTCCAGGCAGGAACTGACCGGCTTCATTTCCGAAGCGGACATCCTGCTCATCGGCGACTATCATGCGCTGCCCGCTTCACAACGATTTGCGGCCGATGTCGTCGAGCAGCTTGCGGCTTCGGGCCGAGAGATCGTATTGGCAGTCGAATTCGTTTTCACGCGCGACCAGCATCTCCTGAACAGATGGGTCGCTGGGGACATCGATGGAGAAGAACTCCGCGAACGAATCCGATTCGATCTCGACTGGGGATACGATTGGGAGCCCTTCCACTACCTGCTTGAAGCAGGTCGTAGGTGCGCCAAAGCCGTTTATGGCCTCGACTGCACCCCGCGCAGTAGTCTTCGGCGTATCAATGCGCGTGACCGTCATGCGGCACTCACGATATCGGAAGTGCGCCAAAGGCATCCGGGCGCTGTGATCGTTGTACTCATTGGCGAGTCACACCTCGCGCCGCAGCATTTGCCTGCGCGAATTCGCAGCCTTCGCCCCCACGATCGCGTGTCAACGTTGCTGCAGAACGTTGACGCGCTCTATTGGCGCGCCGCTGGCGAGCCGGATCAACCGATCGAAGCCGTGCGTGTGAATTCGGAAGTCGCATGCGTCTTCAATTCCACACCTCTCGAAAAATATGAGAGTTACCGGCAGGCTATCGAGCGCTGGCGTCAGGACGGGAACGGCTCGCCCGATCTCGCACCTGCCGTCTACCACATGATCTCGGGTCTTGTGCGCTTCCTTAATATTGACGACTACTCGCCGTCGACCGGTTCGCAGGCCGGGCTCCTGGTCGGGCGCCTTCCGGAAGTTCGTACCCGCGTGTCTGACGCCCAGGTTCGCTCGATGTTTGCACTGAGAGGGGTTGCCGGGCAGGAGGTCAGAGATTCACTGTCCCGGCTGCATCGAAATGGCGCCTGCTATTCTCCGATCCTCAACACCATTCTGGTGCGGGAGTTCGCGTCCGCTGCGGTTGCCGAAGAAGCCTCGCGGTTCCTGCACCTTGCCTGCGGTTCGCGGACGTATCAGGGCGGTGCACCGTCGAGTGCTGAGGATCGTTTCTACCGTCGCGCAATTGAGGAGGCGCTCGCGTATTTTGGGTCGCGTGCGTTATATCCGTGGCACGCGCCCGTTCAGGAAATTGATCTCTACGCGCTCTACTCTGAACCGGCAGCGGTCTGTTATGACCGCCAGCTCTGGTCTCCAGCGGAGTACATGCAGATGCTGGATTTTCTGGTGCTTCATAAAGATTATGAGGCGAATTGCCGGTACTACCGCGAGTGCCCGCTGGTCCTGGGTGAGGGCGTGAATTGGACGGGCGAGCGCTTTGACTTCGTGACTCGCTGGCTGGGTCGCCTGCTTGGAAGCCAGCTGCACGAAAGTTATGTGAGTGGACGCATCACCCGCCGATTTGTACGGTCATTGTTTTTACAAAGCCTGTCTAAGCCCGGCGCTGCCCGCACGGCGTACTTCGTCACCGCGAGCCGTACACGAAAGGCGCGTCGCGCGCGATAGACGAAAGCCTCCTAGTTTTTGCATTCGCTCCGAGTTCTTCGGACTCATCAAAGACCTGCCAACCGGGTCCACATCTCGCATTTGGTAATCTGTATCGTCGCGTGCCACGCGACATTCGCGATGAAAGCAGACGATCTACGCCAACTCTTCGAGAAAGTTCGTTCCGGAGACCTGCTGCCTGACGAGGCGGTGCAACAGCTTCGGCATATGCCCTTCGAGGACCTCGGATTTGCCAAGGTGGATCACCACCGGGCATTGCGCGCCGGCATGCCGGAAGTCATTTTCGGACAGGGCAAGACTCCGGAACAGGTGGCGGCGATCTTTTCGCGCCTGGCGGAGCACGGCACCAACGTGCTCACGACGCGTGCGACCGACGAGCAATACGCAGCCGTGAAGTGCAGAATTCCGTCAGCCGAATACCGCTCCGCGGCACGAGCTATCGTTCTTCGCCGCGACTCGCGGGTGTATGGAAGGGGCTGCATTGCCGTTGTATCTGCCGGTACCAGCGACATCCCCGTCGCCGAGGAGGCGCTGGTGACAGCCGAAATCATGGGGAATGACGTCCAGCACGTTTATGACGTCGGCGTTGCCGGCATTCATCGGCTGATGGCGAGCCGTGACAAGCTCACCTCCGCCCGGGTCGTCATCGTCGTCGCCGGCATGGAGGGGGCGCTGCCCAGCGTGGTTGGAGGGTTGGTGGGGGCGCCTGTCATTGCCGTACCGACGAGCGTGGGCTATGGAGCGTCGTTCCAGGGGCTGGCGGCGCTGCTTGGGATGCTGAACTCTTGTGCATCTAACGTTACGGTGGTCAATATCGACAATGGCTTTGGCGCCGGTTACGTCGCCTCGATCATCAACCGGCTGTAAGCGGTCGAAGTAGCTTTGACAGTGAGCCAGAGTCACCCGGCAAGGCGGTCCGCAATGCGAAAAGCCAATGAGCGCGCACATGTTTCCTGAGCTCGCCCGCGACGTTCCCGAGCTTGAGACCGAGCGGCTGCTGTTGCGCGCGCCGGGATACGCCGACCTAAAAGACATCTTCGAGTACGCGAGTGATCCGGAGGTGGCGCTGCACACGCTGTGGGAGCCGCACCAGGACCTCAGAGATACGCGCCAATTCCTGGACTTCCTGTTCGATCAGCGTCGCAGCGGACTGTCAATCGTGTGGGCCATCGTCCCAAAGGCTGAAGGCCGCGTGGTCGGGACGGTGGGTCTGGCCAACTGGGCTCATCACCACTCACGCGCCGAACTGGGCTTTGCCATCGCGCGGCGCTGCTGGAACCGCGGATATACATCGGAATCAGTCGCGGCGGTGCTGCGCCATGCCTTCCAGGAGCTGTGCCTGAACCGCGTCGAAGCATTCTGCAAAATAGAGAACGGGGCTTCGGCGCGCGTGCTGGAGAAATCCGGCATGCGCTTCGAAGGAATTCTGCGGCAACGCGAGTTCATCAAGGGACGCTACGAGGACCTGAAGCTCTTCGCCATCCTTCGCGAGGAGTATTCCACGTCTGTCTATCGGGGTGCCTGACAACGGTCGGTAGCTGCGTTGGCGAAAGCCCAAGAGGGGTCGCGCGACGAGAAGTGTACGACCTGACATTTGACCCACGCTCGTTCGAACGACTATCGTTGTGCTGATGACTGGACGGTTACAACAAGAGATCAAGCAGAACAAGCCATTCGCGAGCGTGGAGGAAGAGGTTCTGCTGAACCTGCTGCGCACGACGGATGCTCTGGAACGGCAACTCTCGGCTGCACTGAAGCCATTCGGCATTTCGACCACGCAATACAACGTGCTACGCATCTTGCGGGGGGCAGGCGAGTCCGGTCTGGCGTGCGGTGAGATTAGCGAGCGGATGATCACGCGCGATCCTGACATAACCCGACTGTTGGACCGCCTAGAGAAGCATGGGCTGATACAGCGACGCCGCGAGAGCCGCGACCGGCGCGTCATCATGGCGCACATCGCCCCGGACGGCCTGAAAATGCTGGACGAAATCGACCAAATGCATCCCGAGCTGGTGAAATCCATGCTCTGCCACATGAGCGCCGAGGACCTGCGTACGTTGACCGAACTGCTGGAGACAGCCCGGTGTGGAAAGAAGAGGTAGTTTTTTTGCGCAACTTATTCGTTATAACGACATCTGTTATGACATAGGGAGGCGCAATGACAACACGCCTTGCGGAGGTAAACGTGATCGACTCAAACAGGTATTCGTCGTGGGGAATAGCGGTGTTCAGAATCGCCGTCGGACTCGTCTTTGTGGCGCACGGGGCGCAGAAGCTTTTTGTGTACGGCTTGGCCGGGACGGCACAGGGCATGGCGCATATGGGCATTCCGCTGCCGGAAATTTCCGCCGCAGTTGTGGCGTTCACAGAATTCTTCGGCGGGTTGGCGCTGATCTTGGGAGTGGCATCGAGACTAGCCGCGCTGCTGCTGGCGATCAATATGGCGGTGGCTGTTCTAAAGGTGCACCTGAAGAGTGGGTTCTTCCTGCCGGCTGGGTTTGAGTACGCGTTCACACTGCTCGCAGCCAATGTCGGTCTTTTCCTCGCCGGTCCGGGAGCGCTGGCGCTGAGTAGCGTGGTTCGGCGTTCGACGCGCACCACGGAGACGGTACAGGAAGCACGGGTCGCGTGACGCCGCCCGTGGCGATTTGTTTCTTGATCGCAAGAAGGCAGTCGGGATTGAGATCATAACCAAGTCAGCGCACAGGGTTGCCCACCGTGGCGCCCCTGCATTTGCTCACGATTATCGGTTCCCGACATTTTCACAGCAGCCCTCGACTCGTCCGGCTCCAGCGCGATGGACACAAACACCAGTCTTCTGGTGTCTATGCAGTCATAAGGCAGTTGGGACCGGTGGTGATGCGGTTGGAGTGGACGCAATGAGGAGGCTGTTATGGCAATGACGGCTGGAAGTTCTCATCGTGGTCCCGAAGCTGACATGAACGTGACGCCGCTTATCGATGTGCTGCTGGTCCTGTTGATCATCTTCATGGTGATCACTCCGCTGGCGCCGACCGGGCTTGGCGCGAGAGTGCCGCAGCCATCAATCGCTCCGCCGCCCGACGATAACGACCAGAGTCGTACCGTCGTTGTTCAGGTCATGAACGCCGGTGGAATGCCCGTGCTGAAAATCAACGGCGAAGACGTAACCTGGGATGTCCTGGGAGCGCGGCTGGTCGAGATCTATAAAACCCGCTCCGAGCGCGTTGTCTTCGTCAGTGCCGACGAGGGCCTGACATTCGAGGACGTCGCCAGGGTGATCGATGCGGCACACGCGGCGGGCATTGACAGCGTCGGACTAATGACGGCAAAGGTTGGACCCGGAGCTTAGGCCACAGCTCCGGGAGACGCGCACCCAAACTGTTCGAAACCATTGCCTATGCTGCCGACGGTGTCTGTTCCGTGCGCACGGCTGCCTCCGTCGCGGCAACCGAACTCAACAGCGGTAACCCCTTTCGCAATATGTAGTCGAGCCATGCACCCGCAGCCTGCGAGGTCAGAACGGCGGCAAGCACGAGCGTAGTGTAGAACTGCGGGCTGATGATCCCGGCTTCGAAGGCCACGCTGGCGAGCACGATACCTGGTCCGCCGCGAGCGTTGGTGGTGACGGCCAGGTTGATGAGGTCAAGCCCGCGGAACCCGGCCAGGCGCGCGGCCAGCGATACGGAGAGGAGCTTCACGGCGCAGCTTCCCACGAGGAACGTTAACACCATCCACAGGGACAGGCCGTGCACAAGATCGAGTTTCAGGCCGACGATGGCGAAGTACACGGGGATGAAGAACGCGAAGGACACTTTTCCGATCGCATCGAGTGCTTCGCCGAACAGGCGGCGCTTTTTGTGTACCACGGCAAAGCCCGCGAGAAAGGCGGCGAACACCACGCTCACGCCGAACGCTCCGGCAACGACACAGTAGGCGAGCAGCACGGCGAGCGCGTAGGCCACAGGAGAGTGTTTGACGAAGATGTTGAAGCGGGACTTGTTGATCCGCTTCACGGCTCGAGGTGCGAGAGTCAGGCCGAGAGCAAAAAAGGTCACTGTGCTGAGCAGATGGCGCGACATCGCGTGCGAATCGAGTGCGGTTCTTCCCGCGGCCGCCGTGGCGATGGCCAGCGCCAGCCAGAGCACGATGTCTTCGAGTACGGCCACGCCGAGTACCAGCCGCGCAAAGCGGGTGTGAAGAATCTTGAGGTCGGCGAAGATCTTCGAGACCACGGGCACCGAGGTGACGGCCACGCCCACGGCTAGGACGATGACCAGGGACACACGATTGCCGTTCGGGCCAGCAAGCGAAGGATGAAGGAGCCACGGGCCGATGAAGAGTCCGAGCACGAATGGAATGCCGGTGCCCACGATCGTCAGCCAGCCCACCTCGCGGCGTTCTTCGCGGGTGAATAGCTGGCGGGTTTCGGCACCGGACAGGAACATCAGCAGCAACAGTCCAAGCCAGTAGACGAAGCCGAGAATGGTGTCCTGGCGATGCGTAGCTTCGATGAGGCCGGCGGCAAACGGCAATCTGCCGATGAGTGCTGGTCCGAGCAGCACGCCGGCAACAATTTCGCCGATCACTTTGGGTTGACGCAGCTTAACAAACAGCGCCCCGAGCAGCTGGGCGAGTCCGACGAGCCAAAGAATAATAAAGAGGATGGAGGTCAGGTCCGAATTCGACAAGCGCGGTGTCCCCGAACCTAGGATGAGCGTTGCCGGAGAGAGTTTGTCAGGCGCTGAGGGGCTGTGTGTTTCTGGGGTGTCATCCTGAGCGAAGCGAAGGAGCTATGTGTGGTATCTCAACACGTTGTTCCTGGCCAGTGCATGCCGGAGGCATGCGAACGAATTTAGCCCAGCACGCAGTGCTGGGTAGAAGCCGACGAGACGATCAAGTGCCGGAGGCACGCCGGAAGCGCATTTCCGCCCTGCCTCCCGCACTTGCAGGGTTACATGCGCCATCCCCGGATTTCATCCGGGGCTAAATTCGTTCCGTCCCTCGCGGGCCGAAGCCGGTTGCGAGATTCTATCGAGAACCGGACAAACCGGAACAACGTATTGAAATTCCACACCTATGCATTTCTGCCTGTGCCAGCAAGACGCTTCGCTGCAAATCCGGAGCGTCGCATAAGCAACACGGCAAGGAAACCGCCGGCGAGAACGTCGAACGAGAGGCAGAAGCCGGGCCACCACACCGGGACACCGGGATTCCCAATGAAGACGTGATGAAAGAGGTCGAAAACTCCATGTCCGACGAGGGCAGCCACCGTCAGCCACAGGTTTTTCTTGAAGCCTGCCACGGCTAGCGCAAAAAACGCGGCCGCTACCAGCGACTCCAGGATCACGGCCCGCATGGAACTCCCCATGACGGCAAACAGAACGTAGTAGGTGGCAATCACGGGCACCAGCGTCGGATAAAAGACGCGGTCGCGATCAAAGCCGGCCAACGTCGCGAAAGCGCACACCACGAGTGCCAGTACAACCCCGATCACGTATTCCATAGATTTCGCATTCCATAGATATAAAGGTTGCGGGTGCCCCACCCTCAGCGCCGCTTTTGCGCTTAGGGTGGGTTCTGACGAGCGGGCCAGACGCTGGCGAAGTGGATGCCGCTGCCACGAACGTGCTTTATCGCAACCGCACAGGAAAACGCCCGGGGCGAAGCCCGGGCTATGCTGAAACGCAGCCTCAATTCATTTCACTTGCCAGCGGGTGGGCTGGGTTTCCAAAACTCCGGGTCTGCTTTCACCCACGTGTCCGGTGGATAGCTTTCCCGTGGATTGAACATGAACAAGTTTGTTTGGCTCGACTCGATAGCCGCCGCGCTCAGATCACTAAGTTTCTTCATCCCGTCCGGCCCCATGGCGGCTTCGAACTGCTTTCCTTGGGCGAACGCACGATCGGTCTCCGCCAGAGATTTCATCGGGTTGAACACGACGTAGGTCCCGTCGGGATTGCCGTAGATGCTTTCGAAAGTGGCCCAGTGGGCGTCAGGAATCTTTTCGTAGGCCGCCATATACATCTTTACCAGGTCGTCCCAATCTTTTCGATGTCCTGGACGCACGTGGAAAACCGAGATCTCGAAGTACCGCATGTGAGCGATATCCACTGCAGGCCGAAGGCTGTAGTCCTCACGAAATGCGAAAGCGCCTGAGTCCACTGACGCAAGCAGGTCAGCGTCGGCAAGACCTGCACGTTCAAGAGCGCTGCTTAGAGCCGCGTTCTTCATCGTGGCCTGGGTGTCCTTTTCCCACGCCTCGAACGAGTCGTAACCAACCAGGAACAACGAACGGGGGGCTCCGGACATGGAGTCCACTGCCAGGTATCGTTGCGGCCATTTCGCCGCGGTGAACGCCGCTACGAATGCGCCTTCTGTCTTCTCATGCATCGAGCCTGTTCTTCCGGGCTTTACAAACTCTCGGATAACAGTGAGCACTTTAGGTGGTGGCTGCGTTGCTTCTTGTGCGACCAAACCAGTAGATCCCAGCAGAATTGACGATCCCAATAGAAGCCCTGCAATTCTTCTCATCTTGACCTCCTTGGTCAGAACGTCAGTGGTGGCAGCGAGTGAGCCACAAGCGTCCGCGACAGGTAGGATGCCGGGCAGCAGCTCGCGACCGGCAATTTTCTCTTGTGCTGTGACTACCGCAGGTCGGAACCCTTACGGTGAAGCCGCGTGCTCACACTTGAACGGGAGACGAACATGGATGCGCGTTCGGCTCGTAAGCGGATTTACCATCAACAATCCGAAATCGCGGCGGGATCAGCAAGGCCGCCCCAAACCTGAAGCGGCCTTTCCGACCTCACTTCTACTTGGGTGCTGGGCCGGGCTTTAGAGCAACTGCGCTGGACATGTCCGTGTCGTGTGCCAAATTGTAAACGGGATCAACGTAGCCCAAATGGACACTCAGGAGCGCCTTGCCAGCACGGAAAAGTGCCGAAGACCTGCCAGCGTGGTGTTGATCGACCGAATAATATATGGTGCCGCTCCACGGCATCTCGGTATTAGGCACGCAGTCTTTCCACATTCCGTTATCGACCCAGAAGCTACCGGTTATCACGGTTTGTCCCTGGGGTTGTACAAGATTCCCAGTAAGGTAGACGCTTGTCTGTCGGTTGCAGGTAAGGACTCCCGAAACCGTGACTCTTCCGCTGGAAGGGCTGACGCTTCCCGTCATTTTTTCAAGCCGAAGCTGAAGCTCTGGCGGCCCCACCTCAAAGTGAACGGCCAAATCACCAAGTGCTTCTCCATAGAGGGACTCGACGGCGAAATAGTAGCGGGTGCCAGCCGTAACCTTCAGAGGAGCTCGCATCCCCCAAGCGGCACAGCCAACTGCGGTCAATGCGTTCGGTGACCCAGTGTAGGCACCAATCACTGCGTCCCACGTATCCGCCCAAAAATCGAGGGTTCCAGTGTACGTGGCATCGTAAACGAACCAGACAGAAGCACCGCCGAAACCATAGGGGCAACATGCGGGAGTTGGGTCGCCGGGGGCTTGAGTCGCGCCATAGACGTTTTCGGCATATGTGAATGGAAGAGAACCGACGTTCACGGCATTGCTGATGTCGTCATTTACTGGTGGATTAGGTGCGAGCACATTCAGGTAGAGGTCACCGCCGCTTGGAGCCGCTGCACTGGAACCGACAGCGATGTAGTATGTGGCGCCACCAGTTACCGAGACCTGTATTCGCGACTGCTTGGTGTCTCCGTAATCGTCGTTACACGATACCGTAGACAGGTATCCGTAGCCATAGTCTTGATAAAGCGTGATTGACGTGTCGAACGAACTGCCGAAAGTGTTGAACTCCACCTTAGTATCGGCACTCGGAGTGAACTTGTACCACACAGTGTTGTAGATGATTCCGTAAAAACAGGGATTGACCCAGTCGTCTGTTACGGCATTCGTTGTGTTCACATGATCCGTGAACGGCATCGTGGTCACAACGGTTGCAGTGTCGTAATTGTCGTTCGGTGGGGCGGACTGTGCCAGCAGAGTCGTACCGAAGCACACCAGCACCAAAACAAGCCCAAGATAGACACTCCTTCGCATGTCGCTCTCCTTCTCATTTGTGTTGAGCCGTTGTACGGGGGAGAGAACTTTGGGCCGAGAGTACGATTGGGGCCTGATGTTCGTGAAACTCTACACCCAAAGTACCTGCAGGCATTGTTGGCGGTGGCAAGGCTTACAACTCCGTATCCCGAAACGGGACTGTGAGGGAGATGCCGACCTTACCGACAGTTCTTGCAAATCTGGATGCTATCGTTCAGATTTAGACCCTGCTAACCGAATATGAAGCACCGCGATGACACCAACCTGTCCGGTTTTGACGACGTTTACTTTCCCGACGCTTACGTTCTCGATATCCGCGAAGGAGCTACGGAAGTTTCGTTCGAGTTGGACGTGTACGCGCGTGGCAGGGCACGTTTGGTCTTCCCCAACGTCACAAGAGTCGAGTGGCTGAACAAAGTGATGCAGCCGACTTACGGGCTTGATCCTGAACCGGACTACGGCAGCATCGACTCTCTGACGTTCCACGCTTCGCGATACCGCATCTCTGGGGAATGGGGTGAACTCGCCATCCAGTCGGACGTGCCGATAATCGTATTTCTTGAATAGACGCTGGCGGCGGCCAATGCTGGTGTGGGTATTGAAGAGGTCTTGTGTTCCGAAATCGTAAATCTTACGGCCGTCATGTTGCCGCTCTGCGATTCGCTGATACATTCGTCGGGTAAACGCCGAGCGAATACCCTTTGAACGTGCTTTTTGAGAACTGAACTAGAGTTGAGGCACGATGGGGCCTTCCCCGTGCTCGGATCGGCGCGGATTACCGATTAGATTTAAGTGC
>JAEZPW010000096.1 GCA_023441255.1 Acidobacteriota bacterium
TGCCGGGTCAGAGACCCGGCACTACACAATCAACTATCGCCAATGCCAATCCAGAATTGATAGATTGTGAGCGATGTCCATTGCCTCCAACATGGCGGCCATCCGCGAACGCATCGCCGCCGCCGCACGCCGCTGCAATCGCGACCCTGATGAGGTCACGCTGATGGCTGTCAGTAAGACCTTCCCCGCGGAGCGAATCGTTGAGGCATATAAAGCAGGTCAGCGCACATTCGGCGAGAACCGCGTCCAGGAGTTCGCAGACAAGGTCCCGCCGCTGCAACATCTGACAAACGCGCAGTTCCATCTCATTGGTCACTTGCAATCGAACAAGGCCGCAAAAGCCGTCGAACTGTTTCACAGCGTTGACTCGGTCGATTCGTTGCGCCTTGCACGCCGTTTGAACGACGCCGCCGCGAAGCTTGGCCGAAAGCTCAACGTGCTGGTTGAGATCAACGTCGGAAGCGAAGAACAGAAGTCGGGTGTCGCACCGCACTCGCGTGAGCTCGACGAACTATTGACTGTCGCACCCACGCTGGGGCACCTGCGCATTCTCGGCCTCATGACCATTCCGCCCTACACCGAATTCCCGGAGGACGCACGACCGTACTTCCGGGCGTTGCGGCAGCTTCGCGAGGACTTGTCCCGACGTTCTCTTCCCGCCGTTCGACTGGACGTGCTATCCATGGGCATGTCACACGATTTCGAGGTTGCTATCGAGGAAGGCGCGACGGAAGTGCGCATCGGCACCGCCATCTTCGGAGAGAGGGCACGGCCTGTATGAAGTGGATCGACTACCTGTTCGGATGGGTGATGGTGGCGCTGGGCATCGTCGCGTGTGCATTCACGTTCCGTGCTCACGGTTTTTCGTCGCTCGGCGCGCAGATGGGGAAGTCTGTCGGCCTGATGCGACTGGCGGCAATCTTCGCAAATCTCGTCGTGCTCATCCCGGCGATATCGAACACCGTAACCCTGCGTGCCGTGCTGCGACAAAACCCGCAAGTTCCCTTGCTCGCGATTGCAGCGTTCATCGAACTTCTCTTCTCCTTCAGCTCATGATCCCGATCCGCGACACGCCTCAGGGCGCCACCTTCACCATCAAGGTCCATCCGCGCGCGAGGAAGAATGCGATCGTGGGCGAGATCGGGGACGCGCTCAAGCTCGCCCTTACGGCCCCGCCTGTGGAAGGTAAGGCGAATGAAGCCTGTATCCGCTTTCTTTCAGAGCTGTTGGAGGTGCCGCGTTCCTCGATTACCATAGCCGCAGGCGAGACCAGCCGTCTCAAGGTCATTCGCGTTCACGGCCTTTCAGCGGAGGACGTAAGGCTTCGCTTAAAGGTCTGAAGTCGGGCAGCATGAACCCAATCTTCGCTGCGCGAAGGATGGGTACCCGAGTGAGGAAGAGGAGCCCAACTTGTCCATCGCGCAACGCTGGCACGATATACGTACCGGGTTTGAGCGTCCATTCTGGGTCGCCAATATCAGCGAGATCTTCGAGCGACTTTCGTTCTACGCTGCTTTCGCTTCTCTCGCTCGATATTTGCACGAGGGGCTCGAACTGCCGGTTGAAAGCGCCACCTCACTGGCCGGACTTTTCGGCGGCGCAGTCTGGTTTCTGGCGATTTTCGGCGGCACTGTAGCCGACCGACTGGGGTTCCGGCGTGCACTGTCGCTCGCATATTTCATCCTGGCCTGCGCGTATTTCCTGATGGGCTCGCTGGGTGCTCCCTGGATGCAGGGGGTGCGTCACGCCGTACCGCTCGTGCCGCTGGCCGCGTTTGTGCTGCTCCTGCCAGCCTTCGGCATCGCGCTCGTGAAGCCCTCTGTCGTCGGTACGACAGCGCGCGCATCGAAAGAGAATGTCCGCTCGATCGGCTATTCCATCTACTACACCCTGGTAAATATCGGTTCAACGGCGGGACCGTACGTGGCCTCCACCGTCCGGAAGCATCTCGCAGTCGAGAAGGTATTTATTGTTGCGTCCATCAGCGTGCTGCTGATGTTCTTCGCCGTGCTGATCTTCTTCAAGGAGCCCCGACGCGAGCCCGGCCAGGAAGTACCGACCTTCCGACAGGTGATGCGCAATTTCGGGACTGTAGTGATGAACTGGCGCTTCATGCTGTTCCTGATCATCTTTTCCGGGTACTGGATCGTCTTCTGGCAGCAATACATCATCCTGCCCATCTACATTCACGACTTCGTCAATCCGAATGTCGATACGGAACTGACGCTTATCGCCGATCCGCTGGTAGTCATTCTCTTCACCATGCTTATCAGCTTCGCAACCCGCAAGGTACGCGCTTTCCACGCGATTACCCTCGGAACTCTGATATCGGCAGTCGCCTGGCTTGTTCTGGTACTTGATCGCGAAGGGCGTAGCATCTTCTCACTGGCCGGCGTGCCGCTGTGGGGCGCGGCCATAGCCGCACTCGTGGTACTCGCACTGGGAGAGATCATTCAGTCACCGCGATATTACGAGTACATCTCGCGGTTGGCTCCTGCGGAACAGCAGGGTACCTACATGGGATTCGCCTTTCTGCCCATCGGCATAGGTTCCCTGATAGCAGGACCGTTCGCCGGCATCCTGATTCGTCAATTCGGCCAGGTACAGCACCGGCCTGAGCGCATCTGGATTGTGGTGACCGGGATCGGCCTGGCAACAGCCCTGCTGCTTTACCTTTATGACAAGTTTCTTCTGCCGACCAGCCCCAGACAGGAGCAAGCAGCGACGGTCCCCACGAAATAATGAGCAAGAGCGCAAAGCCCGCCAAGCCGCCTTCATACATTGCCGCCCACATCCGTCGCGTAATCAAGGACGGCGGATCTGCTCCGCACGCAGCCGAGGTGCAGTGGTTTTTCAAGGAAGAAGTGCAGTCACGCGGCTGGTACACGGACGAACTGCGGAAATTGGCTACCCGATTCCGGCGTGCACTTCTGAACGAGCACGGACTCGACTACCTGGTTAAGGTCGCGGACGAACTATTCACGGGTGACATACTCGAAGAAAAGGCCATGGCTGTCTTCCTGCTGCAGAAATCTGCTGGTAGTGGGCTGCCCCTGTCGCGCCCTCAGGACCAGTGTCGGTTCACTAACAAAGAGTTCAAGCTGTTCGAGCACTGGCTGGGTCGTGTCAGCAGTTGGGCTGACCACGATGCCCTGGTTCAGTACCTGATCGGCCCAATGATTGCGGACGACCCAAGACGGGTTTCGGTCGTCTTCCGATGGGCAAAATCGAAAAATCGCTGGCACAGGCGTGCCGCTGCCGTCGCGCTTCTACGCGGGAACAAGCAGCTGAAGTTCTTCGATGAGATCAGACGCATCACGGCCATGCTCCTCGAAGATGAAGACGACATGGTGCAGAAAGGACTGGGCTGGTTGCTGCGCGAAGCGGCAAAATACCAGCGGGAGAAGACCGTCCCGTTCCTGATAGACATTCGAGACCGTGCGCCGCGCCTGGTTCTACGCACTTCATGCGAAACGCTGCCTGCCGAGGTGCGGGCAGAGATTCTAGGCAGAACTCAGCAAAGCAGGTTTGTCACTCGACACTAACCACTCGCCACTATTCCTCATCTGATCCCGCGGAGGCCGCATGACCGACCAAGACATGATGGAAATTTATGAAACCATGGTTCACCAGGAGAAAATGCTCCTTGAGCTTAAGATCCAGGTCGAGTCGCTGAAGTCGATGATGTTCGAGCACCGCCCTGCGTTTACTGAGGCCTTCGCCCAGCAGGTGAGCAAGATCATGCAATCGCCGGGGATACAGCAACTTCAGCAGCAGATTGCCCAGCTCGAGGCTGGACTGAACCGCAACCGATAAGCGCAGCACGAGCACTCGCGGAACCCCCATCGCGTCCGCTACAATAGGATTTCGGCATGAAACTGAACGACATACAGGCTGCGCTCCGCGAACGTAAGATTGATGCCTGGCTGTTTTACGACCATCATCATCGCGACCCGATCGCCTATCGCGTGCTGGGATTGCCCGAGACCATGATGGTCACGCGCCGCTGGTTTTACCTGATCCCGGCAGAAGGGGACCCGGCAAAGCTCGTCCACCGCGTCGAGATCGGACACCTCGATTCCCTGCCCGGCAGGAAACGCGAGTACTCATCGTGGCAGGAGCTCGAGTCGAATCTCGGGGAGATGCTGCGCGGCCACAAGACCGTCGCCATGCAATATTCGCCCAAGAACATGGTTCCGTATATCGGGCTCGTAGATGCGGGGACGATTGAGTTGGTGCGCAGCTTTGGCGTTGAACCGGTCACCTCGGCGAACCTGGTGGCTCAGTTCGAAGCCACGTGGACGGACGAGCAGATTCGCACCCACTTTGAAGCCCGCGACGCTATCGACGCGATCACGGCCGAGGCGTTCAAAGAGATCGGCCGGCGCGTGCGCAACGGCGGCACGCATGAGTTTGCGATGATGCAGTGGATCATGGAAGCGTTCGAGCGCGAGAACCTCGATACCGGCGGGGACATGCCGATCGTGGGTGTAAACGCGAACAGCGGCAATCCGCACTACGAAGCGAGCGCCGAGCGTTCCGCTCCGATACACGAAGGAGACTTCGTGCTGCTCGACATTTGGGGGAAGAAACGGAAGCCGGACGCCGTGTTTTACGACATAACCTGGACCGGACACGTCGGCAGCTCTCCATCGGAGAAGCAGCGGGAGATTTTCCGTATCGTGAGCGGTGCGCGTGCCGCAGCCGTGAAGAAGGTTCAGGACACCATCAGTGCCGGCAAGAAATTGGCTGGCTGGGAGGTGGACGCGGCTTCGCGTGCATACATTGACGCTGCGGGGTACGGGCGCTATTTCGTCCACCGAACCGGCCACTCCATCGGCACCAACGTTCACGCGAACGGTGCGAACATGGATAATCTCGAAACGAAAGACGAGCGCGAGATTATGCCAAATTCCTGTTTCTCGGTCGAACCAGGCATTTACCTTCCCGAGTTCGGAGTGCGCAGTGAAGTGAACGTGCTCGTGCGGCCCGGTTCCGCGGAAGTCACCGGCAGAATACAGCGGGAGATTGTGATCATCTGATGCCCTCCACCAGTAAAACGAAAGTCGAAAACCCTCCCGCGAACACCGTGGCCGCCGCCGAGCCGGTTTATCCGGTTACGACAACTGCCGTCGTCGCACTGATCTTGGGCTGGCTTGTGCCCGGGTTAGGACACTTGATCCAAAAACGCTGGATCCGCGGCGCGCTCATCGCAGCATGCGTATTCACCATGTTTCTGCTCGGTCTTGCGATGCAGGGCAAGGTTTATTCGGCAAACACAGGCGACATCCTCGACATGCTCGGATTCGTCGGCGACGTTGGAGCCGGCCTCCTGTATATCGTTACCAAGGCGACGAACGCTGGCCAGGGCGCAATCCACATTGCGACCGCGGATTACGGCACGAAATTTCTCATCGCCGCAGGCTTGTTGAATGTCATAAGCGCCATCGACGCGTACCACATCGGCATCGGGAAAAAGGACTAGCACAACCAAATGCTTCAACTTTCACATTTCAGTGCCGCTCTCATCTTCGCCGTGTGCGCCTCGGTCGTCTTCGGCATCACCGTGAAGAACACCAAGAAGGAAATGGTCAATTACGGAGCCAAGTGCTTCGTGTGGTTCCTTGGTGGCGTTCTTCTGGCAGGATGGGTGATGTGGTTCATCAAACACTAGCCTTCCTCTTAGCTTTCGAAAAGATAAAGGCGTCGACTTTCGGAAGTCGACGCCTTTTCTGCATCTCGAAGCCGCGTTAGCTCGATCTTCTGCCGACCTGATGCCCCGCTCACTTCTCCCAGACGAACGCGTCGAAGATGCGGTTTACGGCATAACCCAGGCGTTTGTAGAGTCTCACCGCTCCCTCGTTCGCTTGAGTCACGGTTAAGGTCAGCTTCGAAAAGTGCCGCCGTGATAGTTCGTTCGCGGTAGCGTTGAGGAGCACTTCGCCAATTCCACGGCCGCGCTCTTCGGGAAGGAGGCAAACCTGCGTCACGTGACCAACATCGTCCTTCACCCGCGAGCAGAGTATTGTGCCGATGATGCTGTTGGTCGTCCTGCTCACCGCCACAAACGATGCTCCCGGATCGAACTGTCCGCAACCGGGAAATCGCACGATATTGTTCAGGAACCTTAGAGCGCCGGTCATTGACCGGTACTGATCGTTAATCTCGGAATCGACGTGGTTGCGATAGGCTGCTGTTATAAGCGACGCGACAGGCTGGTAGTCCTGCTCGGACCACCGCCGCAGTTCAACGTCCGCAGGCAACCCGGGATAAACGGCACGGGTTCTCGGCTGCAGCGGAAGAACCATGAAGATGCGGGGAAAGCGCCCGAAACCTTCCTTCAGGAACGGCCGCGAAACCGTCCCAGTGTCGTGGGGGAGCAGTTGCGCCTCGATACGTTGCACGCCGGGTGACTGCTGCAGCGTGTCGATGACGTGTTTCAGCAGGCGTTCCTCAACTTCCTTCAGGGACCAACCGGGCGTTTCTCTGGGGGGAACGCTCGCGAACAGGTCGCCGACAACGCCTTTGGCACCCTCGTAGACGAAGAAGCTGTAGCCGAACACCCGCCCGTCCTGCACAGCCGCATAGCCCGGCAGAATCTTGGCATCCAGATAGCGGAGGATCATGTCCGCCGAGCTGCGATAATCCCAGTGCAACGACTGCGACCACAGCCTCGTTTCCTCCTCCATGAGCGCGCGAAGGTCCGAGGAAGAGAAATGCCTCAGGTCCAGAATGTCGACCTGGTTCTCAATAGGCTCGGGTTCGCGACGCCACATCGCCATTGGACAAGCTTAACCCTGTTTGGGGGTTTCGCGTTAGCTGGACGGCAAAAGCGGAACAATCGGAAGCAACAGGAGTCATCTGCCGGGTGTCTCTGGCTCGATCCAGTAGAAGTCTAGATGCTGCGGAGCGTAGCTGCCGACCCAGTAGGCGCGAACTCCTGGTGCCATAATCACCTTCCAGTCACCCCTGGTCTTGTCCACCACAACCAGATGGCCAGATTCGGGCACTTCGTTTCGGTCGTACATGGATACAGGCCGGTTCAAGTAGTATGCCAGCCCATATTCGGTCTCCCTCCGGATATGCAGGCCGGCTATCGGCACGTTTCCTCGGCCCAGTTTTCTAATTTCTTCCTCGACCGGTCTGGCCGACTGCGTACTGTCAAGGAGAGGTGCTCCAACCTTCAACACAAATGTCAGCGCCATTACGACCGGCAGCAGCGTCGCAAAGCGAAGCAACCTTGTGCCCCGTAATACCAGAATGGCGGAAACGGCGGCGAAAACGACACCGGCCGAAATGGCAGCAATTTCGTAGGCGTGAGCCGTGGGGTGCATTCTCTGGAGGAAAAAGCCGCTCAGTAGGGCCGCCCCCAAAACCAGGGTGGAAATCGCCGCATGCCCGACCAGCAGCACCGGGCTGACGCGTTCCTGCGCGGCCACCTTCGCTTTGAGCCATTCGGCCACCAGAAGCGCCCATGCCGGTATCGCGGGCAGTATGTAACCAGGCAATTTGGATCCTGAGAAGGAGAAGAACAGGACCGGCAGAACAGCCCAGATCAACAGCACCAGCCTGCGGTCAGCGTCATGCCGCGACTGCACACCCTCCCCGCCGCGCAGGTTCCGTAGCCCGTATACCAGGGCCGTGATCGCCAACACGGTCCACGGCAGCAGAGCCATCAGCAACACAGGTACGTAGTACCAGAAGGGTTGATGATGCCGGTACAAGTCAGACCCATATCGCGCCAGATTGTGTTCCAGAATGAAGATCCTGAAGAACTCTGGAACCCGCACCTGTACGGCGATGTACCACGGCAGTACGACTGCGAGATAAAGGAAAATACCCGGCGCCTGCAGGGTGCGAACGATGATGTGCAGATCACGACGGATCAGCGCATAAATGCCGATGATGGCAGCCGCCAGGAATGGAGCGACGGGCCCTTTCGCCAGAGTCCCGAGACCAAGGAAAACGTAAAACGTCGCCAACCACTTCGCTGCACCAGTCTCGTGCCAGCCCAACCATCCCAGCATGGCGACGGTGAAGGCAGCAGCCAAGGGCATGTCCGTTGACGCCGCACGCCCGAAGCCGATGACGCCCGCCATCGAAGCCAGTACAAGAGCGGCATCCAGTTGAACGCCTTGAAGAAATCGACGGACGAACAGGTACGCGGCGAATACCATCACAGTTGCGTCAAACGCGACCGGCAGTCGTGCGGCCCAGTCACTTACCCCGAAGATGCCGTACGAAACCATGGCCTGCCAGTAGTAGAGGATCGGCTTCTCCAGCCAGGCCTTCCCGTAGAGTATGGGGACGACCCACTCGTGGCGCTCCAGCATCTCTCGCGCAATCTGCGCATAACGCGGCTCGTCAGCACCCACCAGTCCGAATCTTGCCAGTCCGAAGAAGAAAAGGAAGAAGCAAACCCCTGCGACGACTGCGCATTCGCGCCAGAGCGAGCTGTTCGCCGCCACGCGTAATCGGTGCGCTGACACATTCTCCCGCAGTAGCTGAGGCATCTGCCTAAGTCTACCAGTGTTGCTTCTGGCAGACGAGAACCGCAGGTACCTGACCCGCCATTCAGGTGGTGCTCCACGCACCGGGTATATCCCCCGAACAGCGATTCACCGCTACACTGCATCGAACTCAGGCAGGAGCGCCAATGGCTCGATGGATTGCCTTCGACGAAGAAAGCACTGCGCTCGCCGCAGCACAATCAGGAATGGCTGTAAGCTTCCAGCGCGGTGATGCGCTCGCGACCGCCCTGGCCTCATCCAAACCGGCAGTTGTGCTCGTCCCGGGTGACAGCAGCGACGAAGTGATTGTGGTTGAACTGCGCCCCAATCCGGCTATTCGCTCAGCTTTATTCCCCAGCCGGCAGGAGGTCAGCCAGACGGATTCCGCCGAATCTCCCGTCGGGCTTGAAGCTTCAGGGTTTCTGGGTCTCTCGGACGCACCCGTTTTCGAGCAGGAGGAAACAGGCAAGAAGACGTGGTGGAAACGACTGCTTGACTAAACCGCTTACCCCAAACCGCGCACAACCAAAAAGAAAAAGCCACGGCGCGCTGCCGTAGCTCCTGAACCCAATCTTTTTGTTCTGCCTCAAAAGGTAAATGAAACGCCGCCGCGGACCGACCGTGCCGACTGCACGAGGTACACCGTTTGGCCGTCGTTGCCGACGACCGGCACATAGCCTTGCGCAAGCAGGTTGCGGAAGTCTATCAGCGCCTCCATGTGCCCGGGCATGAACCCTGTCCCTGGAATCGGCTGCCGGAGGAATATGTTAAGGAACGGATCCGACTGTCCGGGCCCGGCATTGAACATGTCGACCGGGGTGATGGTTCTGTCGCTCGTCCAGCGGTACGATGCAAGCCATCGTGTCTTGCATCCAGGCATGGTGCCCGACATCTTGTACGACACGGTATGGCGGTGCACCGGTTTCATATAGTTCTCGACGGCGGAAAGATCTGCGTCGACCGAAGCCAAATCTAACGCTGGACCGTAGGAGTAGTCGATCGTGGCGGTCAGGTTCGCGCTCAATTTGCGCTGGTAAACGGCACGTAGGCCGTTACCTCGCAGGTTAGCCCCACCATAGGTGAACGTCCCGGAGTAGAAATCCGGCAGAAAAGCGCCAGAATTCATATCGACATCGCCGATGCCCACCAGCGCCGGATTGACGATTCGATCCGAATAGAACGCAACCTGAAAGTTGTTCTGTCCAACGCGTTTCGCCAGTGAGATTTCCTGATGGCGTGCCCGTTCCAGAACCGGCGTCCAGTTGGACATTGACATTCTCGGTCCCGATTCGCTCAGATCAGCAGGAGCGGAGTCGAAGCCCTTTGCACCCCGCATATTCGGCTCGGAGGTCGCGTACTTATACTCAAAAACCGTGTTCGGCGATAAATGAACGTCGACCGATCCGTAAGGCTTTACGGCGCCTGCCCGGCCAAGGAACTGTACGGCCTGCAGTTCACTGCCGATGTTGAGCTCAATGAACTCACCCAGCGAGAAGGTGTCCGACATGTTGAGTGCAAGCGCTTGAAGCGCCGCACCGCGCGCGCCCAATTCCGGAGTTGCGAACCGCCGTACGGTCAGCGAAGCTTCGGGCAGCGAGCCGTCAGCCATTTTGTGTGAGTAACTGGCACGGACAACAGCTCCGGGCGTTACGCCCCCGTTGTAACCTACGTTTCCATCCAGCGAGAGGGTACCGGCGCTGAACATCGAGCGCTCAAGATTGAACGCGGTAATCATGTCTGCCGTTCCACCAAAGCCCTCCGAATCGGAACCGGCTACAAACGCAACCCTTGCCTTCAGAACCCTGTCGTCGGCACGGTCAGAACGGGAAACCACCACGAGCGGCCCGTCATCGACCATCCGCAAGACAGGGCGATTCGACATGGACCGCAAAGTCCACTTCCACTCCTCATCGTCGCTGGAGACCGCACGTCGTGCAGGCAGAAGCTGCAGGGCTTCGAAAAGGGTGTTCAGCGTGACATTGATGACTACGGCACTTCCCGAGCGTACGCCGACGTTTTCGCGGAGTGCTGGTAGGAATGAGGGCGCCGATACCTTCACCTCATACACACCGCTGCCCAGCCCTGATGCGGAATAGAATCCGCGCGCGTCCGTGAAGACGGTCGCGGCCGCCGTGGCAGCAGGGCCGTATAGCTGCACCATTGCCCCCATCTGGGGCACTCCGCTCGAATCCTTGACGTATCCCGAGATGGCGCCCATGTCACCGGCACAGGCAGGTATCGCAACTGCGAATACCGCCAACAGCCATGCTAGCTTTTGGGCCATTCACACCCCCAACTCGCTAAGCCCAACCGCGCTGTCGCGTCCGCCTGACAAACTACTCCGTGCCAGGCCGTTACTTCAACTGGCCGCCACTGGTTGCTGCGGCCACGGCGCTATCCCCCTCGACGACAAACCTCGCCGTAGGGCTGATCGTCTGCTGAGAGATATTATCGTTCACTTTAATGGTTACCTGGTAGACCCCGGGCTCTAACGCAGCCAAGGGCAGCCGCTTCTCCAGCGTAAGCTGGTCCCCAACGTTGCCCATCTGCGCTGTTGTTTCGGTTGCCTTTACCACCGTCTTCTTCGTGGCAGCGTTAACGACCTCGTATTCCACAGTCGCCGAAGGCTTGTTCGTCTGCTTGTCCATTTCCAGGTTGTAAACCTGCATCCAGATGTTTACCGCTTGGCTCTTCTTAAATGATGCGGGTTTGCCATCCGCCGGTTCAACCCTCGGACGCACCTTGGTGGTCCCGATGACGAAGTTGCCGGAACCCACATTCTTTGCCGGCACTTTCTCCATCTGGTCGGCAAGGATCAGAGAAGAAGACGCCAACTTATCTTCGCTGTATTCAGGCACAACGACGCCGCGGCTCCAACTTCCGACCCGGTCTCCGTTCACGTCCTTAACGACTATGTCGATTCGGTAACGCCCAGACCGCAACGGCAGTGCCTTCCAATAAACGGACGCATTCTCAAGAGTCTTGGGCAGCAACTCCTGGGGAACGTCCACCTGGACCGTGTCTTCAAATGTCTGCGCGATCTTGCCAGTAAGTGTCGTGGCACGACCGAAGATGTTTACTGTTCCGCGCTGCACACCATCCTTGTTCTGGAACGTCACGTCCTTGTTTTTCACCTGGATCGTGATCGGCACCAGCACGGTATCAGACGTTACCTTGATGTAGTCGAAACGCACGTCGAACGGCATCAGGTTCACGTTGATCTTGTGCGTGACTACTTCTTCGAGATCCTTGAATTTCACTGCGGGCGGCTTC
Source organism: Acidobacteriota bacterium (assembly GCA_023441255.1). Taxonomy (GTDB): domain Bacteria; phylum Acidobacteriota; class Terriglobia; order Terriglobales; family Acidobacteriaceae; genus JAEZPW01. The sequence continues at coordinate 11,784 of JAEZPW010000096.1, forward strand.
TGCAATTTCGCGAACTGCTCAAGACGATCGAACTGCTTCGACTGCAGGTCCTGGTTGAACGGACCTCTGCCGAGGCGTTCCAATCCACCGCCGGTGAATCGGTCCGTCTTGCTGGCCATTCCCATTTCTTCGTACTGCGTCAGGCCAGCACCCGGAACCATCAACAACGCGTCCTTTTCGGAGCGGTCCATGGTCATGTGGTACTCGCCGCACATGCACGTGTCGACGAACTCGATCTCAACTTCCTGTCCAATGTCTTCGATGTACCTATAACGCCACGTTTCGAACGGGTATGTCGACGTGGTTCCACCGCCCTCTTCCTGTGTACGCTGATATGTGCCGCCGCTCGGATGCGAGTCGATCTGGTCGGGCGGTCCAAACATGATGTAGATGCGACCGCGGTCCGTCTTCCAGCCAGGAATGCCTGCTGGGAAGTGTTCGTTGGCATACGCGATACGGCGGTAGTGTTCTTCCTTGTACTCGTTCTCTACAGTGTCAGGAGTCGGATCTCGGCGAAGCCAGAACTGCTCGATAAAGGCATCGCGCTCTTCGTCGTTCGAAAGCGCCTTGAATGCCTCACGCTCTTCGTCCGTGATGATCCAGCGGACGTCCTCATCAAGCCATCTCTTGTAGGTTTCACCCACCTCGCGCTTGAACCGCTTCGCATTGTCTCTCTTCTGCTTGTCGCTCAACGGGCGCTTGAGCGGATCCGTCTCCTCCTGCGCCTGTGCGGAGGCCTTCTGGTCAGTCCCGCCCTGGGTCTGTGCGAACCCAGACACGCCTACCAAAGATAATGAAAGCACCGACAGTAATGACCATTTTGTAAGACATTGAACTGACATGGAAGACCAGACTCCTCGAGGTTTCGGGTAGCCTACATTGTAGGTTTTCACCCGGTCAGAAGCAAGCAGTCCTGCCGCTCTGTACCTCAGCCCGCCTCGCCGGCACACCCCTATTTGGAACACCGCTGCCCGGCCAAAGTTGCCAGCTGCTTTGCTCCGATTTGGACGTAACCGCTTGCGCCAGAGAAGGATTGAGCTCTTCGGCAACTCTGGTTTGCAACGTATAATAGCTGAACGGGTCAGACTTGCAGCCGTGATGGCAGACGCAGCATATCCTCGCGATGCAACCCCGGATCAGTCCATCAAGCTTTCGAGAGCTGTTGA
>JAEZPW010000153.1 GCA_023441255.1 Acidobacteriota bacterium
GTGTTCGTCGATGCCTTCGATTTCGAAGCCGAGTGCAGCGGAGAAGTCTTCTTCGTTTCCGATCATGACATCAACGAACGGTGCCAGCTTGCGGTTGACTGCCTGTGCCTGCTTCTTGCCACCGATCGCCTTCCACAGCGACTCGCGATAGTTCAGATCGTACGAAACGATGACCCCGTGTCTTCTGGCGGACTGCATGGCTTCAAGCGCGACTTCCGGCGTACTTTCGGACAACGCACAAAAAATGCCGCCGGTGTGGAACCATCGCGCGCCATGCTTGGAAAAGATTTCGTTCCAGTCGAGGTCGCCGGTCTTGAGTTGGGAAACCGCGGTGTGGCCGCGATCGGAGCAGCCGAGTGCAGGACGAACGCCGAAACCGCGCTCGGTGAAGTTCAAGCCGTTGCGTACGGTGCGACCTACTCCGTCGTAGTCGACCCAGCGGACTAGCGATTGGTCCACGCCCGCCTGATAAATAAGATCCTGCAACAACCGTCCGACTGGGTTATCGACGATCGCGGTCACGATTGCCGTGTCCATGCCGAAACACCGCTTCAGGCCGCGCGCCACGTTGTACTCCCCGCCGCCCTCGAAGACTTCGAAGGAACGCGCGGTCCAGATGCGCCGGTCACCGGGGTCAAACCTGAGCATCACTTCGCCTAAACTCACCAGATCCCAGCGGCATTCTTGTTTCGGTCTGATCGTAAGCAAGCTGGCACTCCTTCGATATCGAACAACGGCCCATTCACGGCAGACGCGGCCAACTCGTTCGGACCGCGCCTGCGTTGTTCTCCAGAAGCGGGAGAGACTTCTGGAGCTATCACGCGAGGGTTGCGTTTCCGGTCAGTTCGGTCTTTTCAGAAGAACTGCCCACCAGTATTGCGAAATCGCCTGGATTGGCTGTCCAGTTCTTACCGTTCACGTCGTAATAGGAAAAGGCGCGCCGGTCAAGCGAAACCGACACACGCTTCGTTTCACCTGGTTTGAGGAGCACCTTGGCGAAGCCCTTCAACTCCTTTAATGGTCGATGTACCGTAGGGTGTTTCTCGCTCACGTAGACCTGAGCGATTTCCGCACCTTCACGCTTGCCGGTATTAGTGACGTCGAAAGAGACGGTGATCGGGGCATCGCCCTTCACCTTGGAGGGCGTGACCTTCAGATTGCTGTACTTAAACGTGGTGTACGACAGTCCGTATCCGAATGGGAAAAGTGGCTTGGTGGTCGACCGGTCGAAATGACGATATCCCAGCAACACGCCTTCCGAGTAGTTGACGCGGCCGCGTATGGCACCGCTATAGTCGCGCTTGTCGCCGCCCGTCGTGGGGCCAATTTTCGGGTCGTAGTAGGTGTTGAAGGTGGCGCTGTCTTCAAGACGGCGCTCGAACGATGCCGGAAGCTTGCCGGACGGACTCACATCCCCGAACAGCAGTCGCGGAAGTGCCGTGCCGCCTTCCTGGCCCGGATACCACGCATGAAGCAGAGCCGGTGTGGAGTCGATCCAGCCGGCCATGTTGACGTTGCCGCCTGCCGTGAGGACGACCGTTACTTTTTTATTCGCGCCAAGGACAGTCTTGATCAGCTCTTCCTGCGCTGAAGGAAGCGCGAACGGGCGGTCGAAGCTTTCGCTTTCAAGGGTCTGGTTGAATCCAACACACAGAACGACTGCATCAGCCTTGCTCGCGGCGTTGCGGGCTTCGACCAGAGCGCGGTCCGAAACGCGCTCAATCCCGAACTGCATGCTGGCCGTGCCCACAACCTGGAAGTATTCGACGCGAAGCTTGTAGGCCTTTCCCGCCTCGAGATTCACTGTCGCGCTCTCGTCACTAACCTGCTGGCGACGCCACCGATTGATCACCAGTTTGTCATCAACGTAGACGCGGAAACCATCGTCGCCTGTGACAAAGAACCGGTAGTCGCCGCCTGTCTCCGGCACGTAGTAACCGGTCCAGCGCGCCGAGAAGTGCTCGGTCGGACCAGCCGGTTTGTAACCGTTCACGTCCCACCAGAAATTAACGTGCTGGTCGGTGCGCACCAGCGCCGGCGTTCCACTCAGATCCTGATTGTCGAAGTACTCCCCGACCAGGCCCTGCTCGCCGCCTTCCGGCTTGGTCGAGAACGGCGTGGTTGCAAACGTGTCACGTCCGAGTGCAATTCCCGGTGCGTAAATCACGTTCGTGTTCGACCCCAGATATGTTTTTAAGCCTTCAAGAAAACTGACTGCGGCAAAGGGACGGACTTTCGAGCTGCCGCCTCCGCCCGTGACGGCCGGGTCGGCGATAGGACCAATCACGGCCACGGTCTTGGTTTTCGATTTGTCCAGAGGAAGAACGTCGTCGTTCTTTAGCAACACCATGCTGCCGAGAGCGGCATCGAGTGCGACCTGGCGCGCTTCGGGATTGTCCTTGGAAATCTCGGAGTCGGTCTGTTCGCGGTCGAAAAAGCCGAACTGCATGGCAGTGCGAAGAATGCGCCGGACTTTCTCGTCGATGGTCGCTTCCGGAACCTTTCCGTCCTTTACCGCGGCCAGAAGGGTTTGGCGGTTCATATACTTGCCGCTGGGCATTTCGAGATCGAGGCCGCCACTCGCCGCGGCGACTCCATCGTATGTCGCATCCCAATCCGACATAACGATACCCGTGAAGCCCCATTCCTTGCGCAGGACCTCGGTGTTCAGGAAAGCATTCTGTGTCGCATGAACACCATTGATGAAGTTGTACGAGTCCATGATGGCGCCGACATGAGCTTCCTTGACGGAGGCCTCGAAGGCAGGCAAATAAATCTCGCGCATCGTCCGCTCATCCATGTCGGAGCTGATGCGGTGACGGTCCCACTCCTGGTTGTTGCCCATGAAGTGCTTTGCCGTGGCGATAACGCCCTGGCTCTGGATGCCCTTGATGTCGGCCACAGCCATGCGGGACGCGAGGAACGGGTCTTCACCGAAGTACTCGAAGTTCCGCCCGTTCATCGGGGAGCGATAGATATTCATTCCAGGCCCGAGCAGGAAGTGTACGCCGCGCGCACGCGAATCCTTGCCCATCATCATCCCGATTCGGTTCACTAGATTCGTGTCCCACGATGCCGCCATGGCTATTCCCGCCGGATAGGCCGTCGAAGGTCCGTAATTGCGGACTCCCATCGGTCCATCCGCCATTTTCATTTCTGGGACGCCAAGGCGCGGAATGGCGCGGATATAGAACTCGTTGTAACCGCCGATATAGTCGATCTTCTCCTCCAACGTCATCTTGCTGAGGATCGAGTCGACTTTCTTGTTTACTTCGGCAGGGGAGGGCGGCTGTGCAACGGCAACAGCGCAAGCCAGCAGGATGACAACGAGCAGAATCGAGTATGCCTTTTTCATCATCATGTTCTCGTATCGACGTTCGCAACGGTCTCGCGTAGATGAATGAAGGCGCGACTGGTTCATCGCGCCCTCGCTCACGCGGTTCGAAATCACTTCAGGGTGATTCGAACAGTGTCTATCTCAGAGGGTTTTACATTAAGCATCTGAGCCTGGTTCTGTCCCGTCTTATCTTCAAGCAGATTCACGGTCTGGAACGAGCGCTTGGCACCCAGAAACTCTACCGGGGTGGATGCCTGTTTTCCTTCTATTTCATACAAGCGCACAACGACCGAGCCGTCCTGGTCCGCTTTCTTGACCGCGCTGACCACGAGGTTATCGGCGTTGAGCGTCAGGAACGAACGCGTCGGCGGCAGCGATTTCTGCGTTATCTCGTCGACCGACGTGACCGCGATCAGCGGATTGGCAAAGTTTGCACCGGAACGGTAAGACTTCGCCGCCGCCCAGTCGCCCTTGCCGGAGGTTAGCGAGTAGCGGAACGTGTACGTTCCGGCGGCAGGCACCTGAACGAGAGTAGTCTTGCCCTCCCGCTGGAACTCCTGAGTGGCGTAGGTGCCGCGCAACATGCCCGCATTCACTACGCCCGGTCCAACGATCATGAGTTGACGGTCCGCCGACAGCGTGAAGCCGCCGTCCTCATTGCCGACAAACATCCAGTCCTGGATCTGGCGCCAGTTGCTCCACTCCGCGGGAGACACCTCGTCGCCGGAGTGAGGGCCAGTACCCGGCATGATGTCGCCGTCACCCGCAGAAGCGAACGGAATGCCATAGCGCAGCTTTGCGTCTTTCTGTTCGTAGGGGAACCGCAGTTGCACCCGCATGAACCGGTTCTGCGGCCAGTCAACAGTCGTTTCAATGTCGATCTTCTTCAGATTCGCAAAGAGGAAGATCTTCTGGGTGACGGGCACAGCGGCAAGCGTTCCGCGTATGCGAACCACGGTCTTAACTGGGTTATTCTCGTCCACCTCGACAGCAGAAGGTGTCAGCAACTGCTCGCGTCCGGTATACGGCTCGATCGCGATACTGTTGCCGCCACGCTCTTCGGTGCCCACGACCGAAACATCTTTTACGATGTTTCGATTCAGTTCTCTATCAAAGACTGTGAACGCGCCGGTCGCCCGGTCCACGCTGACAACATAGAACTCGTTCTCAAACTTGTCGCTGTCGAGGGTGCGCTTTGGCCGCGCAGGGTTCGGATCATCCAACGTCACTGTTGTGGCATTCGGGAATGCATCGAACTTGTCCGCCGGGACCATGTAGTAGGTCTTATAGCCGAGCGAAGGCACCCCGCGAGCGATGAAGCTGATATCGTAGCCGCGAGACACCGTACCGTATGACTGGTAGACCTTGAACGGCACGGACACACCGTTCTCGTCGACCAGGCGCATGCCATTCTTGTACTCGCCAAGGCGATCGCCGGGTCCCACATCACCATAGAGGCTCAGGTGCGTGTTGACGACATCGTCGCGCGTCCAGTTGGTGGAGTTGAAAACGACCACTGCCGTGGCAACCGGGAAGGGCTGACGCACTCGTTCGGCAATATTGCGGAGCGAGTCACGTAGAATAGCGCTGCCACGCGTAATGGCGGTATTTGAGAACTCGAGGCTTCGTCCGTCGCCGATGATGCCGCCCTGGCCGAAGTTGTTGTGGTCCATCGATTGAAGGAGGTTCTTCCACAACGAATCAAATTCAGCCTGAGGATAGTCGGCATAGCCCAGCGCGTAATTGATCGTCGCAAACTTCTCGGCGGCGACCATCGCATCCGTACCCTTGATCACCGGCGGCCAGAGGTGGAAGAAGGTCGTCATAATGCTCGACCACGAAGACGGAATCTCACCTGTGAGCACCGGGATATCCGAAGACTTCGACGCTGCACGGAAGAATTCATCGGGAGTCGAGAGTTGGAATTTCCACGGCGCGAGGTTCTGGTTCAGGACCGGAATGTTCTCGACCACCTTCTCACTGGGCGCAAACAGATCTGTTCCCCAGCCGAGGTAAATAGGGCCGTTCACCGTGGCCTGCACATCGTCGAGGTCCTTCTTGATCTTGTCGAACCGGGTCTGATCCAGTTCCTTGTGGAGTCCCAGGCCGACGCCCCAGCCATAACCTTTCTTGACATACCACAGCAGGGCGCTCGTGCCGTCGGGCGACTTCCAATTGAACAGAGACTTATCCTGCGGACCCATGCGGGTCATGATGATGTTGGGAACATCGGACTTCTTTACGACCTGGGGAAACTGCCAGGTGTAGCCCGGCAGGTCGCCAAGGTGCACCGTCTGCGGATTGACGCCAAACATATTCCGCGCGTACTGCTTGCCGTAGAACAGATTGCGCGCGAGCGCCTCACCGCGAGGAAGGTTCTGGAAGATGCCGACCCACTTGGGCCCGATTTCGATGCGACCTTCCTTCACCAGGCGCTTGAATTTCTCTAGCTCCGGCGTGCCGCGATGGGTCTCGACATAATTCGCGACGAACACTTCGTCTTCGAGCAGGTAACGCGCCTGCGGATACTTTTCGGCAACCTGGATTGCCTTACTAATGATGCGGTCTCCACGGCTCAGGCACTCTTCGCGGGTGCCCGCCCAGAACAGGTCAAGGTGCGAGAACGGAACTATATAAACATCACCCTTGCCGGAAGCGGCAGGGGCCGGGGGAGTGGCCGCCATAGCGGCGAGCGTGGCAAGCAACACAAGAAGACAGGACGCCAGGGATCTCAATCTCATCTTTGCACCTTGCTTTTCCATTCCTATGTTCCGGCGAAGCACGGCACGGAGGCGGTGATGTAGCCGGCCGCGTGCAGTGATGAAGCTGTTGTTGAGTCTTACGCTAGAAACTCGATGTCGAACGAGGCAAGAGAAAAGCGGCAGGCCCAGCTTGGCTGGACC
>JAEZPW010000188.1 GCA_023441255.1 Acidobacteriota bacterium
GCTTGAAGCCGCGGCCCAAGCTGACCTCAAAAGAGCGTTACGGTTTCGGTGCGAAGTATCCTTTGCGGGCCCGCACCTTTAGATTCTTGTGATTTTGTGCCTCAATATCGATAGCGTGATAGCGGCCGTCAGGCTGCAGACTGCTCGGTTTGTAGGCGAGCGCGTACTGGCTCCGCAACTCGTCCTGAATTTCGCTGAACGCATTTGCCACGTCCTGAACCTTGAACGGGAAAAATGCGCGTCCGCCGGTGGCATCGGCAAGGCGCTCCAGAACCTTATCGCCACGGAGCTTAACGCCGCTCACGTTGGTGCTTATGGCATACACGATAACTTCGGCCCGCTGTGCCATTTCGACCGCTTCTTCTCGGGTCACGCGGCTCTGGTTATCTTCGCCGTCGCTCAACAGAATGATGGCCTTACGGGCCGTAGTGCCACCCTGGTCTGCATTCTTGAGCTTGTCCCGGCAGGCATAGTAAAGAGCATCATAAAGAGCAGTGCCGCCACCGGCACGGAGCGCGCGGACGCCTCTCGACAATTTCTCAGTGTCGCCGGTGAAGTCCTGCGTGACTTCCGCCGTAGTGTCAAAGCCAATGATAAAAGCCCGGTCGACGTTGGAACGAATGATCTGGTTCAGGAACTCGATCGCGGCTTCCTGTTCAAAGGTGAACCGGTCGCGAACCGAATTGCTGGCATCCACCAGAAGTCCCACTCGCAACGGAAGGTCAGTCTCGGCGCGGAATCCACGAATGGCTTGCGGTGGTTTGTTGTCGTCCAGAACCTTGAAATCTTCCTTACGCAGGTCCTTGACGAAACGGCCATGTTTGTCCGTGACCGTGAAAATGACGTTTACTTCGTCCGCGTTCGTTCTGAACGTGTACTGGTTCGGGTCGTTCGAGGGCTCGTCGTTTGCTCTCGCGATCGCCGAACCGCCATCACCGCCCTTCCCGTCCGGAGGCGCGGAAGGGATTACTGACTTCTCCGCCGTTTCGGCCGCAGCCTGTGCGCCTTGCTGCGGCGTGCTCGAAGGCTGCTTTTGCGGTGTGGACGCAGGTGCCGGGGAGGAGGGTTGCTGGCGCTGCTGCTGTATTGTCGCTGACGGGGCAGAAGGCAGTTCCTTTTCCGGAGCGTTCTGCGCCTGAGCGCCTGCCGCGACCAGAACCGAAACGAGAACGAGTAGATGAAGCTTGTTCATTCAACTTCCATTATAGCTGTTCAGATGCAGTAGGTGCCTGCAAGCGAAAGTCCAATCCCTGGCCTAGCACTTCTGATCGGACGATGCCAGTTTCGTTCCACTCGCGACCGAACACATCCATAGACGAGCTCGCATCTGGTTGAAAATACAACTCGAATCGCGTTCATGGTTGTTCAACTCCGTGCGGCTCCAGTGACGCTAGAAATGTCTCGAGTTCTTTGGGCAGGCCGCGCTCGAATTTCATCCGGTCTCCCGTTCGCGGATGTGAAAATTCGATACTGCCGGCGTGAAGAAAGTTTCTGCTCAGCATCATAGGAGACAAACTCGGCGTCGCGGCCTTGGGCAACAGATTCCGAGCGCTTCGACGGGTGCTTGCGGTTGTGTGAACCTCTGCCTTTAACTCCCGTGGCGCGCCGTACAGAGTGTCTCCGACTACCGGATGTCCCAACGACGCCATATGAACCCGGATCTGGTGTGTCCTGCCAGTGTCGATTCGTACCTCGGTCAGCGTGAACTTCCCATAGAGTGACTGGATGCGCCGCAGCACTTTCCAGTGGCTTACAGCTTCCCGCCCCTTGCTTCGTCGAGTGGTCATGCGGGTTCGCCGGATCGCGTCCCGGCTGATTGCGGCTTCTATCGTACCGGTGTCCTGCTTCAATGATCCGTGCACCAGGGCGACATACGTCTTCTTCACTGTTCGCGTTTCGAACTGGCGGGAGAGTTTTCGGTGGGCGGAGTCAGTCTTGGCGACCAGGATGAGGCCACTGGTTTCGCGATCGAGACGGTGGACTATCCCGGGCCTCAACTCGCCAGCTGCGCCCGAGAGTGCCTCGAAACGGTGGAGCAAGGCATTAACAAGCGTGCCGCGGCTGCGCTCGGAATCGGTCGCGCCCGCGCCCGCATGAACCATCATGCCGGCCGGCTTGTTGACGACAGCAAGATCTTCGTCTTCGAAAATGACGTCGAGGGGAATATCTTCGGCGATAGCTCGTAGAGGCAGCCTTGCGGCAGGTCCAAGCACTGTGACGTGGTCTCCCGCGCGCAGCTTGTACGATGGCTTCTGCTGCTGGTCGTTGACCAGCACCTTGCCTTCGTCGATGACCTGCTGCAGACGGACGCGGCTGATGTCGCGGACATAGCCCATCAGGACGTGATCAAGGCGCCTGCCGATGTCCTTTGCATCAGGTTCAATGGTGAACGGGTATTCAGATCGCGCCACAGAACATTATGGCGGTAGGGAACTCAGTTCACAATGACTCTTATCAATCCGACTACCTGCCGACGGTGACGGCTGTGGCCGGTTTAGTGACCGGCCTTCGCCACAACCAGAAAGCAGCACCAAGCACAACCAGGCATATGGAAATGAACTGCGTGCCGGTCATGATTCCGAAGAAGGATCCGCGTCCCGGGTCCCCGCGCAGAAACTCAATGAAGTATCGCGCGACACCGTAAAGGAAAAGGTACGAGCCAATCACTTGTCCTTCAAACTTCTTGTGCTTGATGAGCCAGTACAGGATGAGGAAATTCGCAATCTCGATGACCGATTCGTACAGCTCCGTTGGATGAAGCCTGACGCCGAGTGGCGTATCGGATATTGCGTTCGCCAGAGGGTTCGTAAAAGTGACTCCCCACGGCAGGGAAGTGGGTTTTCCAAAGCAGCATCCCGCTGCGAAGCAGCCGACGCGACCGATTGCGTGTCCGAGTGCCAGGCCGGGGGCGAACGAGTCAAGAGTGCGCAGCAACGGCATGCGATTCCGGCGGATGTACCAGATACCGGCAGCAAGCGCAGCCAGCACTCCTCCGTAAAAGACTCCGCCTGCCTGCCAGGTACTCAAGCTGATGATTTCCCGCGGATGGGCAGCGTAAAAGCTCCAGTCGTTCACGAACAGAAGAACCTTCGCGCCTATGATCGCCGAGAGGACCAACAGTATGCCGAGATTCCAGGTCTTTTCAGGATCGAGGCCTTGTGCGTGAGCGAGTTTGGCAGCCACAAGCAAGCCGACAAGCACGCCGGTCGCTACAAGGACGCCATAGGTAGGAACCGCGAACGATCCGATATGAAATAGCTGAGGAAACACTGATTGTTTAGATGCGAAGCAGGATTGTCGGAATCACTATTCCGACACTTCAGAATACCAGAGGAGTGGGCGATTTCGTGGCCGAGTACGTGGG
>JAEZPW010000156.1 GCA_023441255.1 Acidobacteriota bacterium
GCCAGTGACCGAACGAATCGCGTACCCATTGCCGGACCTTTCCACCGATTCGACTCTCGTATTCAGACGCAGGTCGTTCGCAAGCCCAAAGTGAGCGGCATACCGCTTCAGATATGCAAGCATCTCCGTGTTCGAAGGGTATGTCGCCAGCCCAGGTTCGTGGCGAAGATCGCTGAAGCAGGTCAGCACGCGACTCGTGTTCGTCCGCATCGTCGGCCAGATTCCGCTGTGCGGACTCATAGAGTTCCACTGGCCGCCGAGGTCGCCGCTTTGTTCGAACATCGTGCACGCAAAGCCGTGACTTCGCAAATATCGCGCAGCAACGATTCCGCCCGGACCGGCTCCAACAATCGCAATCTTGGGAACCATGCGGCACCTCGTCGGACTTGGATGCGGCAGCGACCTTAGTCGCACGATTTCGTCCGGCCGACACAACTAGCCCGCTTTAGCAGCATTCCAAACACCTAAGGTGTGTAGATGTCGTTCTGCCGCGCCACTGCGATCGCTGTCGCCCTGCTCGTCGTCCCGCACCAGACCCCATCCAGTGCGCTACGGATGCAGTCGCAGGCGGAACCGCCGGCCGCCCAGACCGCTGCGCCGCCTACTAACGCTCCGGTTGCCGAACAGGAGATACGCGATGACGAGTCCTACGCGATCTACTCCATGCTGGTGCCGAACGAGTTCGGCGCCGACAAGGACGTGAGCGACTACACACAATGGATCATTTCGGAGCAGACCGTACGGTGGCCCGAACCGGGCGACGAGAGCAAGCTGGACACTTGCTTCCGCATCCCCGACGCCGAAAAGGCGCAATACGAATCCATGATCGCCGACTACAAGCGCCAGAACGCCGAGCCCAAAAAGCTCGTGACCAAGTTCACGCTGCCCAAGATGTACTCATTGCTGTCCGACGCCGGAAAGGACTCCTACCTGGCCGCAACCGAGCCTGCCCAAGGTCATCGCCGCATGCGCAGAATGCAATCCTGGCTCGAAGGCGCTCCCGGACTGATCTCGTTCTCCGCCATCGGCTACAGCGCAGACCGTTCGCTGGCACTCGTCTTCGCCCAACACGAATGCGGCGAAGACTGCGGTGGCGGCAGTCCGCACGTGCTGAAAAAAATCAATGGCAAATGGCAGGAACAAAAAGTGGTGGTCTGTCGCTGGGTTCCATAAGAATGTGAAAAAGTAAGGTGCGCGGCTGACAAACTGGCCCACTCAACAGCAGGTGCCCCACATCTGCCGCAGTTGGCAGATGTGGGTACCGCTTACTTCTTGTCGTACACCTCGGTCCACGACATCGGCTTGCCTTCTTTGTCCGTTCCGGTCCACTCCACCGTAAGAGTCTTGCCATCGGGTGACACGCTGGAGTGCAACTTCATCACGCCCTGTTCAGTCTGATACTGGCCCGCAACTCCGTCTGCCGTTCTGGTGAAGCTTGCCGTCGCAGGCGTCTGCGCTCCCGTGACGTTCACGGGCTTCCCATTGACCGTTCCGTCGTAGCTTTCGTGGATAGGTTTACCGTCCGGGCCGGTGCCGCTGACGGTGTATTTCAGGTTGTCTCCCTGCTCGTCGATAACCAGCGTCACATCCTTAGGCGCAGGCATGCCGTTGAAATTCGACTTGGACGAGTTCAGCACCCACGTCCCAGACGCATTCTGCCCGGAAGCGCCGGATTCAGACGAGTTCATCTGCGCGCTCAGTGGGATCACGACCAGCACAATCATCGTGAATGCACACAAGGCTCTTCGCATCATCGACCTCCTCGCCGCCTGAAGGCGACCGCAATTCTGCCCTGAGATGCGCATTGCCTCCGCGGGGTTTCGACGCCTGCTCGCCGAGACCAAAGTTTTGTAGCGCCGGTTCCCTAGTGTGGGGACGGGTCTCCGACCCGTCCTGCCAGCGCGCCTTGTTTCAGCGTCCTCGGCCACCCGCCCCAACTATGCGGCAAGCCTCACGATTGGGATAGCATTCCTGATCTCTGCTTCAGCCTGAAGCCAATCATCCAGCGCGTGGCCGTCTTTCTTGCCGCGTTTTTCGTATAGCTCCTGGGCACGCCGACGTATCAGCTCATCATTCGTGTGCGGCAGCTGCTGGAACGTGTTCTTTCTGCCGATCATCCTTGTTGTTGTCGCTGTCACAAAAACCTCCTTATGTGTGCAGCTTTCTTCGCGGAACGCCTGTCGAGTGGAGGCGAATCCGGATTGCGGAACCGGGCAAACACGGGAGGGGAAGGCAAGCACCCCTGAAGGATCCCGTGGTCTAGAGGAATGAGAGCGGCGTCCTGATTGGTGCGTGCAGCCCGCGATAACCTTTCAAACGTACGTTAACTCGGGACGTCATAGTTCGCAGTGATTGCTGTCACTTCAGAGCTGAAGGTGGAACCGAGCCACGATAGCTCAGCCGTTCCGCAGCATGCGTCCGTTTGCCAGGAAGTACTCGAGTTTATCGGTCAGTGCGCGGTCCCAATCCGTCTGCCAATAGCTCAGGCCCTGGTTGCCCTGCTCGCTTAGTCCGGTGAACTTACGTGTCCAGCGAATCTTTGTGCCGGATCCTGCGGCTTCCAGTGCGATGCTCAGGCGCTCGGTCAGCCGCCCCGGCACGAACGTCACGAACTCGATCCTGCGCGGCGGTTCGTATCGGCTCACGACCCATGTCATGGGCCCTTCTTTGTGGTTCGTTTCGAAGACGCAATTGTCTTCCGCCACCCCGGATTCGCTGTAGATCACGCGACAGCGCCAGCCGTCCAGCCATTCGTATTCACGCACCGGACACAGTAGTGGGAATACGCGCTCCGGCGGCGCCGAGATAACTCCGGTGTACTCGTGAAGCTGTCGCTTGGCGACGAAGCCGTCTTTGCCACCGGTGCTTCCGCCGCCGTTTTGCGCCTCAACAGTGTCTAAATCTGACTCCGATGCGCAGGCTAGCAAGCTGGCTCCTCCGACGGCGCACGCCGTAATCGCAAACCTGCCCGCGGTTGCAAGGAATGTTTTTCTGTTCATAGTGATCCTCTCCTGTGTCACTCGACTCACTATGAACCCTGAAGTTATAGACAGGTCAAACGCAAATTTGCGTCGGGAGACGTTCGTCGCGTTACTTTCGCATGTGGTCATTAAGAGACACGACGATCCATCGGTGCTGAGTACAATGGCACGCCAGGAGGCTCCATGAGAACGATTCTGGCTGGTTTCCTCATCTGCTTGTTAGCTGTCGCGCTCGCTGCCGGTCAACAGAGTGACACGGGCAAGTCAACCAAGCAGGACACCAAGGCGGCAACTTCATCCAAGACCACAGGCGGTGAAGACCAGATCAAGAAACTGGAACAGGATTGGGCCGATGCAACCCTGAAGAACGGCGCAGCCGCAGTGGATCAGTTTGAAGCGGATGACATCGTTAGCACCGATCCCGCTGGGCGCGTGACCGACAAGGCGCAGGATAAACAGGACCTGAGTGGCGACCTCAAGTTCGACTCCATGCAGTTAAGCGATGTAACGGTCCACCATTTCGGCACGACCGCCGTCGCCACTGGAACCAATACGTTGAAGGGTTCTTACAAAGGACAGGATATCAGCGGAAAGTATCGCTTCACTGACACCTGGGTGAAACGCAATGGCAAATGGCAGGTAGTCGCGAGTCAATCAACCAAGGTGCAGTAAAAGGACCCAACGCGAAATCTCGTCGCAATCCGACCTGATGGAGAGCCACCGGGCGATCGGGCTTTCGTACCTCAAACACGCAAACAACGCGCTGTCATCCCGAGCGGAGCGAAGCGGAGTCGAGGGACCTGCCTTTCGGCCGCACCGCCACGAAGCCCGGGGTAGCGCGGCGGCGACGTTACCAATTCGCCACCCGGCCCCCCACCCTGCCCAAAATCACCAAAATCC
>JAEZPW010000298.1 GCA_023441255.1 Acidobacteriota bacterium
TGCCACGCGTATCCACTTCTCTGATATGAGACATTTGGTATTATGGGAGAGCATCCAGCAAAGCCGCGCGCGGAGAGGTGCGTGAGTGGTTGATACGAGCCGCCTCGAAAGCGGCCATACCTTGACGGGTATCGGGGGTTCGAATCCCTCCCTCTCCGCCAGACTTCCCACCAGGCTTCTCACCCCAGGCTGAAATAGACAGAGCTGCCCAGAGGTTACTTGCCCGTCAGCTTCCCGATTCGTCCGTTTGGACCCACTACAAACGGGAGCGAGATTGCGTTCCAGTTGCCGTTATCGATTGGCTTCCAAGTCCTGCCGTCGTCGGCGGACGTGTCGGCTCCGTTCGTCCCGACGGCTATCCACACATTCGAAACTGGATCCCAACTTGTGGCCGAGCGATAGCCGTGCGGCGGCTTAGAAGCAGCGGTCCAGTGCCGCCCGCCGTCGGAAGTCCAGGCTGTCGTCCCACGTGACTCCTGCGGTTTCTTGTAGTCCCCACCCACAACGACTCCGTGTTTGGTATCGCGAAAATACACTGAGAAGGCCCCGGAGGAATCGTTGCCGGATGTCAGCGGTAATGGCACTCCGAGACAGTTCTTGCCGAGATCGAGGAAAGCGAGAAGCGGGGAAAGCAGTGCTCGCGGGCCGCCTTTGCCGCCGGTAACGACGACATACCTGCGCGACCCGAAGACAAAAACGGACGAATTGCTGGCCGCGAATGCTGCTTCGCCGGAGCGCGCAACGCAGGATGCATCATCGATCAACCACCCGTGGCCCAACAGCATGACCCGCGTGTCGAAACGACCATTGACGAGATCGCCAATCAGCACACCAGTCTTTTCGTCGCCAGGCATGCCGAAGTCTTGCGTCTGATAAGCGAGCGAATCCCAGAAACCGTCCTTCTCGATATTCCTCATCACCTCCGTCCAGTGCTGGCAACCGTCTGTCGTCTTGAACACACGCGATAGCTCACCCGGTCCGGCCGACATCACTTCCGCGACGTTCGCGTCCCACGCCCAAATCCCACGAAAGTCGAGCTTCTCAGCATCCGGAGGTATAGCGCACCTTTGCCAATGAGCGCCGCCGTCCTGCGTGCGAAGAACAGTTCCTTCCGTTCCGCTGGCCCAGGCGACGGACGTGGAGACTGCGTGAATGCCGCGCAGGTTGGCAGCGGACTGCGAATCCTGCACCTGTATCTGGGGGGACGCGAGGTTTAGGCCGAGGCATAAAAACGCAGCGGTACTCAATAAGCGCATGCAATTGTTCATTCCAATGTACCGGAGCAATATGGTACCAAGCCGCAGACGTAGCCAGTCCCTCACGGCATTCCCCCACGGCACCCGTTCTTGATTTCCGAAAAGCGTCGCTGTTTTCTACGGAAATCGGTAGGTCTCGACGCATTGAATGGGCGCGTTCATCCCAATGGCTCGGGAAGTTTTCCTCGACTCGTCCCGCTTCCCGGCGAAGTCATCCCGCGGAGTGTCGCCGTCGCTCCCAATCTCTCCCGTTTTAGCTCGATGCGGTTGACCGAGTGCATTGTCGTGTTCCGCTTCTGCCGTTGGGCGGAGCGGGAAGGTTTGACATGAACATTTTGGGCACACAACAAGTCAGCACCGGTTCGCTGGTGTTTCGATTTAGCTTCGTGCTGGTGGTCTTGCTGGCGGTTCTAGCAGTCTGGCCTGTTTCCGCAGGGGCCCAGGGCATCGTGACGGGATCAATCTCAGGCGTAGTGCAGGACAAAGGCGGCGCCGTGATCCCGGGGGCCACGGTGAAGGCCACGCAGATCGGCACAAATCGAGAGTTCACAACGAGAAGCTCAAATGCGGGCGTGATCGCCATACCGCTGCTTCCGGTCGGCACCTACAGCGTGACCGTCGAGGCACCGAACTTCCAGAAGTTCGAGGCCAAGGCCGTGAACGTGAGCGTTGGTAAAGACACTCCGCTGGGCGCGATCACGATGCAGGTGGGCTCCAACACCGAGGTGGTGACGGTCGAGGGAGCCGCTCCGTTAGTCGAGACTACGACCAACGAGATATCGCAGACCTTCGACACGAAACAGACTGCCAATCTGCCTATCGGCAACACCTACGACTCACTCGCGCTGTTCGTCCCGGGAGTCGCCACGGCGGGTGATGCATCATTCAGTAACAACAACGGCGCCGAGTTTTCCGCGAACGGGCAGCGAGCCCGCTCCAACAACTTTCAGCTCGACGGCCAGAACAACAACGACAGCACGATCGGCGGCCCCTCGATCTTCTTTGGCAACCAGGACGTGATCTCGGAAG
Organism: Acidobacteriota bacterium; assembly: GCA_023441255.1. GTDB lineage: Bacteria > Acidobacteriota > Terriglobia > Terriglobales > Acidobacteriaceae > JAEZPW01. The sequence goes on from JAEZPW010000298.1 coordinate 2,286, forward strand.
TGCAGGTGATCACGAACTACAGCGCGGAGTACGGCCGAAATCTCGGTTCGACGGTGAATTACATCACCAAGTCGGGCACAAACAACCTGCACGGCACGCTCTACGAATTCAACCAAAACTCTGGTCTCGACTCGCTCGCGAACCAGGAGAAATCGAGAATCCAGACGAAGACCGGGGACTTCTTTTTTACCGATCCGAACGGCGATCCGTGGTGCGCTCCGGGCCAGACGCCCGCCGCCGGAGTATGCGCGAAGCCGCGCCCACCCAAGTACGTCGATAACCGTTTCGGCGGCACACTGGGTGGTCCCATCGTGAAGAATCGGATATGGTTCTTCGGGTCGGCCAATTTCCAGCGCACCCGTACGGGTGGCGGCGCGTCTTCATCGTCGCCCGGAATCACCCCTACACCGAACGGTATTCAACAGCTGGAGGCGGCGTTTCCCAACAGCCCCGGAGTGGCTGCGCTGGCCGCTTTTGGACCGTCAACCGTTAAGGCCGGCAATCCGCAGTTCGGTAACATTCAGATGGTTCCGGTCACGGCGAATGGAATCACGGTGCCGATCGAATTCGGCACTATCAGCCGGTCCATTCCCTCGCAATACAACGACTACGAAGCAACGGGGCGCGTTGATTTTCAGCTGACGCCAAAGGATCGCTTCTTCGTGCGCTATCTGTTCCAGCAGAATACGACTACAAACTTCGCGTTCAACGGTTCCGCTGCGGCTGCCGCGGGTGATTTCGTCGATGTGCCCGGCCGGAGCCAGCAGATCGGGCTTGACCTGACTCACACCTTCAATCCCAACCTGCTGAACCAGGTTCGCTTCAGCTATTCGCGCGCCAACAGCGCATTTGAGGGCGGAGCATTCCCGAATTGTCTGCAGACCAACCTGACGGGCTGCACGCCGCAGATAGTGATCGACGCTCCGACAGACCTCGGATTCGGTGTAAATATTCTCTGGCCGCAGGGTCGCATCATCAACAACACGCAGGTGCAGGATAACGCCTCCTGGCTGCACAACAAGCACTTCATCAAGTTCGGCGGCGAGTATTCACGGCAGCGCGCTCCGAACTACGGCCTGTTCAATGTGAACGGCCTGTTCGATTTCGATAACTTCAACGCGCTGGTGGCGAATACTCCGAACTTGAGCACGGTGGCGGACGGCCCGTTCGTACAGCGCCTGAAGCAGAACGACATCGCGCTCTATATTCAGGACGACTGGCGCGTGAAGGAAAACCTGACGTTGAACCTCGGCCTCAGGTGGGAGTACTTCGGCCAAGCCGCGAACCTGCTGCACGAAGAGAGCGTAGCGCAGCAGACCGGGCCGAACCCATTGTGGGATCCCACGCTTCCGCTAAGCCGAACCACGATTCCGAAATTCCCGAACCACTATCGCAATTTCGGTCCCGTGTTCGGCTTCAACTGGACGCCCGGGTTCGGAAAAATGCTTTTCGGCAACGGAGCGACCGTGATCCGCGGCGGCTTTCGTATTGCATACGACTTCCCGTACTACAACATGGCGAACAACGTCGCAGCAGGCGCCCCGGTATCGACGCTTGCAAGCTTCGTCAGCGGAACCATTCCGGGGCTTCCGGCTGGTACGGACTTCTCCGGACCGGCTGTTCAGGCTTCCCTGCTGCAGTTCGCGCCGGTTGGCGGCGATCCCGGACTTGCCCTGCAGACGTTGCTGGATCCGAACTTCCGCCCACCGTACTCCGAGCAATGGAACTTCGGCATCCAGCGGCAGATCGGGTCGCGCGCTGCAGCAGAAGTTCGCTATGTGGGTAACCACACGCTGCACAATTTCCAGGAGGTCAACGGTAATCCGGCGCTGGGCCCGCTCATCGATGCCGGGTTTGCCAACGTGATCCCCTCCAACCTGCACCCGTGTGATGACCCGACGCAACCCGGGTTCGATGGCGGCTTCCGCCATGCGGACTGCACGAAGACCAACGTGGTCGAGTACACATCAAGTGCGTATTCGATCTACCACGGTCTGCAGACACAGCTTCGTATGGGTGATTGGCACGGGCTGACCATGAGCGCCGCGTACACGTTCAGCAAGACTATCGATAACACCAGCGAGGCTTTCTCGAGCACCGGGTACGGCGGCAACGCCGTAGCGTACGCGCAAAATCCGTTCGATGTCACAAGGGCCGAACGCGGCATCAGCGGCATTTCTTACCCGCACGTGTTCGGGCTCTATCTGCAGTACGACCTGCCGTGGATGCGTTCACAGCAGGGATTCCTTGGGCATTTGCTTGGCGGCTGGGAGGTGAACACGACCTATCGCTACACCAGTGGACAGCCGTACACGGTCACCCAGAGGTGGCGGCCGGGTGAATCGCTGTGCGACCCGACCAACTTCACTGGCGGATCTAGCCGCGACGCCTGCCGTCCGATCCTGGGCAGCCCAAGCGCTCCGTTCGATGCTGTCGGACAGTGCACCGATCCCACGGCGCCCGACTGCGGTATCACCGATATCGTGACCGGAAATCCGACGAGTCTGAGCGGTGTCCACTGGATCATCAACAATCCGATGGCTGCACAGGCTTTCGGCTCACCGTTCCTCGGAGTCGGCCGCAACACTGCGCGAGGACAGGCCATCAGTACAGCCAATCTTGCGTTCTTTAAAAACACAAGATTGACCGAGAGACTCACATTCCAGTTTCAGGCACAGGCGTTCAATGTTCTTAACCGCCAGTTCCTTGGCGTGCCGAACGGGCGCGTGAACAACGCCGTCACCGGCATCTTCGGGAATCCGGCATTCAACAACAACGGCGGATTCACGTTCGCCGGCAACCTGGTCACGGACGGCATCGATCGAAGACGGTTCCTGTTTGGTGGGAAGCTGATCTTCTAGTGCCGGTGTGGGACGGGGCTGTGCCCCGTCCCCCTAACCTGCCAATCACACTTCAAGACCGATCGAGCGCATCAGTTCCAGGCCATTACTCTTTGTGACGACGCCCTCACGAAGCTTGTAGTCGAAGCGAATTCGGCCCTCGCTGAGTTCATCCTGAAAATGCTTGTTTTGCAGGCGCTGGTGCATTGGGCCGGCGATATCGGTGAGAGCAAGATCGTGAGTGGTCACCAGTCCGATTGCGCCACGGTCCAGGAGGGCTCTCAGCAGCCCCTCTGCCCCAACGCGGCGATCCGCAGAATTTGTTCCCTGCAGCAGTTCGTCGAGCAAAAAGAGCAACGCAGGCTGCGCGCTGGCCAGGTCGAATATCTTCCTAAGGCGCGTGATTTCGGCATAGAAGCGCGAGGCGCCTTCCTGCAGCGAATCGTTCACACGGATGCTCGCCCCAACCTGCAGCGGGCTCAACGTCAGGGCGTTCGCTCGCACAGGTGCGCCGGCCATGGCCATCACGGTCGCTATGCCAACCGAGCGCAGCAGGGTACTCTTGCCGCTCATGTTCGAGCCGCTAACCAGGATTGCTGTACCCGGTGCGCCCAGTTTCACGTCGTTGCGAACGCACTTGTCCATCGGTAGCAGCGGATGGCCGAGTTCGGTCGCTTCAAAGCACGTTTCGCTTACGAATTTAGGAACCGCGTCGTGCGGGTGCTCGTAGCGATAGGTCGCGATCGAGATCAACGCCTCCATTTCTCCGACCGCATCGAGCCAGGTACCGATGTCATGGCCGTACTCCCTCTGCCAGCGCTCAAGGGCAAACGTGACCTGCACCGAGTAAAGCAAGGGAATGTCGAAGACTCGCAGAAACAGGTTGTCGCGCGACATGACGAGATCGACCAGGGTGCTCAATTTTGCGATGGCTCGTGACGCACGTAGCTTGTGGTGGTGAAGATCCTTATGGAGTCGCAGGAGGTGCACTGAACTGAACTTCTCCCTCTCCAGGCGCGCGACCACTTGCTGAAGAAGCTTCAGGTCGGCAAAGGCGTGCTCCGCGCTGTGCGTAACGGCTTCGATCCTCTTGCGCATGCCGTACGCGGCTGCGCCTTCAACCAGTACGATCGCCACGAACGGAGCAGCCAGACCATTCACTCCCCAGAGCACGGCCAGACCTATCGCTGCGATCGCAAGCCCCGCCGCGGCTATTCTGAACGCGACCGGCGTGGGTGCAACGTTGGATTGGGCCCAGCGCAACAGCGCCTCAGGATGCACACCGGTCCGGGCGTCTTCACCGAGCACGGCGAGATCCTCGCGGAAATCCAGGCGATCCCGAAGGTCTTCAACCGAGTTGTGGCGGTCGGCAGTCTCCTGCTCCGTGGCCCGACCCAGCAGCCAACTGGCAAGCGTGTTTTCACCGATGCGTGTGCGGCAGGTGGACAGAAGTTCGAAGAGGCTGCCAGGGCCGAACAGGTCGAGGTCTCCGGCGTACACGTGATGCGTGTCGTAGAAGCGTTCGCCAGTTTCTCCAGTGCCCGCCCAGCGGTCCTCGATACGCGCCAGTCCGTTTCTGTAAACGGTAGCGGCTCGTTCGGCACACGTCCGGGTATGGATGACCCTTGAATGGCGTATGGCGAGGACAACGAACGCGACCAGGGGCGCGACGATCCACCACCACGAAATCGAATGTCGCAGGGCCAGGACCGCCAGAACTATACCGGCTGCGAATACCGCGAGCCTGATGTTTCCAAGTTGGATATGCAGTCGTTCGAGCCGTGAAACACGCCCTTCACGTTCCTGCAACCGCCGTGAATACTCCTCGTGCGGTGACACGGGTACAAACTGTATCAGAGTCGCGCGTTACTGGCTCCATCCGCGCCGACTGCCGACAGAAGAGTTCACGGCTTTTCGAGGTACTTCTGCGGTAGCTGCTGCTCAGGCGATTCGCCCTGCCAGAAGATGTTCACCACCCACCAGCGATGGCCATCGTTCATCAACTGAATGCTGTTGATGCCGCGCGCGAACGGCTTTTCACCCTTGGCGCGGCGCGATTCGTAGGTGCTCCAGACGTGCGCGATGTTGCCGAACTGTTCCGTACGCCGGGCCAGTTCACTTTCGAAGAATCCTTCCTTCTCCATGAAAGGCTCGGCCCGGCCGATGTATTCATCGACGGACAAGTAGCGGGCTCCAATTTTGCCGTCCGGATGCATTCCGGTCGGAATCAGCTTCGCTCCGGGGAGAAACAGCGACCGCATGCGGCCCCAGTCGCGTTTCTGCGTCGCCGGGCCGGAAATGACGTCGTAAAGTGCCCCGATGATGGCATCGATTGTGCCGACGTCACCCGGGCGGGCTTCCGGTGCGGCGCTCTGTGCCGCAGCTGGCGCCGCCCCCTGGGGTTTTTCCTGTGCGGCGAGCACGGGTGCAGAAAACAGAACGGCACAAAGACACGCACAGAAGAGTCGTCTCATGCATCCCTCGTCAATCGAAACCAAAAAACGGCTCAGCAACTTACAGCAGTTAGACGGACCTGACAATAAGAGGTTATGCCACGAAATACTTCGCCGCCGGATGGTGCACGACGATGGCAGACGTGGACTGTTCGGGTTCGAGCAGGAATCCCGTCGTCAGGCGAACGCCAATGTTCTCCTCGGGGTGCAGCATCGCGAACAGCTTCGTCTGGTCCTCAAGGTTCGGGCATGCGGGATATCCGAACGAGTAGCGAGCACCACGATACTTCTGGTGGAACAGGTCGCTGATGCGCTCGGCGTCATCGCCAGCGATTCCAAGCTGCTCGCGCATGCGCTTGTGCCAGTACTCTGCCAGCGCCTCCGCAGTCTCGACGCTCAGCCCGTGCAGATACAGGTAATTGGCGTAATCGCCCGCATCGAACAGCCGCTTGGTCTCGGCCGAAGCCTTGTCGCCGATCGTGACCAGCGACATGCCGATAACGTCTGGTCGCCCGGAACTGCGCGGGGCGAAGAAGTCGGAGATGCTGAGCTTGCGGCCTTCCTTCTGGCGTGGGAAGGTGAATCGCGCGACTTCGCGGTCGTGCTCCCGGGCGTCGTAGACGATGACGTCGTTGCCTTCGCTCTGGCACGGGAAGTAGCCGTAGACCACCTTGGGCTCGAACAGTCCGTCCGCGATTATCTTGTCTTCCAACTCCAACAACAGCGGCCGAAATTTCTCTTCGACTGCCTTTACGTACTGCTCCTGCGACGCCGTCTTGAGCTGCCACTGGTTCTTGAACAACGCAGTCTCGTTGACGTACTTGAAGACTTCCCGCAGATCGAGATTCTTCTCCACTCGAACGCCGTAGAATGGCGCTGCCGGAATGTTCGGCGCCTCCGAGACGACGGCGCTGCGCTCGGTAGAGACCGGTGCACCCGCCGTTCCTGTCGCCGTCCCGGCCGCCGCTGCCGCTTTGGCAAACGGTTTCACCTCGCGGCCCTCGCTCATACGGGCTTCGCGGCGGCCGTCTCCCGAAACCAGATCTTCCATCACATGCAGCCCACCGAAAGCATCGTCCGCATAGAACACAGCCGACGAATACTCGCGGCGCAAATCGTCTTCCACGTACTTGCGCGTGAGCGCTGCGCCACCGCAGATAACCGGGAATGAAAGGCCCTGCTGCTGCAGGTCCTGTATGACGTATTTCATCTCGAGCGTGGACTTCACGAGCAGTCCGCTCAGGCCAATGGCGCTCGCATTGTGTTCGACCGCAGCCTTGATGATCGTATCCGACGGCTGCTTGATGCCAAGGTTCACCACCTTGTAGCCGTTGTTGCTCAAGATGATATCGACCAGATTCTTGCCGATGTCGTGCACGTCGCCCTTCACCGTGGCAAGCACAATGGTACCCTTACGCGCATCACCCTCGACCTTCTCCATCTTCGGTTCTAGATGCGCGACCGCCTGCTTCATCACCGAAGCAGAATCGAGCACGGACGGCAGCTGCATCTTTCGCGCGCCAAATAGCTCGCCGACCGTCTTCATTCCGTCGAGCAACACGGTGTTGATTAGGTCGAGTGGCGTATAGGTGGCGAGGGCCTCTTCGAGCAAGTCCTGGAGCGACTTGCGGTTCGCGCCTTCTCCGACCGCCTTTTCGCCGCGGATGATGGCAAACTTCAGCTTGTCCTCGATCGGTAGATCGGCGACCTCAGGCTCCGGCGCTTCTGTCTTCTTCTCCATGCCGGCGAAGTGCGCCATGTAGACCTGCAGCGGGTCGCCTGCGCTCGTGTCTGCGTGAATAAGCTTGCGCGCAAGCTCAACTTCAACTTCAGGTATTTTGTATAACGGATAGACTTTAGAGTAGTTAACGATAGCCATGTCGAGGCCGTTGTCAACCGCCTCGTGCATGAAGACGCTATTGAGTACTCGCCTCGGGTACACCGCCAGGCCGAACGAAATGTTGCTGACACCGAGGATCGTCTTCACCTCGGGCAGTTCCTGCTTGATGCGCCGAACGGCATTCAGCGTTTCTATTCCGGCCGTGCGGTAATCTTCCTGGCCTGTCGAGATCGGCAGCGTCAGGGCGTCGAAGATCAGGTCCGATGGATGTATGCCGTACTTCTCGGTCGCGAGCTGGTATATGCGTTTGGCGATCGCGACCTTCTTGTCCGCCGTCAAGGCCATGCCGTCTTCGTCGATGGTGAGGCAGATGACGGCAGCGCCGTACTTCTTGGCCATCGGCAGGACGCGCGAGGTGCGCTTTTCGCCGTCCTCAAGGTTGATCGAGTTTATGATCGCCTTGCCTGGTATGCGCCTGAGCGCCTCCTCGATGACGTCAGCCTCGGTCGAGTCCACGAGTATGGGCGCAGGAACACGCGTGGCGATTTTCTCCAGCACGTTGCTCATGTACGCCTTCTCGTCTTCGCCGACGATGGCGCAGCAAAGGTCAAGCATGTGCGAACCGTCGTCAACCAGTCGCTTGGCCAGCGCAAGAATGTCGTCGTACTGCCCGCCGCGCACCATGTTCCGAAAACGCTCGATGCGCGTCGTTGTGTTCATCTCTTCGGCGACGATGAGCGGCTTGGGGTCGAGGTCGAGCGGAATCGAAGTATAAGCGCTGGCTGCGGCTGCGGTAGGTTTTACGCTGCGCGGCTTCGGCGTGAGATTCGCACACGCGGCGGCAACGGCCTTGATGTGCTCCGGCGTAGTGCCGCAGCAGCCCCCAACAACCCGAACGCCATAATCAAGGAGGAAGCGCTTATGGTAGTCGGCCAGCTCCTGCGGGGTGAGTTTATAGACGGCGTGTCCGCCTTCGTTCTGCGGCAGGCCCGCGTTGGGCAGAACCGAAATGAACTTCGATGAATTGTCGCTGAGGTAGCGCACGGCGTCGTTCATCTCGCGCGGTCCGGTGGCGCAGTTCATGCCGATTATGTCGACGTCGAAAGGCTCAAGCGAGGTCAACGCCGCGCCAATCTCGGTACCCAGCAGCATCGTGCCGGTGGCTTCGAGCGTCACCTGCACCTGAACGGGAACGCGCTTTCCCTCCTGCCGCATGGCCTCAAAGCAGGCAGCCACACCGCACTTAGCCTGCAGAATGTCCTGGCAGGTCTCGACCAGCAGGACGTCGACGCCGCCGCGGATGAGCGCGGCAGCCTGCTCCACATAGGCGGCAAACATGTCGTCGAAGCTGATGTGCCCAAGGGAAGGTAGTTTGGTCGTAGGGCCGATCGAGCCGGCCACAAAGCGCGGCTTCACGGGCGTCGAGAATTGAAAGGCTACTTCGCGCGCCAGCCTGGCGGCAGCTTCGTTGATCTCGGCCACCTTGGATTCAAGTTGGTACTCGCCCAGCACAATCCGCGCGCCGCCAAAGGTGTTCGTTTCGACCACGTCGGCGCCAGCCGTGAAGTAGGCAGCGTGAATATCGCGGATGATGTCCGGACGGGAGAGGTTCAGCAGTTCGTTGCAGCCTTCCCTGCCCCAGAAATCATCAAGGCTGGGCTGGCGCTGCTGGATCTGCGTTCCCATTGCGCCGTCGTAGATGACGACGCGTTCTCTGACGGCTTTCAGATAAGCACTCATTCGGTTGTTTGGGACGCCATGGCGTCCGTATGACCCTTTGCTGAGATCCTAAAAATGTGCTGCATTACTTACGATGTGACCCGGTGACATCATGATGCACGCCTGAGATGCTGGTTTTGGACCGCGCATGCGTAAACAAAAAGCCGGTCGCAAGGACCGGCGTGACCGAAATGCCCGACTAAGCTTACGCGCTTGGGAATTGCCGGTTCCTGCCCTTCTTGGTCCCGAGCTTCGGCATGTCGCTGCTGCTGAACTCGGCGTTCGCGCCCAAATGCGCAGGCGCGGGAGCGAGCAACTGTTCCTTGCGGTACACCAGGTTCGTGGCGTTAAACGTCGCGATTTCGAAGCCGTGGCCGTGTGTGATTGCGTCCGTTGGGCAGGCCTCTACGCAGTAACCGCAGAAGATGCAGCGGTTATAGTCGATGTTGTAGACCTTGGCGTAGCGCTCGGCGCCGCTTACACGGTGCTCGGCGGTATTCTCGGCAGCTTCGATATAAATGCAATTCGACGGACACGCCGCAGCGCAAAGGAAGCACGCCACACACTTCTCCAGGCCATTCTCGTCGCGCTGGAGCACGTGTACGCCACGAAAGCGCTCCTGGAAAACCGCACCCTTCAGAGGGCCGGGCCCGTCCGGATAAGGTTCGACGATGGTGGGCTGGAACAACTCTCGCAGCGTCACCGACATGCCTTTGGCTACGGCAGCTAGTCCTTGAAAGAATCCCATATGTTCTACGCCAGTATAAGCACTTAACTTAGTATTGTAACAAGCCATTCCCGGACTGAGAACTTAAGATGCCCTCTGCGATTGTCCCGCGTGCATAATGTGTGTAAGTTCCGGGTTCCAATGTGTGATCGTATCTTGCGCGGACAAGTTCCGGGCGGAGGAAGACAGTGGGCACATCCCTGCCGGCATGCGTTTTTCCGCGGCTGTTCGCCGCGTGCATGTTCTTCCTTGCGTTGGTACCGGCGATCGCCCTCGCGGAAGAGGAGCCGGCGCTCACCGCTGCTTCGAATCGTCCGCTACCCGAGGCCACTGATCTGCTGCGAGAGGTCCAGAAGAACCAGAAAAATCTGGAGTCTCTGGTCAAGAACTATACATACACGAAGAAGGTGACGGAGCAGGAGACGGACAAGGTCGGCAACATCAAGAAAGAAACGGTCGAGGAATTTGAAGTCTTGTTTCACGGCCCGCATGAGATAAACCGGCTCATTAGCAAAAATCGCGTTCCGCTGAACGAGGCGGAGCGAAAGAAGGAGCAGGAGAAGGTTGACAAGAAGATCGCGGAATTGGACAAACGCGACGCCTCCGGAGACAAAAAGCTCAAGGAAGAGGTGCTGACAATCGACAGTTTTCTCCGTTGCAGCCGGTTCATAAATGGTCGCAGAGCCGCCTTTCGTGGCAAAGAAATGGTCGTGTACGACTTCGAGCCTGCGCCACGCTGCGATGCCCAGAACAGGGCGGAAAAGGCGTTGGGGAAAGTCGGGGGCGTAATCTGGATCGATGAGGACGACAAAGAAGTCGTCCGGATGGAGGTCCGGCTGATCGATGGGCTAAGTTTTGGCGGGTTCCTGGCGTCCGTTCAAAAGGGTAGCCAGTTGATCTTCGAACAACAGAAGATTAACAACGAGATCTGGCTGCCATCATCAGGCGAGATCCACTACGGAGCCCGCCTTCTCTTCAAGGGAATGCACGGCAACATTCTCTTTCACTACGCCGATTACAAGAAGTTCCGTGTAGACACCACTTTCACAGTGGTTGACGGATCCACCCCGCCACAACCCGAGCAACACAACAAACCGTGACCGGTCCGGGCTCCCTGGGGAACCAATTCGGCACTCCGAACAGCAGAATTGTCCCGAACTGGATTTCGCCTGTCACAATCGTTCGCCATAATGCTACTGACCACATGGAGGCTGCCGATGCGTAGATCCATTTTCTTTGTGCTCTTCGTGTTTCTTTCCTGTGGCATGTTTGCGCAGGAAACCCCTGAGCAGATCATCGAGAAAGTGTCACCGTCAGTGGCAACCGTCCTAGTGGGCACCGGGAACGGAGCGCTACAGGGCATGGGGTCCGCCGTCGTGATACAGGAAAACGGTGTGCTGTTTACGGCATACCACGTCGTGAAAAACGCCGGTGAAGTGCAGATCCGCTTCAAGGATGGCGAGACTTTCGACGACGTTCAGTTGCTCGGAGTTGACCAGCGGCGAGACGTCGCGGCTCTTCGCATCAGCGCGACACGACTGCCTGCCGTGCAAACGCGCTCCATGTCCGACTTGAAACCTGGCGCACCAGTGTACGTGGTCTCGCAGGCAAGCGCACTTCCCTGGACTGCTTCTTCCGGCATGGTGAGCGCCGTCCGCCTCGCGGATGAGGTGCCAGGAGCAGGCTCCGGTTATCGTCTTGTTCAGTTCACCGCGCCGATATCACCCGGGTCGAGCGGTGGAGTGCTCGTGGACTCGAATGCACGACTGATCGGGATCATTGTTGGTTCGTCAACGGCTGGGCAAAACCTCAATTTTGCTGTGCCGGTGGAAAGCGTTATGGGGCTGGCAGGCGCGCAACCCACTTTGACGTTCCGCTCCGGAGGGAGACTGCAGATGCCATCGGCTACGCCGGCCGTCGCGGCGAAGCCGCACGAAGGCATCGACATTGAGGGCCCGGAAAAATCGGAAGTCATCTCAAGCCGTGATCCGAACGTGATCATGCGGAAGTTCCGGACAGTCTATGCACGTTCGAACACCCTCTGGATGGACCAGGAGGCGCTGAAAAATGCGCTTCGCCGACAACCTGAGTTTTCGCAGCTAGGCCTTGTGCTCGTCGATGCTCCGAAACTCGCGGATGTAACCCTCACCACCAACCGAGTGCTGTTCACCTGGGACTGGACCTACACGCTGACCCACCAGAACACCAGCATCATCCTGACAACGGGAAAGTTTACCCGCATTGACGGCATGACTGGGGCTGGCGCCATCGCCGAAGATTTCATAAAGAAGGTCAAGGCTGCTCGTATATCGACTGCCGAGACAAAGTCAGGGCAAAAGAAAGAGGCGGCGGCCAAGACCGAAGGCAAGCAAAAGTCCGAGTGAGATTTTGTGGGTACCGAGGCTACTCGATGCCCAGTTCCCTCCACATCGCGTCGATTCGCGCCTTCACTTCCGCGCTGTTTGTGACCTCGTCCGGCCACGGCCGCGTAAATCCTTCGCTGGGCCACTTGCGGGTGGCGTCGATACCCATCTTGGAGCCGAAATCGGGCAGGCGTGAAGAGTGGTCGAGTGAGTCCACCGGGCCGAGCGTGAACTGAATGTCGCGCTCCGGATCGATGTTGTTGAGCACCTTCCACACCACCTCGCCCACGTGCTGTACGTTCGTATCCTCGTCCACCACGACAATGCACTTGGTGGACATCGCCTGGCCCATCGCCCAGATGCCGTTCATCACTTTTCGCGCGTGGCCTGGATAGGACTTCTTGATGGACACCAGCATCAGGTTGTGGAAGACACCCTCGACCGGCAGGTTAACATCGACGATCTCCGGCAGCGTCAGTTTCATCAAAGGCAGGAATATTCGTTCGACGGCCTTGCCCATGTATGCGTCTTCCATCGGCGGCTTACCGACGATTGTGGTGGCATAGATGGGGTTCTTCCGGTGCGTGATGCACGTAACGTGGAACACGGGGTATTCGTCTTCGAGCGAGTAGAAACCGGTGTGGTCGCCAAAGGGGCCTTCCGTGCGAAGTTCCTCGAGGTTGACGTAGCCTTCCAGCACGATCTCGGAATTCGCAGGCACCTCAAGGTCGACGGTCTCGCACCTCACCAGTTCAACGGGTTTGTTGCGCAGGAAGCCAGCGATCATGAACTCCTCAACGTCGGGCGGCGCAGGGACAATGGCTGAGAACGTCAGCGCCGGATCGGTGCCGATCGCCACGGCCACATCCATTCTGCCCTCAGGGCGATTCCCTTCCGCCAGTCTGGCCGAACCTGACGAACGGGCCATCACGTCCACTGCCGCGCTGCGGGAAACGGGGACCGCTGCCGAGGACGGCGGCGCCAAAACGCCGGATGCACTCATGGCCGCCGCTCTCATCCGCTCTCGATAGTGTTCCGCAGCCACTTTCTGGCGCTGCCAGTGCATGCCCGTCGTGCGCTCGTCATAGACCTGCATGCGGTACATGCCGACATTGCGCTTCCCTGTCCGCGGGTCGCGCGTGATGACGCACGGAAGAGTTATGAACCGCCCGCCGTCCAGAGGCCAGCACTTCAGGATCGGGAACTCGAACAGAGAAAAGTTGTCGCGCCTGATAACTTCCTTGCACGGACCGTTCGAGACGGTCTTGGGAAACAACTTCCCCATGTCGGCCAGCATTGGAAGCATCTTGAGCTTTTCCAGGAAGCCCTCGGGCGATTTGACGTCGAGAAAATGGCGGAGCCGGGCGGCTACCTCGTCGAATGACTGGACTCCCAGGGCCATGTTCATGCGCCGCGCCGAGCCGAATTGGTTGATGAGCACCTGTGAGCCGGGATTTCCCTTGACGTTCTCGAACAACAGCGCAGGGCCGCCGGCGCCCCAGCGTGAATTACGCAATTTGGACGCACGGTCGGCAATCTCGGTGATCTCCAGCACCGGGTCCACTTCCGTACGAATGCGCTTCAGTTCTCCGGCGCGCTCAAGCGCCGCGATCCAGTCTCGAAGGTCGGTATAGGCCACGCTCAGCCTCTCATCAGGTACTGCACAGAATGAACGCTTGATTATAGAGGCAGAGCCGCTCGAAACAGGCACTGCTCGCTGCAGCCGCCTCCGCCGCTGTTCTGATTTCGTAAATTTTCAACGCGAGATGTGCGCATGTCGCTACTTCGACTTACAGTCTTACTTGCAGCAACGCTGCCGGCATTACAGGTTCCTTGACACTCAAACATATGTTGGCGAGTTGGTAACCCGGCGCGAACCGGCGGCTTACAGCGGAGTCCAGATTCACAGCAGATTCCGTTTCGGATTTAAGTGCTTTGATCGGTAAGATTTCACTGATTTCGCCGGTAGGGGGAGGGTTATTTACTCCTCGGCAACATTCCCTTGCCATCGTTTCATCCAACTGGACGTTCGTACCACGACTGAGTTGGGCAAGGGGAGCACAGTTTGGCAACAGCGATTGCGCGCGAAAAGGAACTTGTACAGGCACTTTCGATACTGACACTGGTACCGCAACGACCGGATGCGGCAGCCCACATTTTGGGCGACCTGGACGAGCAGCAACGGGCTGATCTGCTTTCGCTGGCAGATTCGCATCACGTGGTCGTGCGCGCCTTGCGGGCCTTGCGGCCTGCCGTTCAGGGTTCCGCGCTTGAGGCATGGATTGACTGCAGCCTCCAGAACGAAGACGCGCGCATAAAGAATGCCCTCGCACACCTGAATGAAGTCTGCCGCGGACTGGAGGCTAACGGTTGCCGCGTGGCGGTCATGAAGTCTCTCGACCACTGGCCGGATCTGGGCAATGACCTGGATCTCTACACCACCGCGCCGGAGCGTGATGTCCTCCGAGTGTTCACGGAAAAGCTGCAGGCCCGCATCGAGCCGCGCAGCTGGGGAGACCGGCTTGCGCACAAATGGAACTTCGCGATTCCCGGATTGCCGGAGTCGGTGGAGGTGCATTCGGAGCGCCTGGGGCAGACGGGCGAGCACATTGAACTCGCGGAGCGCTTCGTCTCGCGGCGCCAAACGCGAGAGCTTAACGGCTACACATTCCCTGTTCCGGCGCCGGAAGAGCGCATCATCGTGGCCACGTTGCAGCGGATGTATCGTCACTTCTATTTCCGCATCTGCGACATCGCCAACAGCGCGGCGCTGGTGGAGTCGGGACAGCTGGAGTACGCCGAACTGCAGCGCGCTGCGAACCTCGGCGGAATCTGGCCAGGAGTAGCGACTTACCTGAAGATTGTTTCCGATTACGTTGGCCGCTATCGAGGTACGGGACTTGAGCTTCCTGCTGACGTATTACGTGCGGCCGATTTCGGTGGAGATAAGCTCTATGTTCAGCGTCGGTTCCTGCGTGGGCCGCTGATGCCCAATGGCGCCGAACTGTACACGAAGCAGGTTGCCGCGACCGCGTTGCGGGGCGATATCCCAGCCACCTTCCGGCTCAGCCTTCTGCCTCCGCTCGCATCAGTTGCTGCGGTTGCGTTCAAGATCACCGGCGATGACAAGGGTATCTGGTAGCACGGATTGCGCGCCTAGATCCGCAATTCGATCAATTCACCCCTGACGCCACTTGTGTCCACCAGCAGTTTGCCGACCGAAATCGGCAGGCGAAACCTTCTCGGTCCGGCGCTGCCAGGGTTGAAATATCGCACTCCATTCCGCATCTCATTCGCGGGCTTGTGCGAGTGGCCGTAGATCACAGCGGCGAAATTTGCGGATTCGGGCTTCAGGTCGAGCCGGCTGATGTCATGCAGCATGTAAAGCATAACGTTCCCGATCTCAACTACGACCGTTTCCGGGATGCTTGCCGCCCAGCCTCCGTCAACGTTGCCACGCACTGCGATTACAGGTGCGATGGATGTGAGTGAGTCCAGAATATCGGCGCGTCCTATGTCGCCCGCATGCAGAATAAGGTCCACTCCCGCAAGGGTTTCAAGGGCTTGGGGACGCAGCAGTCCGTGCGTGTCAGAGATTACGCCAACGACGGTTGTCTTATGTTCTTTATCTGTCGCCATCATCAGTGTGTGATTGCACGGCCGGCTGCGGTGCAGCGCACGTATTACTACAGTAATGCACAGGAGCAGGTCGTTGTTGAATCCGCCAACTCAGGGCCCTTAAAATTCGCGCGGCGGTCGGGAGGGTCCATGAAATCGCGGCTGGCGACACAAATCGCTGACGTCAACAAGGAACTCTGGCTTGTTTTTTCCATGTTCCTCATCGCAGCCGTGTTGAATTACGCAGTAGCGTCCAATCGCGTTGTGCTTGGCCTCTATACGTTGCCAACCCTGTTCGCGGCCTACAACTATGGCAAACGCCATGCGACGCTCACGGCCGCGGCCAGCACACTGCTGGTCGCCCTGCTCGCAATCTACAACCCTGCGACCTTCTCCCAGACACAGGCGGCGCACATTGATCAGAAATGGTTCGACCTGGTTGCCTGGGGCGGAATCCTGATCGTCACCGGATATACGATGGGCACGCTGTATGACTCCAAGGAGCGGCATCTTTCGGAGTTGCGGGACACGTACCATGGCGTGCTGATGATCCTCTGCCACTTCATCTCGAAAGACAAGTACACGCAGAATCATTCCTATCGCGTGTCGGTGTACGCGTGCACGATCGCGGCGGAAATGGGCCTCAATGAGGCAAGGATTGAAGACATCCGCGCCGCTGCGCTTCTGCACGACATCGGAAAGCTGGATATCAGCCGCGAGATTCTCTATAAGGCGGCGCGCCTGAGCGGAGAAGAATACGAAGAAATGGCAGCGCACGTCAGGAAGGGCGTTGGGCTTCTGGAGCCTGTCGGCGGCTCGCTGCGCCGGGTCATTCCGATCATTCTGTCACACCACGATAAATTTGACGGCTCGGGAACAAACTCCATTAAAGGCACTGACATTCCGCTGGAAGCCCGGATCATCTCGGTGGCAGACGTTTACGACGCTCTCACGAGCGACCGTCCGTACCGAAAGGCTATGAACCCCTTCGAAGCAAGGGACGCGATTCTGCAGGGCTCGGGGACCGAGTTTGACCCACATGTTGTGGACGCGTTCCAAAGTGCCTTCCGCAAAAATGAGTTGGAAATCCCCGAGGTTGTCGTATAGCGGTAAGGTCTACTCTGAAATCCTAACAAAAGAAAATGGAGCGGGAGACGGGGATCGAACCCGCGACCAACGGCTTGGGAAGCCGTGACTCTACCACTGAGTTACTCCCGCTCAGCAGGGCTGAGTTTACCACCGAGCATTGACGACTGCAATCGGCGAACATCGGCGAACGACCGCAATCCGCCCTCATCGCAAATCGCAACAGCGGGCACTAGTGTCACAAACGACACGAGTGGCTGCGACTCACGCCGTCTTGATTCTATGGCGCCAGCGGCTCCAGATGAA
>JAEZPW010000360.1 GCA_023441255.1 Acidobacteriota bacterium
GTCCGATCCTTCGAACACATCGGGGCCCGACTTCGTTCTCAAATGGGAAAACATCAGTTACGAACGTGCATTACCCTTGCGCAGCTTGATGCCGGGGGAAATTGATGCAGCGTACCTTGGCTGCTATGGTATAAAGCGAGCAGCATCTCGGAACAGGTGCATCCCCCGCGCTAGCGTCCGTGGACTCTACTAGACCGGTCGAGGAATTGTTTTGAGCTTCATAAATTTTGCCGCACGGGAAATTAACTGCAAGATCGTGTATTACGGCCCGGGGTTGGGCGGCAAAACCACGAACCTACAGTTCATATACGACAAGACCAACGACCGCCAGCGCGGAAAGATGATTTCCCTGGCGACGGAGACCGACCGCACCCTGTTCTTCGATTTCTTGCCGCTGGACCTCGGCACGGTGCGGGGTTTCAAGACACGCTTCCACCTTTACACGGTTCCCGGACAGGTTTTTTATGATGCGAGCCGCAAGTTGATATTGCGCGGCGTGGATGGCGTCGTTTTCGTGGCAGACTCCCAGGCCGAACGAATGGATGCCAATATTGAGGCGCTAGAGGATCTTCAGGCGAACCTCACCGACCACGGTTATAACTTCAAGACCATTCCCTACGTACTGCAATTGAATAAGCGAGACCTGCCCAACGCAATGGCGGCCGACCAGTTGAAGAAGGAACTTATGCGCCGTGACGAGCCGACGTTCGAGGCGGTTGCGTGTGACGGCACGGGCGTCTTCGATACCCTCAAGGAAGTCGCACGCCAGGTTTTCATCGAGCTGAAGAAGGGTTGAGTTGCGGGCTTGTCTGCCGCGCAACGGCACGATCCTGAGGCCCTAAAGGGATTACCTATCGCCTGAAGGCGCACTGATGGTCGCCAGATTCGGCGTCGCTAAAGCGATGCCCTTCCCAAGACAAAGCGCAGCGGGAAAGCATCGCTCGGACTCCTCTTCCTGAGAGGCCAGTTGGCAGGGAATTGTCAACGATAGGTCGTGCAAATGGGTCGAGGTTGTTTGCACCACCTCGACCCTAGCTAACGACTGTGCCACCCGATACGCCAAGCAACTAAAACACGTCACTGCAACTGCACGCTGTTCAGCATTCGTTCGTAAGTCGGACGTAACTGGTTGAAGTCGCTTTCCGGCGCGACGAACACGAAGTAGATCAGACCGTTTTGCTGGCGGCGGTCGGGCAACATTACGAGCCAGTCGCGTTCCCGCTGCGATCGACCGTTCTTCATGACAGGGGAGTTTCCGGTCATCTCGACGGCCCGCCCCTGGACACCGTTCACCGTGATGGAGCTTGGGTTTCCCGCGGGGCGCAGGTCCGCATTCGTCTGTTGCATGCTCTGAACCAGGTCGCTCATGGCATCGTCCAGCGTCCGGGCGTTCTGATCCTGGCCGCCGTTTACGACCACGCCATAGGCAACGTTACCCTGTGCTACACCCGCAGGAGGTCCGATGGTGAGCCCTGCGCCGTTCGGGTCGTTGAACACCTGCCAATTATCAGGGTACTGCATGCTGAAGACGTTGTTCTGCGTTGCACGGAAATTCCCGCTGGGACGAACCTGGGAATAAGAGACGTTCGAGAGATTGCCGCCGCCCTGGGCTGAGCCGGCACCGTTGGGCTGATCACTCGGAGGGGGCGGCAAGTTAGCCGGAATCGACTTATTCTGCTGATTGTACTGCCCCCACTGGCCGGACTTGGCGCCTTGGGCGATCTGTTCTGCTGTGTACACCTTCACGCCCTGAGCCTGCTGCTTTGCGCGCTGGAAGGCGGAACTATCCCCCCTGAAATTCTTTTGTGGCCAGCTACGAATTTCATTTTCGATCGCCTGCTCGCGATTACCCGGATTTGGGTGATCGCTCAGGAACTGCGGGCCGCTACCGCCGGCTTCGGAGGCCAGCTTCTGAAAGAAGTCGGCCATGGCTTTGGGGTTGTAGCCAGCCTTATACAAGATGATGGCGCCGACCTGGTCTGCCTGAGCCTCATCAGTGCGCGAATACTTGAGCGAAATGACGCCGGCGCCGATGCCGATCCCGGCGCGGGCGAGACCGCCGACCGTGCCACCGATGGCTCCAGCTAAACCGCCGAGTATCGCGGCGAGGCCCTGCGTCGTCTGGGCCTTCTTCATCTGCTTAATGGAATGCTGCATATATACGTGTGCCATTTCGTGAGCCATCACACCGGCCAACTCAGCCTCGTTCGAAGCGGCGGTGATGGTGCCGACGTTCACGAACATGGGTCCGCCGGGCAAAGCGAAAGCATTGATGTCCTTCTGCGGAATGACGTGGAACTCGAATGGCCACGAGTACTGCTGGGGGAT
Source organism: Acidobacteriota bacterium (assembly GCA_023441255.1). GTDB lineage: Bacteria > Acidobacteriota > Terriglobia > Terriglobales > Acidobacteriaceae > JAEZPW01. Next base: position 2,329 of record JAEZPW010000360.1, read on the forward strand.
GACTGACGCCAATCGCTGCCCGAGTTGACGGACGTACTGTGTTTCGGGACTGGAGTCCGGAAGGACCGGCATCTGCTTGTAAACCTCTGCCATAGCCTGACGGCCAAGCTGTTGCTGCTGTTCCTTGCTAACGCCGGTATCGCCGGGGTCAGGCAGGGTGGGAGCAGGCGTGGCAGCGAACGTTTCAGAGACCAAGAAACAGAATACGAGTGCCAGCGCGAGCGAGCGGGCATAGAGCGAGCGTTTCATCTACACATTCTCCAGCGTTGGGCGGTCAAAACGACATCGAGCATCACAGCTGCGAAGCGCCTTGGATTCAGCCAGAGGAAACTACATTTGTTAGATGCCGTTAGAAATGGGCCAGGACCTGAACTGCGCCAGCATAGCGCAGCGACAGCAAATAAGAAAAGGCGCCCAAAAAAGAGCGCCCAAGCTTATTCACAGGATATCGGCAGGATCTGACGAAATTACCCCGCTACTTGTGATCGAGTAAGGAGGCGGCTGAAATATCACGACGGTTGCCCGCCCGGGCACCGGTCGCCCGCGCCGGAGCCTGCGTAGTGAACTCGGGGCCGTACTTCTCAAGGAGCACGGGAACGAGCGCGCCCTCGGCCTCCTTAACGAAGACCATGCCTTCCTTGTTCATGTCGATACGAACGAAGTCCCCCAATTTCACCTGTCCGGTCGCGACGAGATTGGCAAGCGGGAAGACTACATGCCGTTCAATGGCGCGTTTCAGATGGCGAGCACCGTACTTGGCATCGGTGCCTTCAATGAGCAGGAACTGCTTCACAGCAGGCGTGCAACTGAAAACGAACTGATTGTTGCCGGTGGCCTGCAAGATGCGCTGCTGAACCATACCGAGTTCGATCTCGAGAATCTGCTCGAGGTGCTCGGGGCGCAAGGTCTTGAAGACAACGACCTTGTCGATGCGGTTCATAAACTCGGGGGAGAACTTGCGACGAGCAGCTTCCTGCGCGGCACGCGTTATCTTCTCGTCGAATTTGCCGTCTATGGTCTGCTGCGGTTTCTGGCCGAACCCCATGCCGCCGGTGATCATGTCATTCATCTCGGCGGCGCCGAGGTTGGAGGTCATGACGATAATGCACTGCGAGAGGTCGACGCGGCGGTTATCGCCCAAGGTAAGCGTGGCCTTGTCCAAGATGCCCAACAGGAGTTGCCAGAGGGCGTCCGAAGCCTTCTCGATCTCGTCGAAAAGGAGCAAGGACAACTTGAGCTTTT
>JAEZPW010000364.1 GCA_023441255.1 Acidobacteriota bacterium
GCACGCCGGGTCAAAGACCCGGCGCTACACAATCCAACAGCGCTACGCGGCCGCACGGGCACCTAGTTCACCAGCTCGATCCAGGTGTTGCGGTAAGCAGCCTTGTCGCGGCGAAGCAGGGCTGCGCCGGTGAACGTGCAGCGTGTGATCATCCAGAGCGGCGCGTTCATGTCTTCGATCGTGGCGTCGGCGATCTCGTAGGACATGCCGAGGATGTTGCGCCCGCTGGCGCGCATCTCGCGAATGACGTCCGGGAAATCGCGCGCGAAGAGATAGCCGGTGACTTCGATCTGAAGCGCGGAGGGCTTCGTTGATCTGCTTGGGCCCGCCTGCTTGGGCACCGGCGCTACTTCGGCGCTGGTGATGACGCCGATCTTGCGGCGTGCGTCATGACGGTCGAGCGACGGAGTGAAGTCGAGTGCCATGCCCAGGAGCGAGGGCAGGGCGCGCTCGGCGGCTTGGCGCGTCAGGACAACGTGATGGCCTTTGGCGCCGCTGGGCGGTTTGTCCGAGGGCGCGTCAACAAACGTGAGCACGCCGTGGAACTCGTGACGGTTCGGATGTGCCGCAACGCGCGGCAGTTCGATCGCCATCGATTGCAGTTGAATTTCCATGAACCTCCTGGGAAAGCGTTGTTGGTCCGTGGTCGTTGATCGTGAGTCGGAAATGCAGGTCTCTCCACTACGCTGAGTGATTTGCACTCAGCTCCGGTCGGGATGACGGAGTTAACCTTAGGCACGACACATCTTGCACATCACACGTCTTTGGGCAGCGACACCGCAGAGACACTTCGGGCACAGAGGCGGGAGGAGGCATATCAGGAGGCAAAGCAAAAAAGGCCTCTGTGTCCGTAGTGGCCCTGCGCCGAAATGCGGTCGTTGGTTGTCGGTCGTGGTCGTTGGCGCCCGGCGTGAGGCTCGCGGCTGTGGGGCGAGGTCCCCCTAACCACCGACGACTAACGACTGATGACCAATTCCGGTAGGCCGCGCATGCGCCGGACTTCGTTGACGGTCAGCACGCCGGAGCGCAGCAATATCTCGTGGATCTCGGCCTGCTCGCGTTCGTTAGGCGCGTCGACGTCGATGAAGACGAACTCGAGGTCGTGCCAGCCAAGTTTCTTCGCGATCGCATCGCGCGTGATGTGCTCGGCGAAGAGGCGCGCCGTGGGCACGATTGCCGTCTGGAACGCGGTTGCCGAGAGCTCCTGCGCCGTGGAGCGGTTCACGTCGCCTTCCAGGCCGAGGAACATCGGCGGAAGATCGAACGCGTCGGCAATCATGCGCAGCAGGAACTCCTGCCATTGCAGGCGCAGATCGGCGTCGGTGCCGGCGGCGAAGCGCAGGACTTCGGGCTTCTGGTCCGCCGACAGTATCGGAACGCGACCTGTGCCCTCGATTTCGTCCTGCCACCAGCGGATGAGCCGGTCGTGGTGCTCGGGCGTCAGATCCTTGAGCCACAGCGCATACTGCACGACCGAGTTCGCAGCGAGTTTGGCGGCGAAGCGATGCGCGGCCAGGAACTCGTTGATGGTTTCGAATGCGACCTCGAGCCGGCCGAGCCCGAAGGGCGTGTGCGTGCGCGGGTTCAGGCGCATGTACATCAGCTCGTCGTCGTTCAGCACCACCTGCGCATCGGGGCCTACCTTGCCGGTGGTCTGCACGTAGCGAGGCGCATCGGGGCGGCCGTCCCAGTCGGCGCGCATTTTGATGGTCGCACCGTCGACGGGCCACAGTTCCAGCGGACGGGCGGTGTCGCCGGTCAGGCGAAGCTCGGCCGCGCCGAATCCGCCGACGATCAGGTCTTCGAGCACCTGCTCGGCGAACGAGCGGAAGCTGTCGTCGGGATTGGGCGCTTCGAGAACGTCGGTCAGGATGCGCACACGGTCGGCGCCGTTCGCGAGTTCGTCGAGCGCGCGGCCCTTGCGCGGCTGAATGCGCCAGCGCATGCCGGCAATGCGGTCCTTGATGGTGTTGATGGCCTTGCGCGCAACCGGCGTCTCGGCAAAACGGCGCAGGTTGGCCGGCGTCGGCTTGGGCAGCGCGTTCGTAAGCGCGTTCTGGCCTGGGCCGTAGTGGTTGAGGATCGAGGGCAGCGCGACGGTGCGCCGCTGGTCCGCCGCAGCGGACACACGGGTGCGATTGCGGCCAAGAAGGCCGCGAACGGCTTGTGCAATGTTCATGAGTTCAAAACGGGGAACACGGATTGGCGCGGATTAGAACGGATCAAAGGACTTCAAACGATCGTTCATATCCGTGTTGATCCGTGTTGCTTGCTGGGTTTCTAAACCCGCATGTCCACCTTTGCCCGCTGCGCGATCTGCGGCAGGTCGGACGTGGTCGCGACCAGTATGGAAGCGTCGGTGAAAGTGTCAAGCGCGAAGCCTACGGCGTCATCATTGCGATCCAGGTTGTCTTCCACAATTGCGGTTAGCGATGTCTTCGCGTTCTCTACGCGCGCGATGCCCTTGCGGATCTTCGGATAACTCAGCGCCAGCAGCGTGGCCGAGTCCACGCTGGTCGTGAGCGATACGGCGTGGAACAGGTGCACGACGCCGTTGGGCCGGTACCCGCAGTCGAGCTTGAGCGGGTCGCCCTTGCGCGTGTACTGCTCGACCGGGATGCGCTTGCGCATCAGTTCCCAGACGCCGGCTTGCTGGAAGCTGTCGCGCATGGCCGTATAGATCGCCTGGCGACCGCTGATCTCGCGGCGACCGGCACGGCGAGGCGGTTCGCAATACATTTCCGCCAATCGGCCGATCTCAGCCGTGGGCGAATCGGTCAGCACCCCCTGCATGGGCGTGAGTTGAATGGCGTTCGAGGCCCAGTCGGCCAGCCTTTGGAACAGGAACACCTGGTCGAACTCGGCAGCACTGTGCAGTGCGCGGCGAAGTTCGTCTTCAAGTGCGACGATGTAATCGAGATCAACATCTCGGTCAATACACAGCAACCTGCGAAAATCGCGAGTAATGCGAACATCGGCGAAACCGGAGCTCCTTTCGCGAAGAAGGACTCCGATGTTCACGAACTCGCCCTTCAAAACATCCGGCACATACCGGATGGTGAAGAAGTCGCATTGCGATAATTCAGCCATCAGCCTCCAGCCTTCAGCCCTCAGTACGTACTTGTGCGGCTACCGTTTTGCTCAAGCCAGCCAACATCTTTCGAATCTCCACGACCGAGCCTCGGGCAGCATCGTAGAAGGAAGAATCGACGAGGTCGAGATCTCTTGCTAGGAGAAGCAGGTACTCAAGTTCGCTGGAAATCCCGATGGCAGTCCGCATACGATTTGCGAATTCAGTTCGGTCGGTCTGGCCTGACGCTTGCGCGATGTTCATCGGCATGGACACGGCCGCGCGTCTGATGTTAGTTCCGAGGCCAATCCGCTCCTGAGCGGGGAAATGTGAAGTCTGCCGGTAAATGAGCAACGCGAGCTCATGTGCTTTCTGCCACACGTTCAGTTGTCGAAAGTCTCTCATTCAGAACTCTCTTGTCGTACTTGGCGGCTGAGGGCTGACGGCTGAAAGCTGGTTTCTACCCGTTTGCCGTGCCTAGTTCTCTTTCCAATTCCCAAACGGCTGCCGTGATGAATTCTTGAAGTCCGAAATCAGCTCACGGACTCGTGAACGGCGTTTTACCAGGGATGCAATCAGCTTGTCCATGTCGTCGACATCGCCGTACCACTCGGGTGGCACGGAGTTGGCACACTCAGCGATCACGCTGATGTCCATTTCTTCAATGTTCGTGAGCCAGGGCTCGAATGACTCCCACCCGGTGATGCCGGAATATACCCAGTTGCGGGCGTAAACGCCACGCAGGGGCGAGTCCGGAAAGGACCATTCACCGGCATTGAAACAGTAGCCCTGGTCGATGAAGGTGACCGTGTACTTGCGGTCGCGTGAGCGCTTCCAGAACGTCGCCTGGCGGCCGTTTGCATTGCAGGTCCACTTATCGAGCGCAAGCATCCCGGCAAATGAGTTCAGGTTGCGCACGCTGCCGATCAGCGTTTCCGGCAAAAAGTCGAACAGACGGCCTTCGAGCGGACTGATGACGTAACGCGACCCGAACTGCAGGCCGGGCTCGCAGCTCAGCGTGCGCCCGGCCAGCTGTATGTTCAACTCCGGGCTGTGCTCGATCAGCCATGGACTGACGTCGATGATGTCGGTTGCCGGAACTGGCAGTCCGACGCGTTCGGCCAGGCGCGTGGCCAACATTTCGTTGGCGAGCACGCGGAGGTGCTGCGGGTTGTTTTTGAATTTCACAACCCACAGATTGCCGTCGGTGGCGCGCATCAGGTGGGATTGCGCACCGCCGCGCATACGGCGAACGTGTTGGACCGCATCGACCGGCATATTGCTTGATGAAATACCGAGACTACAGTCGAACGAACGTTGCCCTATAAAAATCGACGCGGTGTTCTGAAATCGTAACAAAGGCGTTTCCAGTTTCGTGTTTCGCGTTTCGCGTAAGAAATACGACCGAAGCCGCAGGGCAGATTCGCGAACATGAAGCACCGAAGTGCCAGACGGACGTTCCGCCGGGTCGAACACCTGGCGCTACACAGGACTTACATCCCTTTGCGTACGGCCAACGCGATCGCCATGGCCATCACGGTATCGTCATGCGCGCCGGAAGCGGCGGCGGGACTGCCGTCCAGTCCGCGGACAAAGCTTCGGCATTCTTTCAGCAGGCGCGTGCTCGCAAACAGCTCGGGTGAGGCGGCCAGGACGGCGGCAAAGTGCTCAATCATTTGCGGGCGCGTCACAACGGAGGTGAGCCAGCCAGGCTTACCGCCTTGCTCGTACAGATTGAGGCCGCTGTGGGTCGTCGTGAGATGAGCCAGCACGGCATGCCCGTGGTTGTTGCGTTCCACTGCCACAAGTGCGCCGTTGTATTCACCCGCCAATGCGGCGACCCGTGCGGCCAGTTCCTGCGGAGGCAGATGGCCGCGATACTCGGCGCATTGCAGCGCGCGCTCACGGTTGATCACCTGCACGCACGAGTAGTCGCCTTCGGAGCCGCCACCTGCCGGATCGACGGCAACGATGTACTGGGCACCTTTCAGCGGTGGAAGCCACAGCAGCAAGCGGCCGTTGTCGCGTGTCTCGATCGGGGGCGGCGCGGTTGCGAGCCTCTTGCCCAGAACGTCAACGTCGAACACGCAGGCGCCTGATGCGAGAAAGCAGGACGCCGGGTCTTCGGCATATTCCTGCCGGGCAAGACGGCGGAAGTTCGACCGAATCTCGCGCCGGAACGCTATCTGCTCCTGCGTAAGCCCGTGAGCAGCCACCAGTTTCTGCTCTTCCGCACTGAGTTCGCCCAGAAGCGCGTGATCGCGGACATAATGCGCGTCCCACCACCACGGAAAAAAGTGCCGAACATAGCTACTCTCATCGGCGCGCTGCCATTCGTCGTAAAAAACACCGGCGGCCCCACTCGGGGTGGATTCGAGAACGATTTCGGCATCGGGAGGAACGGCCGCGCGCAGTGATGCGAGAACCTCGTTCCCGTCGCCAGGCCAACGGGCGACCTCCGAGCAATGAAGGTTCTGGATGGTCAGCCCGCGGCCTGCATTCGGGTCCGCCGCGGTCTCCACCCGGTACTCGCTATCGAGCACCGGGAACACCAATTGGCGGACGTTGGCGCGCGAGGTGATCAGCGCGCCCTTGCGACACCACTCCGGCAGGTTCTCCAGGAAGCGGTGCACGATGCGAAAGATCTCTTCGGCCGACTCCTGATCGTGCGCAACCTGCACGCTCAGGGTTCCGGGCCGGGTTACGGTCGAAACAAAGAAACGCGCGGCGATGTAGGTACTCATGCCCAACTGCCGCGCCTTCAGGACGATATTGCGACGGCCGCAGCGGGCCGAGTACTCACGCTGCACGCGATTAAGGATTAACGGCGCGATACGCCCGTGCTTGTTGCGGACCTTGAGTTGCTGCACCAGGCGGTCGCGCCAGGTAAGGCCGTTCTCAAATTCATCATCGAGCCGCTTGCCAACACCGATCAGGTATTCGACCTGATCCTTTATCGAGAAATCTTCTTCACTGGAGAACATTAAGACGTTTCGTGTTTCGCGCAAAAAGAAAAGCCGCTTGAGAGCGGCTGAGGTTGCTGACAAAGTCGGGGTGGGCCCTGAAGGGCTTACCTCAGCGGCTAAAGCCGTATCGATGTGATTGGATTCACCGGCACGGCTGAAGCCGTGCCCTTTCAAAGAAGCTGAAGCCGTGCCCTTTCAAGAAAAGGATTCTTTCAGCAGTCTGAGCCGCCCGAGAGCGGCTGAGACATCCTGAGAGGTCTCTGACTTTCATGCCGGAAGGTGCCGGCACGAGGCGCAGGGGCGCTCGCGTTTTGCATCTCGAGACGCGAAACTTGAAACGCGAAACGCTTCTTCTTCCTACATCGAATTGAGTCGGTCTGTAACGGAGCGGGTCACCTGGGGCCGCTGAAAGCCGTTCAGGAAGCGCTCGACGCTCTCGACGTAAACGTCGGCGAAGTCAACAACGGGACGGCGCCCGGCGATCACGCGCATGGCGTCGTCCACGCTCCATCCGGTCGCGCACATCACGGCCAGCGTCATCATCGGCGCGCGGTGGACGCCGGCAGCGCAGTGTATGTAGAGCTTGGCCCCGTCGTCTTCAAACGCGCGGAAGGCAAAGTCGATACCACGATGAAAGACACTCGGCGACTTGGGCTGAAAATCGTCATCGACCGGGTTCCACAGCACCTCGATCCCATACGGCTCGGCGATCGGCGTGTCGTCGAACTCGATCTGCATGTCGATGATGTGAGTTATCCCGGCGCGTGCCACCTCGCCCATTTTGTCGTGCGTCCAGATGCCGCCGCCCAACGCGATACGGTCCGTGATCCAGGTTATGTCCATTCAGAAGTGCTCAGAAAAGCGTTGTCTATGACTGGTCGATATGAGTACCGTCACCAGTACAAAGATTCACTTTAGCATCCGTTGTTTGCTTCGCTATGCCTGTTTTTGGCCGGTTCATAAGGTCGTGCATGAAAGATTTCAGGTCGGTTTTGCTCTCCGCCTGTTCCTCAACGGTCATAAGCCCGGCAAAATCGAACAGGAACTTCACTGCCAGATAATTGCCGTTGGGTTTCTTCACCAGCTCCGTTACGAGCTTTCGGGCATTCTGCCAGACGGCTTTTCTTGCCAGGCTTCGAGCTTCATCCTGTGTGTCGGCGCCGTCAGGACCATCGGCGCTCAGCGCGTCTTCTTGCTTGTCAGCCTGGCCGGAGCCAGCTTTCGAATCCTCGTCGGCTGCCACTTCGGCGCCGGTCCACGGCGGCTCCGCGATGTCGTCGTGTCTGCCGGCCGTGCTGTTGTCCGCGGCAACCAGCCTTGGTCCGCGGCTGCCTGTCGCGGCAATTTCGTTATCGCCTTCCCTGTTGCGGGGGCCCATTGCGTTCTTTTCTCACTGTAATGAATAAAGGGCGCGGTTTGTGGCCGCGCCCTTCGGTTTTTCTCACTTACAAATCCAGAATAGCAGAAATGACACCCCTTTCCCGACAGCTTCCCGAAGTTTTTATCTGCATAGTTTTGAGAGGCTTGCAGAAAATTGTGCCGTTTTGCCCTCTTGACACGCAAAAACGCGGGCCGCCGGTTTACGGGGCGGCAGGCCGGCATCGTCGGTCGAATGCCGTATGCGCGGCTTTCGTTCTGACGTTTCCAGCAGGCGTCTTCTCAGCAGGATTTCGCTGAGCTCATCGAGGGCTTCCGGATAGCGCCGCTCGATCGTGCGTTCCGTGCATCCCAGGATCTTCGCGGCTTCTGCCTGCGTGTGCTCCTGCAATGCCAACCTCGCGATGAGCGTTCGCGAGAAGACGTCCAGTTCCTCCAGGCAGCGCTCCACATCGTGAACGAAGATGACGACGTCCTCGAAATTGTGCATGCGGTAGGACGTGACCTTCGAGCGGAAGAACTCGCGGCCGAGCAAGGCCGGCACGCGGCCGAGTTCGATGGAAAGCCTGAAATAGCGTCGCAGAAGCGCCAGCGTGCGGTCGCGATAAAGACAAATGTCGGGTGAAATGTCGGCGCCGCTGCTTTCGACGTTGGCGTAGATGATCCTGAGGCCCTTCGTGTTCTTCGTCGCGTTCATGCCATCCTCCTGGAGCCGGTGATCCCGTTGGTCGAAACGGCGGACTGCGGCGGAAGCTTCGCGATCGAATCCGCGTTGGGTCGTATCTCGGGGTGCCGTTCAGCGTCGTGTGTGTGGTGCGTGTGCTTGTGGGTGGCGGTTCTGGGCCGCGCTGCGGCCGCAGATGGCAGTTCTTCCGCTGTGGTCAGCGGCAGCTCGGCCAGTTTCTCCTGGCAGCCGGCGCAGTAGACGACCGCTTCGCCTGAGCGCCGCAGCAGCAGTCCGCCGCAGCCCTCGCAGTACTTCAGTTCCATGCGTACCAACCGTTGTCCCGTTGCGTCCTCGAACACGTTTCCTCCTGAATGAGCAGCGAACGTTCAGCAAAAGAGCCCTGTGGCGCCGGCGACCTTGGGGGACTCGCCTGGGCGGCACAGGGCTCGTTTTTCTTGCGATGACCTGTTGGGCTATTTACTTGTTTAGCTTCTCGCTATTGCTACGGCAGTTCACCTGCAACTGCGAGGTTCTGCCGGTGGCTGAAATACCCTTCCTCGTATCCGGACTTCAGCACCCGGCCGTTCTGTACCACGATGCTCAACCTGCCCGTGAAGTGCAGGGTTGAGAGCAAGCGCTCGACCGATGCGGAGAGGACTTCGGACTGGCGCACCTTGCGGCGCAGTTCGAGAAAGCAGGCCTCTTCGGCGCCCGGCCCCTTTACATCCGGCATTGGGACCACCTCGATTGCCTCAGCTTGTAGCTATAATGTGAGTTGTACGATATAGCTATTTGCAACTGCCGTCAACATGTTTTTCTGATTGATAAGTTACTTGTGTGCGATATAGCAAAATGCTATAGTCGCCGGGCAATGCGATTCCGCACACTTCAGGAAAATCTCCGCAAACTCATCTGGGCCCGCATCGAATCCGGCCAGCTCACCGGGCTGCGCCTGGCACACGAAACGGGCTTCCAGCAGGCCCATATCTCCAATTTTCTCAACGGCAAGCGCGGCCTGAGCCTGGACGGCATGGACGCGGTCCTGTCGTTCCTGCACCTTTCCGTGCTCGACCTGCTGGATCCGGCTGAGATCAACAAGCGCGCCAGCATTCCGCCGCCCAGCGACGACGCGTTCGACAACGTCCTGCTGGTGGATGGATGCGTGGCCGCCCACGACGCGCTCATCACGCGCGAAAACGTGCGCGACATCTTCAAGTTCAAGAAGAGTTTTCTGAAGAAGCTGCGGCCGGACATGCAGTCACCGCGCGAGAACTGGCAGCGCTTCGTGCTGATGCGGCTGGACGGGAATGACGGCATGAGCATGTACCCGCGCCTGATGCCGGGGGCGCTTGTGCTGATCGACCGTCACTACAACTCGCTGCGTTCGTATCACAAGGGCGAACAGAACATGTACGTGGTGAAGAAAGAGGGCGAGGCGACGGTGAAGTACGTGGAGCGCGCCGGGCAGAACCTTATCCTACGGCCACAGAATCAGGCGTATCCGGTGGACGTGATCACAGTCGACTCAGGCAGGAACTACCAGGATTACATCGTAGGACGAGTGTGCCATGTGGGGATAGAGACGTAGGAAAGCAGGTTTCGGAGGTTTCAAAGTTCGGAGTGAATCGGGTGTGGGTGCCCCATATCTGCCTGGTGTTGGCGATGTGGGTGCACCGGCGCACCGCCCTCAGACGCAGGGACGATGGATTCCGCCGAGCCATGTTCAATAATCATGGCAGCGCTTCGGTTCAAGGCCAGGAGGAATTCCTCCTCCCAGCTCGCTTACAGAGACGATCCGCTTACCTTGTGCGGCAACAGAAACGGCAGACGCATCAGGCTCGCTGTCCCAGAGCCGAAAGCTTCTATCTAGTTCCTCGATAAAACCGACCGTAAGCACATTATCGTGAGCCATCTTTCTTGCCTCTTCTATGGCAACGGTCACATACTCACATGCAAAGCGATTAGGGGAGTCGCTCTTTCTCACCCTTAGTGGTCGAAAACAGATGAAGTACTCGGCCTTTTCCCGGCTCAAGAAGAACTCCGTTGCGAGGCAGTTCAACCGCTTCCGTGAGTAGGCGTCCATCAACCCGAAGAGCCGCGACCATTCGTCCTTTGTCAATTCCGAAGGTGTTTCCAAGTCTCCTCTTGCAGGGTGGCCCATTCAACCGAGGTTCGCTAGAGTCGGCAGTTCGCGCGTCAGCCCAACTGCGCTCTGGTCCCCATTGCCAGTGTCGCCAGCCGGACGTTCTATTTCGCGTTGTAAAGGTCCATTACCCACTTTGGCGGATCGGGTTCGGCCTGGAAGTTCATCGGCTTGCCCAGCGCCACCGACCAGCGATGCAGCCACGACGGCCCGATGCGTCCGACATAGTAGTCCTTGGTTGCGTAGGCGGGGTCGCACATCGCCTCGCCCAGTGTCACGAAGCTGTAACCGCGCTTCTCCATGCGCGTCAGCATCGCATCCAGCGACGCCGCGTTGATGTCATTGTCGTGAATAAGCAAGGCCTGCGGGATCTCACGGCCGAACAATTCGCGAGACTTCTGTTCGAAAAACCGGAGCATGGTGTCGAGGTGGTCGAGGTAGGCCGCCCGAATCCGTGCAGCCTGCCCTTTGTCGCCGCGCGCAAGCGCCTTTGCGTAGATGGCGTTGAAGCCGTAGTCGAAGTGCTCCACCGTGAACGGCGCGACCACGTATCCGCGGGATTTCAGGAATGCCTCGAATGCGTTTTTCTTCTCTCTCGTCTCGCCGGTATGCGTGAATGGGTGGCGGAAATAGAGCGTTTGACCGCTTTTAGCGCTTACGCCTCCGTTCGACGACTGCTCCATCAACCTGTGCCAAACCACTTCGCCGTGAATCACGTCGTCCTCATACTCCTCCAGCGACACGGCATTCAGGTCCTTGTGCGAGAACGTGTGATTCCCAAGTTGCATGCCGGCATCCAGCCACGCCTGCAGAATGGCAATGCGCGCGTCCGTCTGTCCGGCGACGAACAACTTGCTCTCGTTGACGAACCCGATCGCCGGAGCATGGTGCGACCTCAGCACGGCGAGCAACTGGTCGTTCGTGCGGCGGATGGCGGTGATGTTGTTGCTGTCCTGTCCCGGCGCGGTGGCCTTCGGCAGGTCGTCGAACGTAAGCGCGATGGTGCGATGCGATTGTGCGCAGGCGCAGGTTGCAGCAAGCAGAACCAGAAGAAGGAAGCAGGGCCGCCTCGACATGCCTTTAGCTATATCACTGGTTACGCGTACGGCGCTCAACTAAAATGACCACTCCCTTGAGCAACAAGTGAAGTCGAGAGGTGAAAGTGAGGCGCATCTTGCGGGTTGTTCTTCTGACGCTGGTGGTGGCGTACGTGGGCTTGATGGTGCTGGCGCTGCTCTCCGACCGCGTCATTTTTCAGCCGCACCCGTCGAGCTATCAACTGGCGGAACTTGGGGTTTACCGCATTCCGGGTCTGCACACGGTGATGTTGCCCTCCGGTAATGCGCAGATCGCCGCCGTGTATCTGCCGAATCCGTCGGCGCGATACACGCTGCTGTTCAGCCACGGCAACGCCGAAGACATTGGGGACGACCTGCCCATGCTGGCGGAGTTCCGCAACGCCGGTTTCGCCGTCTTCGCCTACGACTACCGCGGCTATGGTGTGAGCACAGGGAGATCTTCGGAGAAGTCCGTCTACGAAGACGTTGATGCCGCGTATCGATACCTGACGGAGACGCTGAACGTCCCGCCGGACCGCGTGATTTCGTTCGGGCGCTCTCTGGGGTGCGCTGCCGCCATTCAGCTGGCCTCGACGAAGAAAGTCGCCGGACTCATTGTCGAGTCGCCGTTCCTGTCGGCGTTCCGCGTGCTGACGCGCGTCCGCTTGCTGCCCTGGGACAGGTTCGACAACGCCGCGAAAATTCGGCGCGTCCACTGCCCCGTGCTGGTGATGCACGGACGACGAGACCAGGTGGTGCCTTGGTGGCACGGCGAACGGATATATGCTCTGGCGAACGAACCGAAGCAGTTTCTCTGGGTGGACGCGGCCGGGCACAACGACGTGCAGCTGTCATCGAAGTACATTCCCGCGCTGACGGGCTACGAGGCTATGCTTCGCACGAACTCACGCTGACGTGTCATTTTCAATCCTGAGCGATGACTGAAGTAGTCTTGACGTTCTGTGCCCTAGAACGCATAAGGCCGGGTCAGAGACCCGGCCCTACACAAGCAATCTGCTTCACTCAGATCTGCGATTGCCCGATCTGAGTTCTGCGATTTCCTTCAATTGCCTGACGGCAATTCGCTCAAGCGCTCACTGGCCGTCGGCACCGGCTTCGGCTGCCTGCGACTGCGTGGTGACGGCGACGGTCATGGCCGGGTCGCCAACCTTGAAGCGGGCGAAGCGGCGGACCGAGATGTTCTCGCCGAGTTTGCCGATCTTCTGCGCGATGAGCTGCGAGATGGTGACCGAGTTCTCCTTGATGAAGGGCTGCTCGTACAGGCAGACTTCCTCGTAGAACTTGCCCATCTTGCCTTCGACGATCTTCTCGACCACGTTGGCCGGCTTGCCGGTCGCGGCGGCCTGGGCGCGATAGATGTCCTTCTCGCGCTCGAACGCTTCGGGCGTCACGTCTTCTTTGCGGATGAACTTCGGGTCGACGGCGGCGATGTGCATCGCGATGTCGTGGACCAGCTCTTTGAAGTCCTCTGTGCGGGCGACGAAGTCGCTCTCGCAGTTCACCTCGACCATCACGCCGATCTTGCCGCCGGCGTGAATGTAGCTCTCGACCACGCCTTCCTTGGTGGTGCGGGACGACTTCTTCGCCGCGACGGCGACGCCGCGCTTGCGGAGCCAGTCGACTGCTTTTTCTACGTCACCGTTGCTCTCGGTGAGGGCCTTCTTGCAATCCATCATGGGAGCGCCGGTCTTGTCGCGGAGCTCTTTTACTGTTGCTGCGGAAATAGTTGCTTCTGCCATTTTTGCGAAAACCTTTCGATGAAAAATCCAAAACCGCTATTGGCTGTTGGCTCTTGGCTTTTGGTTCTTGGCGTCCAAATCTGGATTCAGTCATCCCACAGGTTAGTTGGGTGCGGGAGAATCAGAGCCAAAAGCTAAAAGCCAACAGCGCCTTCTTCTTTTACACACAAACGCCCGCGCCGGTTGACTAGCGCGCGGGCGATTCGAACTCAATCAGCCGAGAAAATCTGGACGACATTTTGTGTGCCCCACTCAAGCAAAAGAATCTTGAATGGGCCACCTAGCTAGAACTGCGAGTGCGCTGACGCTTCTTCTTCGTCGGGCTCGGCCGCAGGGGCCGGTGCCTTGCGCGTTCCGGCGCCAAGGACATCTTCCATGCTGACGTCTTCGCCCTCTTCACCTGAAGCCGAAATGCCCGCACCCGTGGCGGCGGCCATCGCTTCCGGCGTGGTGGCTTCCTGCGCGGCGCCGACTTCGGCAAGCTGCTTGTCGGTGGCGGCGGCGGAGCCTTCGATCACGCTGTCGGCGATCTTGGAGGCGAACAGGCGGATGGCGCGCAGAGCGTCGTCATTGCCCGGAATCACGTAATCGACTTCGCTCGGATCGCAGTTCGTATCGACAACGGCGACCACGGGGATGCCCAGCTTCCGGGCTTCGCGCACCGCGATCTGTTCCTTGTTCGAGTCGATGACGAAGAGCGCATCAGGCAGACGGCTCAGGTTCTTGATGCCGGCCAGATTGGTCTGCAGGTGCTTGCGCTCGCGTTCGAGCTTGATAACTTCTTTCTTGGGCAGCAGTTCGTAACGGCCGTCGGTGGCCATTTCTTCGATCTCTTTAAGGCGCTTCACCGACTTCTGGACCGTGACCCAGTTGGTGAGCAAGCCGCCCAGCCAGCGCGCGTTCACGTAGCTCATGCCGCAGCGCTGCGCTTCCTCGGCAATCGCGTCCTGCGCCTGCCGCTTGGTGCCGACGAACATTACCGTCTTGCCATCGGCAGTCATGTCCTGCACGAACTTGGACGCTTCCTTAAACATCTTCAGCGTCTTCTGCAGGTCGATGATGTAAATCCCGTTACGTTCGCCGAAGATGTATTCCTTCATCTTCGGGTTCCAGCGTTTCGTCTGATGCCCGAAGTGAACACCGGCTTCGAGCAATTCCTTCATCGTGATGTTCGCCACGCAACCTCCTAGTTGGATTGCATCCTCCGCGTGCCAGGCTGAGGCTGGTTAACCTCCGCTTTCGCCGCTCGGGATTACATTCCCGTGCCCGCCGTTCCGCCGTGTGGTTGTCAGCGGTGCGGGAAGAATTAGGTCCCGGTTCAACGTACTAGCCGCCATGCTCCTCGGGACCGGTGAAGCATGACGACCAAAATCGTTACAGCGACTCTTGTGTAGCGCCGGGTGTTTTACCCGGCCGGTCATCTCCCGACCAAACAGCGCGACGGGTCAGAGACCCGTCGCTACACAAGCCAAACCTTAACGCTTCGAGAACTGGAAGCGCTTGCGGGCGCCCTTCTGGCCGTACTTCTTGCGCTCTTTCTGGCGCGCATCGCGGCTCAGATAGCCCTCGGCCTTCAACTTGCCGCGCAGTTCCGGGTTGAACTCCAGCAGCGCGCGGGCAATGCCCATCTTCACCGCGCCGGCCTGACCGTTCACGCCGCCGCCGCTCACGTTCGCGATAATGTTGAACGTGTTCGACGTCTCGGAAGTGACCAGAGGCTGTTTGGCCTCGATCCGCTGCGCGTCCGTCACGAAATACTCGTCGAACGCCTTGCCGTTGACCTTAAATTCGCCGGTGCCCGGACGCAGGAAGATGCGCGCTACGCTCGACTTGCGCCGCCCGGTGCCGTAGTACTGAACCTGATCTGCCATTTAATTCGCTCTTAGCTTTGGGCTGTCGGCTCTGGGCCAACAGCAGAATTTGATCTTGTGTGGTGCCGGGTCTCCGACCCGGCATGCCGTGTAGTGGACC
>JAEZPW010000172.1 GCA_023441255.1 Acidobacteriota bacterium
GCTGTGCCCCGTCCCGATGTTTCGTCGCGCTCCGCAGCGGCACCGGGCACAGCACCGTCCTCACAACAGCCACAATGCGCAGGACGGTTCGTAACGGCGCCCGCCAATCTGAACGAAGCCTGGCGGCTCGACTTCGGACCGGAGTGGAAGAACGGCATCATCACCCAACAGCTGCCGGCAGTCGGGAAAGCATTCCCCGTCCTTGTTCCGCAGGTGGACGCCGACGGCAACGACCGTGCCGGTGTGCACATTCCCGAAATGCGCGTGCCGCTTGCAACCTATACGGGATGGAATCTGCGAGACCCCAGCATAGGTGCCACCGACCAGCGCGTCAGCTTCATCGGCTCCTACCTGCCCTTTGCCAGGACAGCGGCGGATCGGGAGAAAGCGGGCGATCCGCGCCCCTCTGTTGCTGAACGATATAACGGCCGCGACGACTACCTCGGGCGCTACCGAAAGGCCGCCGACGAACTCGTCCGTGAACGCTGGCTGTTGCCAGAGGACGTGCCAGCCGTCATGGAGCGCGGAGCCAGTGAGTGGGACGTGGCGGTCCGCTGATCATAAGGTAATCAGCCGTCATGGGCTGCCTCTTCACCCCCGGCTATCGGCCTCCCAACAGGGAAAAAACACGGGAGTAAGCTGCAATCCTTTGCACTCCCGGTGTTTTTCACAAATCGTGCAGCTACCCCGGCACAAGTACTTGCATCAGATAGCGCAACTCTGGTTTGGGTAGTGAAGTTGCTGCCGGAATACCCGGGGGAGAAGCGCCATGGGTGAGTATTCCAGCAAGGCCACGTCTGCCACGCCACTTGGCCGGGTACACACTTCGGAGTACCTGAAGAGCATCGGCGTTCCTGACATTTCACCGGCCACGAGTCCGTTCGATCCTGGCTACGATCCCTACACCTTCGAGGGCCATCTCGAGCAAAGCAGCCACTTGATGTCCATCATGAAGATATCGATGGCCTGCTGGCAGATTGCCAACGAAGCCGTGACCCGCCGGAAAGTGGCTGCGGCCCGCCGGTACAATGTCCCGACCGTCACGGGGGGCGGACCGTTCGAAGTCGCGGTGCAGCAGGGCCAGTTGCCCTACTACCTCGACCTGGTCGCCGACATTGGCGTTACCCGCATCGAGGCCGGCGAGGGCTTTACCGACATGCCGCTGCCTCCGGCCGAAGTCATCAAGATGGCCGGCGAACGGAGCCTGGACGTCCAGTTCGAACTCGGCAAGAAACACACCGGCGCTTTCGATGATGACGAGGTCGCCGCGCTCATTGACCAGGGCAAGCGCTGGCTCGATGCAGGCGCCCGCCAGCTCGTGGTCGAAGCTCGCGAGAGTGCGAAGGGCGTAGGCCTCTTCGACACCGAGGGCAACTTCAACGCCGCCTACGCCGACCGCTTCGCGCATGCCTTCGGGCATGACGTCGTGATGTTCGAGGCACCGAACAAGCCGAGCCAGTTCGCGCTCCTGAACCATTTCGGCTCTTGTGTGCACCTCTGCAATGTGCGACTGGAAGAGCTTCTGCGGGTCGAAATCTACCGGCGCGGCCTGCATTCTGACGCTTTCGAAAAAGAAAACCTGCGGCCACGCGTCATCACGGCCCCGGTCGAGGCCTAGGACAAGATGAAACCGACAGTCGTCATCGATTGTTTCCCGTCCAGTGTCGCCCGTTATCAGACCGGGTATGCCATTGTGGCCATCGATGTAATCCGCGCCACCACCATGGCTATCACGGCCGTGGCACTGGGCCGCCGCTGTTTTGTCGCCGACACACTGGACGCCGCCCGGGCGGCTGCCAACCGCCTCTCCCACCCGCTGTTGTCCGGAGAGTTGGCGGGCGACATGCCCGCGGGCTTCCACATGAACAACAGCCCGGCGCAACTTTCTCTACGAAACGACCAGCACCGCCCCATGGTGTTGCTGTCGTCCTCAGGCACGAAATTGATGTGCAGCGCGGCCCGCTGCGCCTCGGCCGTGCACCTGGCATCGTTCCGCAATTTCACTGCGGTTGCGCGCGAGATTGCCTATCGCTATGAGCGGATTGCGGTCATCGGAGCCGGCAGCCGCAACGAGTTCCGTGAAGAAGACCAGATGTGTTGCGCCTGGGTGGCCGAAGCCCTGATCGACTGCGGCTACTCCTCTGAAAATGCGTTCACGCTTGAAGTCATCCGCCAGTGGAGTGGAGCATCGCCCTCGGCTTGCGTCTCGGGCAACAGCGCGGCGTATTTGCGGCGCAGTCACCAGTCGTACGACCTGGATTTCATCCTGGGCCATATCGACGACCTGGATGGCTCCTACGCGCTTCAGGGCGACGAAGTCGTCGCCGTGGGAACGCGCGACGAAGAAGACGCAGCAAGACAAGCGGCATAAGGGATCCGGACAATGGCCAACGCAGCAGTCACCCAGATACCCTCGGCCCGAAAGTTGCGAGTGGCCGACACCTCCACGCCCGTCGTCGTGGTAAGCCTTGCCACGCATGGGCCCTTGTGCATCAGTCGTAGCCTCGGCCGGCTGGGCATTCCCGTTCACGCCGTCCATTCCCGCGAGTCCGAACCGGCCCAGTATTCGCGCTACCTCAGGCGCATCTGGCGGTGGGACTTCCCCTACTCTTCTCGCGGTGCACTCGAAACCCTGGAGCGGGTGAGCCGGGATCTCGGCCGCCGCGCTATTCTGCTGCCCACCTCAGACGAAACCTCCATCTTCGTCGTGGAGAACCAGGCGACGCTGCGCCAGTGGTTCGACTTCCCGAAGCAGCCCATCGCGGTCCCGCGCACCCTGTCCGACAAGAAGGAGATGTACTTCTTCGCCAAGGCCCACGGCATCCCCACGCCGGAGACTCTGTTCCCGCAGTGTCGTGAAGACGTCGTACAATTCGCCCGCGAAGTGCAGTTCCCCTTGATGCTGAAGTCCATCGACGGCGCCCGTTCCATGCGTCGCAACGGCATGAAAATGGTAGTCGTGCATGACACGCAGGAACTGCTCGACTGCTACGACAAATTCGAAGATCCCTTCGAACCCAATTTCATGCTGCAGCAATACATTCCCGGCGGCGACGACACCATCTGGATGTTCAACGGTTATTTCAACGAGAACTCCGATTGCCTGTTCGGCGTCACCGGCAAGAAGATCCGCCAGCATCCGGTGTCCTATGGCTGCACGTCTCTTGGCATTTGTCTGAAGAACGACACGGTCGACCAGACCACGCGGCGGCTGATGAAGGCAATCGGATATCGCGGCATCCTTGACATCGGCTATCGTTACGACGCCCGCGACGGCCAGTTCAAGGTGCTCGACATCAATCCCCGAATCGGCTGCACCTTCCGCCTGTTCGCGGCCGAAAACGGTCTCGATGTTGCGCGTGCGCTTTACCTCGACCTCACCGGACAGCCTGTACCCGAATCTCACGTAAGCGAGGGCCGAAAATGGATGGTTGAGGCCACCGATTTCAAGTCCTGCCTCGCATATCGGCGTAAGGGCCAGCTCACCCTATCCCAGTGGTTGCAATCGTTTGGCGGCATTCAGGAGGTAGCGCTGTTCGCGTGGGACGACATGCTCCCGTTCCTGGATGTGATCTCCAGATTGGCAGCGGCGGGCGTGAAAAAACTCCTGCGCAGAATCGTGGGAAGGCGCCGAAGCGCATGGCGCGACCGCGACAACGTAGCGCCCCTGGTCACTCCCGTGACCAATGCCAGTAACCGCGCCGCGTAGGCAGGGACGGCGCGAGCCCCGAAGGGGCAGCACGCCTTCCGTTCACGATGCGAGTGTCTGACCCACCCGCCGGGTCGAGGACCGGCGCTACACCACTGTCGGCTTTGTGCCCATCAACAAAAGCGCGCCTGCCTGTCGTGCCTCGTGCAGTTCCTTGGCACGCCGAAACCGGGTCGAAAGCCTTGAAATCCACGTCTGCGGAGGCGACTTCAACAACTGAATGACGCGCGTGACCGCTCCCACGTAGCCACCGGCGGGCTGCCAGCGATTAGGAATCTGCCTCGACGACACCTCGGCAAACCCATGCGCCTTCAACAACTCCAGATATTCAGCGGCCGAGCGGAAATGCGCGTCCACGGGCAGATGCTCGGTCCAGTACTCGCATGAGGGATTGTCGCGGTAGATATTGATCAGGATGAAAAGCCGTCCGCCAGGGGCTAGTAGTCTATACATCTCGTCAAGCGCGCGGTCCTGGTCGGGATAGTAATAAAAGGCTTCCACCGAAAGAATCTTGTTGAAACGACCCGACTGCAGTGGGATCGCGTCTGCGGGCGCCTGAAGGAATTCGATATTCTTTATCCCGCGCGAATCCTGTCTCGCCAGCTCCACCATCTCCGCCGAAATATCCACACCGGTTGCTGCGCCTTCACTGACACGGCCCGCCAGCAGACGCGTAGCCCATCCGGAGCCGCAGCTCAGGTCCAGGACCTGGTCACCCGGCCTCAGGTCCATCAGCAGCATGGTCTGTTGTGTGACGTAGAGATGGTCAGACTCGAGTTTCTCGGCGCGACCGTCTTTCGCCCATTCGTCGAACTCGGTCCGGAGTTGCTCCTCGGCCCCCAAGTTGTCTGTTTCAGATCGTTTGCCGGGGTTTGGATCCACAGATTTGCGCGCAGGCCCGTTTTTCGCTATGGCCATGTTTCGTCCCTTGTTTCTTACTGCACGACTACCCGGTTTGAGTGCTGCTGCTCTTCTGACGTTGCACTGTGTTTGGGATTAAGCGGGCGTCGGTGCCGTTTTGGAATCAGTGGGTTCGCAGCGGCGACGTGGAACGTGGCGAACAAGATGATCCATTTGCCGCGATCCATCATCCATCAGTAGTGTGGCTGAACCGATGAATGACGTAGTGCTACGCAAACCCAGTGCCGCGATGACCGCCGTGCGAGTTCTGCTCATTACCGTTATGGCTACCCTGATCTGTTTTGCGGTGGCGCTCTTCTTTGGCATCGTGGGCTTCGGCTTTGCCAACCTTGCGGGGAGAAGCGTGAGCATGGGCGGCGCCTACCGCGACGTTGGTTTACCCGTCGCCGTCGTGGGCTTTGTCGTGGCCGCCGTAACAGCTTTCAGGAGCGAGTCACGCAGGTACCGCCGGGCAAGAGCCGAGTATCTGCATAGGAGGCACGCGGCCTGACCGGCGGCGGTCCGCCGAGGCTGCAGCCCACAGGCGAAAAATTACCTGCACCCGGCTTTTCCTACGCAGTCACTCTGGAGGCCCAAAACCACGTTTCAATGTAATCAATAAGTTACAGCCCTTAGGAGGTGCCGCGCGTTTGGCAATCGAGTTGTTATAGGTGAAAGCGTGAGCGCAACCAGCGGGCTGTCCGGCGTAAGTAGCGGGCCACCTCAGTTCGGTTGCCACCAGTCTTGATCACGATAGGTCATTTCGACCGAACACTTTGTTGCCTGCGCGCCACGCGCGCCGGTGCCCGGAGGAATTGGAGAATTATGAAGAAACAGACATGGATGGCGTTGGCCCTGGCAGCTGCACTCGCGGTTCCCGCTGCGGCACAGACCAGCGCCCAGCGTTCGCAGACACCCGCGCCCCCCAGCCAGACGACAAACCAGACCGAACAGTCGAACCAGACCCAACAGTCGAACACGTCGTCGCAGCAGGCCACCTCGACCCAGCAGGGTTCGACCACCGACCAGAACCTCTCGGCACGCCAGCCCCTCCAGCCCGATACGCATGAAGGTTTCTGGGGCAAGCTGAATCCATTTGCTCGCAAAAAGTACGTTCAGCGCCAGATGGCCCCGGTCCGCAATCGCGTGAACGAGCTCGATGAACTGACGGCCAAGAACACCTCCTTCATCAAGGACGTTGATCAGCGCGCACAGGAAGGCATCCGTCTGGCTGACGCCAAGGCCAGCCAGGCCGACCAGCACGCCGTTGACGCCGGCAACCGCGCCCAGATGGCTAACCAGACGGCGCAGCAGGCCACCACTCGCCTCACCAGCGTCGAGCAGGTGGTCGGCAACATCGACCAGTACAAGCCCGTAACCGATACCGAGATTCGCTTCCGTCCAGGACAGGCCGTCCTGAGCAAGAAGGCGAAGGACGCGCTTGACCAGATGGCCGAGCCGCTGAAGAACCAGCGCGGCTACATCATTGAGGTTCAGGGCTTCTCGGCAGGCCGCGGTCAGGCCGCCATCGAGAATTCCCAGAAGATGGCCGACTCCGTGGTCCGCTACCTCGTGCTCAACCATCAGATTCCGGTCTACCGCATTTACGTCCTTGGCATGGGCAATGCTCCGCGCCAGGCCACGGCGGACGGAACGAAGGCTCGCCGCACTACCGGTGGCCGCGTCGAAATCAGCCTGCTGAAGAATGACGTTGAGCAGCTGTCGGCGCAGAGCACGGGCGTTGCCTCTCCCGCTACCCAGGGCGGCATCACCGGAACCAGCACCAGCGCCGCTCCGGAACAGCCGCAGCAGCCCCAGCAGCCCCAGCAACCGGCGGCTTCACAGCCCAGCAACCCGCCTCAGCAGTAAACAGAACACGACCGAATACTCCCCCAGGACCCCTCGTCGCAGCGGCGAGGGGTTTTCCTTTTGTTACAGATTGTTTCGGAATCCAGCATTTCCGAAAGTAGAGCCAGCGGTGTTTCCCCAATCGGGACAGTACTTTGCAAGTGGTGCTATCCCTGAAAGAAGGAAGTTGCGTTCTGCTGTGTGAGGGTTCACACTTCGCGTAAGACGAATGCATTCTTAATCGCAGGCTGTCATAGCACAGCATGCGTGTTTTTTTTCATGCGTGTCTTTCATTCACTTTGGGGGCACCCGGCATTTTGACTACGGGTGAGAACAGTGCAGCAAAGAAGTTCGAAAAAGCTTCCGGGCACCAGCCACGACCACACCTTTCTTCATGACAAGGTGTGCGGGCGTGTCCACTGCACCTTGTGCGGCGAGCGAGCCTTCAGCCGCAGCCCCAGCGCTATCGAATCGTGGAAGGCCGCTCACGCGAAGTGCTGCAAACAACGGTTAGCATTCGAACGTGCGCAAGTAGCCGACTGAGCAGTAACTGCGTTACCCATTTCCTGCGCTGTTTCCCATCCCCCGTTACTCCGTACCCTGCGTTGTTCCCCATCCTGCGTTACTAGCCATCCTCCGCAACACCCTCCCTCAGAGGCTGTGACTTTGTCCGCTGTTCCACCCGTTCCAACGATTTGTCATTCCGAGCGAGCGAGGAACCCCTACATCTCGACAGCGTTCCTGCGGTAAGCGGTTTTCGCCGCTTCGCTCCCGCCGCGTCCGTGCGAAAATACCTCCAGAGGCAAGAAATGTCCGTTTCCCCTGACACGAAGATCACGCCGGAGCTCATCCGCGAGCACGGAATCACGCCCGAAGAGTACGACAAGATTCTCAAGCTGATGGGTCGCGAGCCCACGCTGACCGAGTTAGGCATATTCAGCGTGATGTGGAGCGAGCACTGCTCGTATAAGTCCTCGCGAGTGCATCTGAAGCGCCTGCCCACGCGCAGCAAGCTGGTGATGCAGGGGCCGGGCGAGAACGCCGGCATCATCGACGTGGGCGATGGCTGGGCATGCGCCTTCAAGATCGAATCACACAACCACCCGTCCTTCATCGAGCCGTTTCAGGGCGCGACCACCGGCGTGGGCGGCATCCTGCGCGACATCTTCACTATGGGCGCGCGCCCCGTGGCCGTCATGGATTCGCTGCGGTTTGGGCCCGTGGTGAAGCCCGGCACGAATGGTGTAGCGCCGGGTCTTCGACC
>JAEZPW010000008.1 GCA_023441255.1 Acidobacteriota bacterium
ACGCAGGATTGTGCAGGTTTTGGCCGCGGTGCCTGCACCGAGTTCTACGATAGTGAGGTCTCGCCCGGCGCGCGTGACCATGTCGTGTGCGTGCTCGTCGAGGATTTGTTGTTCGGTGCGAGTCAGGTAGTACTCGGGGAGACGGGTGATCTCCTCGAACAGTTCGGAGCCCGGCTGGTCGTAGAAGAGCTTGGGCGGGAGGCTTTTCGGCGTGCGAGTCAATCCTTCCAGCACGTCCTCTGCGATGTCCGATAGAGGTTGGATCCTGTGACTAATCATGGGCTAGGCGAATCCCCGTGAACTGCCAGCGTGCCGCAGGCGGAAAGAAGTTCCGGTACGTGGCGCGAATATGGCTGGCGGGAGTGGCGCAAGAACCGCCGCGCAGAACGAACTGATTACACATGAACTTGCCGTTGTATTCCCCTACGAGGCCAGGAGCGGGACGAAAGCCGGGATAGGCGACGTACTGGCTGGCCGTCCACTCCCACACATCTCCGAAAAGCTGCTGCGGGGCGTTGGACTGGTCGTGAACCGGGACGGGATTCAGTCGGTTGGAATCCAGGAGATTCGGTTGCGGCAAAGCCGGGTCGGGGAGCGACTGGCCACGATCATCTCGTTGGGCGTTGAGGGACGCAGCGGCGATCTCCCACTCGAACTCGGTTGCAAGACGCGCCCCGGCCCAGCGGGCGTAGGCGTCGGCCTCGAAGTAGCTGACGTGACAGACGGGTTCGGCAAGGTCGAGAGGACGCTGGCCATTGAGAGTGTAGATGAACCATTCACCGTCGTTTGCATCAGGTGTCTGGTTCTGCAGAAGCTCCCAATAAAAAGGTGCGCGCCAGGCAAGGGCGTTGACGGTATCCCATCCTTCGGAGAGCCATAGCTCGGGGCGCGAATAGCCGCCATCACGCATGAACTCGAGGTATTCGCCTACGTTTACGAGGCGCGATGCCAGCCGGAATGGCCGTAGAAACACTTGATGGCGTGGCGATTCGTTGTCGAAGGCAAATGAGTCGCCGACATGGCCGATGCTGTGCAGTCCGCCGTCGTAGTCGAGCCACTTCAGAGTCGGCGGGGTGAACTGTTGAGGCAGGACGGTGCCGCATTCCCTATATGAAGGTCGTAGTGGATTCGTCCAGAGCGCGTGCTTGATGTCGGTAAGGATCAGCTCCTGGTGTTGCTGTTCGTGGTTGCAGCCGAGTTCAACGAGAGCGGAGAGTTCGGAGCCGATATCGGACTCGAGCCAACGGCGCATGTGCTCATCGACGTGGTGGCGGTAGGCCTGAATCTCGGCAAGGTTCGGACGCGACCACAGGCCGCGTTGCGCTCGCACCGGGTGGCCACCCAGTCCCTTGTAATACGAGTTGAACAAGAACCGGTAGCGGGGATCGGGTGAACGATATCCGGGGCAATGCGGGAGGAGCAGGAAAGTCTCGAAGAACCAGGTCGTGTGGCCCTGATGCCACTTGGCGGGGCTGGCGTCCGGCATAGACTGTATGACCTGGTCTTCAGGTGACAGCGGTGCGCACAGTGCCTCCGTGGTGCGCCGTACACCTTCGTATAAGGACGCGAGGTCCGCTGTCGCATTTGCTAAGTGGTTCACTGCCGTAGCCTGCATAATGCCCCCCGCGGACTTATTTCTGATGACTTAATGGCGATTGAGATGCGGGAAATTGCAGCATGTCTCATCGCGGTCCGAAACCGTACGTAAGTTGGCGGGAGTGGTCGCGTGGAATGGCCGCGAGGGTTACAATCCGCAACATGAAGCGCGCTATTGCGGGTTGCAATCCATGGCTGTGCGTTCTAGCTCTCATTGGGGTCACGACTTCATGCACGATCTACGGCGGCAAGAAGCACGAAGGGTGGTCAGGGGCGACCGGCGGGGAGCACCTGGTACGCCAGTTCTGGGCTGACGTGAAGTCTAAAGACTTTTCCGACCTTGAGAAACACATGGCGATGAGCTGGGTGATGGTGACGCCGTCCGGCCCTCTTGACCGGACCGCCACGCTGGAACGGCTGCGGCAGATGCCCGTCGAAGATGTTTCGCTCGGGGACTTCAAGGTTGCGCCGAACGGGTCGGACATAGTGGTGACGTACACGGCGAAATTCACAGGTGCAAAGGGCCAGAACGGGCCGGTAAGGATGATGACCGTGTGGCAGCGTGGCGAAAAGGGCTGGATGGCAATTGCACACGCCGAGACGACGTAACCTGCCAAGGTACTGCACTGTTTTGAGATAGCGTTGTTGCGCGCCGAAAGATTGCCCCTGAGTTGCTTTAAGTGCTAGTACCTACGTTACTTCCGTTACTGCTGAGTTTATAGAGTTCGTTCTGACGCGATGATACGATTCACCCGCGGTACTCTGAACGGGGACCAGTAACCACTCACAGCTTACATCTCAGAGCGCCGCTACTTCGGGAGTGGAAGCGAGCGTATGAGCTCTGACGGCGGGCGTCGCGCACGGCACAAGGGATTCTCACTGGTTGAGTTGATCGTTGTTTGCGCGATCATGGTGTGCATAACCGCCCTGTCGCTGCCTTCGATGATGGAGATCATCGCGGCGTCGCGTTTGCGCTCATCGATGAGCGGATTAGGCGGACTCCTGCAGCTTACGCGATCGAACGCCATTCGAACCAACCAGTTCATGTCGGTGCACTTCACCACCGTGAAAAGCAGGCCGGTGGCCTTTATGAAGGTGGCGACTGGCGGCACTTCGCTGAACGAAAAAGACCAGCAGCAGTGGTTTGAGGACCGCTTCCTAAAGACTGACTCGCCTTCAGGCGGACCACCGCTGCTGGATCCAACCATAATGTGGAACGGCCTCACTTCGGACCCGCTGCGGTCGGAAGATCCAAGCTTCAACCCGCGAGGGTTGCCCTGCCTGTACGACGCGGCGACCGGCGTATGTAAACCCAACGTGGGCTTTGTCTACTATTTTTCCTACAACGCGCCAATCGGGCACACAAAGTGGGCGGCACTGGGTATCTCGCCTGCGGGGCGGGTGAAGAGTTGGTATTGGAACGGAACGAAGTGGGGAGACTAAACCGGGGTGCGCACAATGATTAAGGGAATTCGAAAACGAGATAAGCGGCGCCGGGAAAGCGGTGTCACATTGGTGGAGTTGCTTATCGCCTCGGTCGTTCTTGTAGTTGGACTGCTTGCACTATTCGGTGTCATCGCCGCAGCCATTGCCGATAACGGGAAGAGCAGGACGGACACTACGGCGACCATGCTGGCGCAGGCTGTTATCGAGGACGTTGGAGCAGCCTATCTGGGTGACACCGACACTCAGCTCAGGGACTGCAAGGGAACGACCTTCACGATCACGGCCCAAGAGGGCGGTGCCCAACTCTATCGGGGCAATATCGATTTTACGGAGGGCACTCCGCCTGCCAATTATCACATGGATTACGTCATGTGCAATGGCGAGGCACAGACAGCGTTCGATGTTCGCTGGAATGTTCAGAAGATAACGGACTCGACCGACTTGCTGACCGTGGGTGTGCGCCAGAAGAGCAGCGGCACCGGGCGTCTTTTTTCCGTTCCTGTGAACCTTCGCGTCTACGTGGGCGAGTGACCTATGACGAGGATGAGAGAGCAATCCGGGTTTTCGATGCTCGAACTGATGATCGTTCTGGCGTTGATGTCGATCATCATGGGTGCGATTTTCGGGTAGATACATCAAGCGCAACAGCGGTCGTCTGCCGAGCAGGTCAAGGCCGACCTGATGCAGGAATCCCGCGAGTTTGTCGACCAGATGACGCGCGACTTGCGCGACGCAGGGTATCCGAACCGGCGGAACTTCGCACCCGGCCAACTTAATTCACCTGACGTGGAAGCGAAGGAAGCTGCGGACGGGGTAGTCAAGGTTGATGCCGGCGAGATCATCTTTGAAGGGGCAGTAGACGGGACCAAAGACGTATCGACGATCAAGTACTTCCTGGACGACGACTGTCCGAACCCGGCGTGCCTGAAGCGCAGCCAGGAGCCGAAGTATCAGGGCAGTCCGCTCACCCAGAAGTACACCCCCTATGTCCAAGTACAGAACGTCATCAACGATCTTGCGACCGAGCCGATCTTTTCGGCCTTCCGGAAGGACGGCACTCCGGTTCCGCTGCCTGTCGATCTCAACAACGGCGACGCCATGGCCAGTATCGGCACGATAAAGATCTATCTGCGGGTGCAGTCGCAAGTTCCGGACCAAAGGACAGGCCAAAGACCGATTCTGACCTTCGTTTCCACGGTCAAACTTCCGAACTGCACGATGTCCTACCTGAGCCAGGGACAGAGCTGCGACTGAGGCGAGGGACTCATGAAACGAATGAACGGTGTTAAGAAGGAACGTGGCATAGCGCTGTTAGCGGCTATCCTGGCGCTGCTGCTGCTCTCCGCAATTGCGGCAGGCATGTTGTATTCGTCAGGGCTGGAAATGGGTATCGCTGGTAACTATCGCGATAAGCAGATTGCGACTTATGCGGCAATCTCGGCGTTGCAGGAAGCAAAGGACCGAATCCACCCACTGCGTGACCTTGCAGATCCCGACAGGATTCCGATTCCAGACGGGATGCCGACGCTTGCTCAGAAGAACATCATCTATCTCATCAATCCCAAGGCGGGCGAAGTGGTTGCTCCGTGGGATCCGAGCAACAAGTTTGCCGATACGGACCTCTGTCACGGCGAGTATGCGCAGAAAGTGCTGGGACTTAGCGGCCCGCAAACGGGGCCGTGCAGCGGCGCTGGCATGCTTCCGGGCGGCAATGGCTGGTACAAGGTCTATGACAACTCGCTCGGCTCGTATACCGGCCTCTACAAGCAGGATCAGCCGCTCAATTACAAGTGGGTCAGGATCATGCTGAAGGCCGACAACATGACTCCGGTGCAGGTGGGCACGACGGCGAGTCCGGCAAGCGGCAAACAGGTTTGTTGGGAGGGCCACAACCAGGTCCAGAACTACAACGAATACACGACCTTCTGCATGCCGACCGGGGCGCTGGACCACATTGAAATTGTAAATGCTGGGACGAATTACACGGACCCAGTGATCACAATTGGTCCGCCCGCACCGGGCGGCATTCAAGCGGTTGGCGTGCCTACACTTAAAACGGCAGTAACAGACAAGGTTGGATCGATTAGTGTGGCGAATCCGGGGTCGGGCTATCTGAAGCCGCCTATCGTGACGATTACAGGTGGGGGTGGTTCGGGTGCAACAGCAAAGGCGACCATCATCTCGGGCCCTGGCATTGACTCGGCGTCGCTTGTTAATAGCGGTCCGGGATGCTACTACAACGCCAGCGGTCCGGCTGTGGCGGTGACAGGTGGTGGGGGCAGTGGCGCAGCGGTTGATGTCGTCATGACGAGCAGCAAGGACTGCATCGCAGGATGGGGCGTCTCCTCCAGCAGTTGCAAAGCGTACGCAAACACAACGCAAACGATTACAGGTCCAGGCGGGTTTGTGGGTACGCTGACGTTCGGAGCGAGGCAGGGAAACAATGCTCCGGTGGTCAATGCAAAGATCATCAATCCAGGGTCCGGGATCACGAGCGCACTGGGATACAATTTCAGCAAGTTAACCAACTGCACCCTGAATTTCAGTCAGCCATCGCTTGGCTACAAGGTGACTGGTCTCGCTGTCAAGCAAGCGGGGCAGAACTACACGAGTGCGCCTGCTCTCAGTTTCCCCCAACCCGAGGGTGGAACGGCACCGACTGGCACGACCACGCTTGGCCCCGTGCCCCCGAATGTCGGCCAGATTGCGCACATTGATGTCCTAAGCGGCGGCAGCGGGTACACCGCTCCTCCCACCGTGACACTTACGCCCGATGGTTCCGGCTCAGGCGGTCTGGCGACTGCTGTTTTGGGCCAGGTGGGCTCAATCACCGACATCGCTCTCAGTCCGCACGGCACTGAATATTGGAGAACGCCGACGGTGACGATCACCGACAAGGGCGGGACAGGTACTGGTGCAGTCGCAAAGGCGGTCCTGAGCAGGACGGATTTCCTTACCCCGGTGGTGTCGATCACCGCGTTGGCCGAGACGCCTTCGGGGACCCGCGCAATGATTCAAATGGAAGCGGCCCCGTCGTTGCCTGGCTTAAATCTCGGGGGTGCATTGACGCTCGACGGACCGTCTCCGATATGGGGGAGCCCTAGTTCGCAGCAATTCAAGATCAATGGTAACGATTCTAATAGCTGTGGCCAGGATGCAAAACCCGCTCGGGCAGCGATCGGCGCGTACGCCGACCCGAACAATCCGACGAATCCGACCGCTGTGCAATCGATCATCGATGCGCTCAAGAAGCCTGCGAACTATTTAGGCGCGCAGGCTGCACCGGACATCGAGAATATTTACAACGCGTTGGGCGATTCGGGGACGACGCCGGAGGGCGTGCAGGCCCTTGCTGACGGCGTGCTGTCCATTGCCGACCACGTATACACGGGGAACCAGACCGACAGCACGATTGCCGCTGGTTCCCCAACCAATCCCGTTATCAACTACGTCGACGGCAATCTAACGGCGTCAGGCAATACGCATGGGTACGGCATCCTCTGTGTGACTGGAAACGTCGTGTTCAGCGGTAACTGGTCCTGGGATGGGCTTATTCTGATCATCGGCCAGGGTTCGTTCGTTGCTAATGGCGGCGGCAATGGCCAGATCAACGGCACGGTGTTCATCGCCAAGACGAAAGCGGCACCGGCATCCGGCGGATTGCCGTCGACGGGCGCGCTACTCGACGATCTGGGAAGACCGACTGCGGACTTCCAAGGCGGCGGCGGTAACGGCATCTACTACGACCACTGCCTCGCCGAAAATTACATGAAGCTGATACCTTACCTGCCACCGCCGAGTTCGAAGCCGTTGCGCGTATTGAGCGTTCACTCGCTCACTTACTAGGGTCCAACGCTTGCCATGAAGGGCTGGAGAAATCCAGCCCGTCTTTTTTTACGACGAAATATGTCCGTTCAGCTGACGCCTTCGGCCGTGTAGCGCGCGATCAACCCGGTCCGCACACCCTTGCGATACATCACGGAGAAGAAGAAGGAGGCGAGCAGCACGTAGACAATGGCGAGGGTCGCTCCGACGGCGAGGCCCGCCCACGACACTGATCCATGGTTGACGACACTTCTGATGTTCTCAAAAACGTATGAGGGCGGCAGGAGGTGTGCGACCCACTGCATCCAGCGCGGCAAGGTCGAGAGCGGGTAATAGACGGACGCAAACGGAGCCATGAGTGCCGGAATGGGCCATACGAACCATTCTGCAGAAGGACCCAGACGCATGACCATTGCGGTTGCGGCGATGCCCATGGCGATACCGAACAAGAACAGGACGAGCAGCGCCGGTATCAGTAGCACGCCGTAGCTGAAGAACGAAAGCCCGAAGACGGCAGTAGCGAGGGCCAGCATGAAGACAAGGCCTATGGAACTGGTCGCGATACTCGAGAGCACGAGTCCGCCGACGTATTCGGTAATGCGCAGCGGCGTGGCGAACATGTTCAGGAAATTGCGGGTCCAGACGTCTTCGAAGAAGGCCATGGTGACGCCCTGCATGACGCGGCTGAAGAAATCCCACAGGAGTACAGCGCCGAGAAGTGTGGGCACGAAATTAAGGTCAGACGAGGTGACGGAGTTGAGATAGCGGCTCATGAAGCCCCAAAGCACCATGTCGACCCCGACCCACACAAAGAGCGGCATAACGCGAGAGAGACTGCCGCGGATGAGGTAGAACTGTCGCAACACGATGGCGGCGATGCGGGTCAGGCGCATGTCATTCGACCTCGAGGCTTAGGGGCTCTCGCGCCACGGTGATGAAGAGTTCTTCGAGGGTGTCTTTGCCATACTCGCGCGGCAGCCGTTTCGGGTCGCCTTCGAGCAGTATCTTTCCGTGCGACAGGAAAAGCACTCGGTCGCAGACCTCTTCGACCTCATACATATTATGCGAGGTCCAGAGGACGCCTCCGGTGCCATGCGTTGCGCAGTCGCGGATCTTCATGCGGATATCGCGCGCGGTGGAGGGATCGAGGGAAGCGGTGGGTTCGTCGAGCAGCAAGAGCTGCGGACGATTGAGCAGAGCCTTCGCGAGCGAGACCCGCGTCTGCTCACCTGAAGACAACAGGCCACACTTTGTGTCACGGAAACGGACAAGGTCGAACTGACGGATTACTTCGTCAATGCGTTCGGACAATCGCTTCACACCGTAGATCATGCCGAAGATCCGCAGGTTCTGGGCGACCGTGAGATTGCCGGGCAATTGCGCGTAAACCGCGGCGAAATTAGTGCACGCCAGGGCTCGAGAGCGATGCGCGGCCAAGTCGACGCTTTCTATCTGAATAGCCCCGGAGGTCGGCTGAAGCACCCCGAGGATCATGTTGATCGTGGTGGTTTTGCCCGCGCCGTTCGGACCGAGCAAGCCGACGATCTCGTTGCGGCTGACCTCGAAGGAGATGCTGTCAACGGCGAGAGTGGTTCCGTACACCTTTCGCAGGTCACGGACGGAAAGGACCGGCGAGTTGATGGTTCCGTGCGGTTGCAGTGGCATTGTCGAATGACCAATATACCGCGTGCGCTGAATTAGTTCTCAGCGCACGCGAACGTCGAATGACGCCAGACCACGCAACGCTTCTTTGAAAATTCCGGGCAACAGGCGGCTCAAAGTCTTGTAAGGAAGGATGAGTAAAGATCAGGCGGCGGCAGCTCTGGTGCTCCGTTCCTCCTCGTCAACTTCCGAGGTGGCGAACAGCCAGCCGCTGAAGCCGTCAAATGCACCGGCACCAACGAGCGCCTCCAAAGCAGGCAAGGCGAATGCGGCTGTGGTGTTCCAATCGTCCGGAATGGAAGTTGAGGTCCGGACACGCTTCAGGATTCGCAGAACTGTTGAAACGTCGAGTTGCCCGCCCAGGAGTTCGGCGGAGCTACACCACACACGATTCCATTGCTTGCGAAAGCTCGGGTGGCGGATAAATTCCTGAAAACGCGTGCGGGCATTTCTGCCGGTGATTCGCCGCGATTGAAGCAGGTCCGCTAGACCTTGTGCAGCCCGTTCGAATTCGCTGGTGTGTATGTGCATCATGTTTCACCCCGGCTGTTCGTTTTGGCGGCCAAGTGCTTGGTTGGTAAACGACGCGTCAGAAGCGGAAATCTATCACGGTTTAGCGCGGCACTGAGGTTGTACACCGGAATTTAGAGTTTGGCGCACCCAGAACGGGAATCGTGA
Organism: Acidobacteriota bacterium; assembly: GCA_023441255.1. Taxonomy (GTDB): domain Bacteria; phylum Acidobacteriota; class Terriglobia; order Terriglobales; family Acidobacteriaceae; genus JAEZPW01. The sequence continues at coordinate 9,208 of JAEZPW010000008.1, forward strand.
AAAGCGGGGGCTTACCTCGTTTACAGCGCGGTTTCGCACCCTCCTTGGGGAAGGGTGCGACCCCCCCGGCATTGCTGGAATCTCGGTACTTACACGCTGGCTGCGAGTCCTTCAAGCCGTTTAAGGGACTGTTCAAACGGCGCCGTGGCGATGCCACATTCGGTGATGATCCCGGCGATGTACTTAGCGGGAGTTACATCGAACGCGGGATTCTCGACCTTTATGCCCTCAGGGGCGATACGCTTACCGGCCAAATGGGTGACCTCCGTGGATGCGCGCTGCTCAATCGGAATCTTGGTTCCATCCGGCGTGCTGAGATCAACGGTGGAGAACGGCGCTGCCACGTAGAAAGGAATGTTGTGTTCGTGGGCGAGCACGGCAACAGAGTAGGTGCCGATTTTGTTGGCCGTATCTCCGTTGGCGGCGATGCGGTCGGCACCGACGACGACGGCCTGAATCCTGCCATTGCGCATCATCCAACCGGCCATGTTGTCGGAGATGAGGGTGGTGTCGATACCGTCTTTGGCGAGTTCCCAGGCGGTAAGCCGCGAGCCTTGCAGGAAGGGGCGTGTTTCGTCGGCAAAGACCTTGATCTTCTTGCCAGCTTCGACGGCGGCACGAATGACGCCGAGCGCGGTGCCGTATCCGCAGGTCGCCAGGGCGCCGGCGTTACAGTGCGTGAGGACGCCGCCAGCAGCGGGCATCAGGGTTGCACCGTGCCTGCCCATGGCTTCATTCGCGGCGATGTCTTCAACGTACATACGCTGCGCTTCCGTCACCAGCGCCTGCTTGATCTGCGCGACGGGCTGGTCGGAGACGGCGTTAAAGCGCGCACGCATACGGTCGGCGGCCCAGAAGAGGTTGACGGCGGTAGGTCGCGTCGAGGTGATGGTCTCGCAGATGTCTTCGAATTGCCGGCGCAGTTCGGACACGTGAGCGGCGTCTGAGTTTTTCACGCCGAGCGCGATACCCATTGCGGCGGCCACGCCGATGGCAGGCGCGCCCCGTACGACCATCGTCTTGATCGCATCCGCAACTTCTTCATGAGTTTCGCAGGTGACGTAGCTTTCTTCGGTGGGGAGCTTCGTCTGGTCGATGAAGCGCACGCCCTGTTCGGTCCATTCGAGAGTCTTCAGCATCAGTTTCGCGTTCCAGATTCAAGTTTTGAGCGAAAGACAAGAGTAACAGAGGCGAGACGAAACATTGAACCTCATAGGGCGCAGAGGTCGCGGAGAAGGCAGAAGGCAAAAGGTATGGTGCAGAGCGGCGGGTGATGTCCCCCTGGTATCATTCTTGTTCTCCTTCTGCTTCCTCTCCTGTGTGGCGCGCCCTCTGGGCTTTTAGGTTACGCGGCCGAACGTCCTGTGGCCGCCAGCTGACATATCTCAATGTGGTAACCGTCTGGGTCGGTCAGGATCGAAAGGATGCCGAACTCCTCCTGCTTGGGCGGCATAAGGATGTGAACGTCACGGCGCTTCAACTCGGACAGGGTCTTCTGGATATCATCGACGTAAAAACCGAACTGCGCGGATTCCGTTGGGTGTGCCTTCAACTGAGCGCTCTCTGCGTGCAGGCCCACGTGAATGTTGCCGGCATCGAACTGCGACCACTCCGGCGTCTGAAACTGAAGCTTGAGGCCGAGCACGTCGCGGTAGAATGCGACGCTGCGGTCCATGTCTTTTACTACGACCATGATGAGCCCAAGTTTGCCTATCATAGGACCTCCCGGGGAAGTGAGATGCTCTTTGGGGACGGAGGCGTTTCAACGTCTCAGAGCTTCAAGGTCCCAAAGACAAGCTGCCGGCGACTGCGCGCGTTCGCTTGCTCCCCTGGGAAAATGCGGTCCGGTGCTGGCTCTCTGGGTACAGGAGCAAAGACTAGAACCAGGAATGAGAAACCAGAAACTAGGTTTTGTGCACGTCGCAGAGCTTGCGCGGGGTCATCGTTACGGCCGGGCGGTCGCAATAATCGCACGTGGCGCTAACGGCAAAAAGCGGCGGCGCGGAAGTCTTTTCCTTTTCGAGTTCCTGAAGTCTCAGATGTTCACGACGAACGTCCTGGTCGGTGAAGACGCTGACGAAGTTCGCCGGAGCAGCGGCATTCTCGACGTTGGCGCGTCCGCCGGCCTCGGTACGCTCGACGAGACACATGACGCCTAGGATCTCGAAACCAGCATCACGGGCGGCCTGAATGGCCTGAATGGTCGATCCGCCGGTGGTGCAGACATCGTCGACTATGACTACCCTGGCGTCTCGGTCGCGAAAGCCCTCTATGCGCTGTCCGGTGCCGTGCTGCTTTTCGGCCTTTCTTATAACGAACGCGTTGAGATCTCCGGCGCTAGCGATGGCAGTGGACACAGCGATGGGATCTGCGCCCAGGGTGAGTCCGCCGATAGCTTGTGCTCGCCACCCCTGTGTCCTGATTTCGTGGAGGAAGACCTCGCCAGTTAACCGCGCGCCAGTGCCATCGAGAGTTGTCGTGCGGCAGTCGATGTAGTAGTCACTTGTGCCGCCCGAAGAGAGCTTGAACTGGCCGAGTCTGAACGATTTCGTCGCAAGCAGTGAAAGCAGCTGGTCACGTGCGGATCTCATGAAACCATTATTGCAGATACCGCGGGACGGCATGGCAGTTTGCAGAAGGAAGCAGCGACCTTCTCAAGCTGCAAACTGGCGCCGAAGCTAATTACGCTGCTTTCTCGGCCAGAGGGGCTGACCTCGGCATGGGAACGCGGCGGCGCATCGGGATTAGCTTACGCTCTTCTGCACTGCGGCGGGCACGTCCTGACTTCAGGAGTCCGCGGAGCTTAAGGCGCGCCTTGTGCAGCTGCGATTTGGTGTTGCCGATGGAGCAGTTCAGGAGGTCGGCAATTTCCTGGTGCTCGTATCCTTCAATGTCGTGCAAGACGAGTACGATGCGGTAGCCGGGCGGCAGTTCGCGGATGGCATTCTCCAGAGTGATGCGGTCGATGGACTGAGACAAGACGGAGTCGTCGGCTCCGACGCGCTCGTAAAGAGAATCGTCAGGGCCTGTTTCTTCGAGGGAAACCTGCGGAGTAAGACGAGACCGCTGCTGCCTGATGTACATGAACGCGACGTTCATTGTGACGCGGTGTAGCCAGGTGGTGAAAGCAGAGTCGCCCCGGAACGTGTTAATGCGCCTGAATACCAGGAGGAAAGATTCCTGCATGAGTTCTTCAGCGACCGCCTGATTTCCTGCCAAACGAAGACAAAGGTTGTAAACGCGTCGTTTATGTGCGTGGTAGAGGAATTCGAAACCGGCCGGATCGCCGTTCCGCAGGAGATCGATCGCTTCTTTCTCGGTCAATTTGGAAGCCAGCATAGTCACCATCAATTGTGCGGGGTAGAGTGCCGCGCGCGTTCATCTGCGCAACAGCTGTCATTTCGTATTTCAGTGACGGTTATGTGATGGGGACGGTACGAGAGAGGTCGTGCGGTCGCCGAACGTCAATACGCGCCAGAGATCAACGCAAGCGATCGATGATCGCGATGGCCGCCTTTTCCATATGCTGGAAGCGATCGGTGGAGATCCAGAGGAGCGCAAAAAGCGTCGTGTTGTAAGCGACATGAATGAGGAAACTGCCCCCAACGGTGTGCAACTGTGCGCGAACCAAAGTTAAGACAAGTCCCACAAAGAACAAGAGGAGCAAGGGACCCCAGGCATACCCAAGCTGTGCCTGGTGAATCAAGGCGAAGCAGAAGGCGGTCGCTGTAACGCCGATGATTGTCCCGAGGCGCCGCCGGTCGTCGCTGGCCTGAAAAGCCCTGGCGCCCTCGGACAGCCAGAGATAAAGCATCCAGCCGCAAAAGGCCAGGACAACCACAACCGGGATAACCCACAGGATGAAACCTGATTTCGGGGAGGCAATCAGCACAACGAGAAGTTCTACTAGTCCGAGTACAAAGACAGCAGGGACACTGGTTGCGGCCTTGGGATAAAGGAGTCCTCGAAAAAACAATTCTTCAAAGAGCGGCGCGGCCGAGATGCCGAAGATGGCCATGAGATAGGCGCTCGTTGTGGTCTTGAAGAAGTTCTCGATGGGTAGCTGCTTGGGGATCGGCAGTACGGCCGAAGACAGTTGAACAACTATCGCCAGCACGACGCCAGCAACCAAGAACCAGTGCCAGTTAGTTCGTGGAAAATTCCACTCGATGTCGCGCCAGAAGCGGCGATTCGTGCCGCGTCGGACGATGAGCGCCATAAGGCCGATCACGATTGCATATGCCACGACCTGAACCGGAACAATGATGCGGGCATCGCGGGCGAGTTCGGTGATTGGAATCCCATGAAATGAAGGAAGCGCAGACGCGATGGCAAGAGCAATGCCACTGAGCACGAAAATCGTGGCAATAGTGACAAGAGCGATAAGGAGAACATCCCAACCAGACCATCCCGGCCATTCCTGGCGCAGATCAATGGACGGGCGCAGGTCAGGAGGTAACTCGGGTAGCGTTATGTCCGGTCGGGGTCCCGGCGGGTCTGAGTCGAAGGCCATGCGGTGTGATTGTAGCAAGTGGGTCGCGGGTAGTGGGTAGCATGTAGCGGGAGGAGAAGCAAAGGTGAGGAACACGGATTTATTCAGCGCGTGCTGGCGCAGACGAAGATGCTTCGCTGCGCTCAGAGTTCATGACTTTTGTTGCTATTGCACCCATTCCGACGCGTTTTGTCATTCCGAGCGCAGCGAGGAACCCCTACGCCATGAACAGTGTTGGTGTGGTAGAGGTTCCTCGTCGCTTCGCTCCTCGGAATGACAACGTCTTGATACGTCTAGAAAGTCACAGGCTCTCAGCATGACAAACGTTTCTTAGGACAGTTCTTCATAGGCCGATTCCTAGAAAGCGAAAACGGGGAATTGGACGGTCCGGCGATCGACAGTCCCAGGTCCACTTACGCGCGTTTCTGCCGCGCTGCGTAATATTCGGCCAATGCCTGTCCGGTGTAGGACTTCTTCACCTTCGAAACCTGTTCGGGCGTGCCCTGGGCGACGATGCGGCCGCCGTCCTCTCCGCCTTCGGGGCCGAGATCGATGATCCAGTCGGCGTTGCGGATGACGTCGAGGTTGTGCTCGATGATGATGATCGAGTTGCCGAGGTCGGTAAGGCGATGCAGCACTTCGAGCAGCTTGTGGACGTCGTCGAAGTGGAGGCCGGTGGTGGGTTCGTCGAGAAGGTAGAGCGTTTTGCCGGTCTGCCGTTTTGAGAGTTCGCGGGCGAGTTTGATACGCTGCGCCTCGCCGCCGCTGAGCGTCACGGCCGACTGGCCGAGGTGAATATAGCCGAGGCCGACATCAACGAGCGTCTGGAGCTTCTGGCGAATCTGAGGGATGTTTTCGAGGATGGCGAGCGCGTCGGAGACGGGAGTCTCGAGAAGGTCAGAGATGTTCGCGCCCTTGTAGCGGACGGCGAGCGTCTCAGAGTTGTAGCGTTTGCCGCCGCAGACCTCGCATTGCACATAGACGTCGGGCAGGAAGTTCATCTCTATGCGACGCTGGCCTTCGCCCTGGCAGGCTTCGCAGCGCCCGCCGGCGACGTTGAACGAGAAGCGGCCAGGTTTGTAGCCACGCTCGCGCGATTCGGGCAGCATGGCGTAGAGGTCCCGGATGGCGGTGAAGACGCCGGTGTAGGTCGCGGGGTTCGAGCGCGGCGTGCGGCCGATCGGCGACTGGTCGATGCGGACGATCTTGTCGATGTTTTCGATGCCGAGAATTGCTTTGTGCGCGCCTGCCTGCTCGCGCGAGCGATAGAGTTTCTGCGCCAAGGCGCGGTACAGGATGTCGTTGACAAGTGTCGATTTGCCAGAGCCACTCACGCCTGTCACGAGGGTCATGACGCCGAGCGGAAATGTCACGTCGACGTTCTTCAGGTTGTTCTGCGTTGCGCCGAGGATCGCGATGGAGTTGCCGTTAGCGTGTCGAGGCTCGGGACGGACTGGAATCTGCTTCTGACCGGAGATGTACTGGCCTGTGAGCGAGCGTTCGACATTCGTGATAGCGGCGGGTGTGCCGCTGGCGACGAGTTCGCCGCCGTGGCGTCCGGCACCGGGGCCGAGGTCGATGACGTAGTCGGCGCGACGAATGGTCTCTTCGTCGTGCTCGACGACCAGCACGGTGTTGCCGAGGTTTCGAAGCTCTTCAAGCGCTTTCAGCAGGCGGCCGTTGTCGCGGTGGTGCAGCCCGATCGACGGTTCGTCGAGAACGTAGAGCACGCCGCGCAGCTTGGAACCGATCTGTGTTGCCAGCCGTATGCGCTGTCCTTCGCCGCCGCTCAGTGTGGCCGCGCTGCGGTCGAGCGAGATGTAGCCGAGTCCAACGTGGTCCAGGAAGCCGAGCCGCTCGCTGATTTCGTGCAGGATGCGTCCGGCGATCTGCTGTTCGCGCTCGGTGAGTTGGATCTTCGCCGCTGCTTCGATGGAGCGCGATACGGGTAGGGCGGTAAAGTCGGCGATACTGACGCCGTTGACCTTGACAGCGAGCGACTCCGGGCGCAGGCGCTTGCCGTGGCACGCCGGGCAGTCTGTGGCCGACATGTAGCCCATCATCCAGTCGCGGTAAGTTTCGCTGGTCGCCTCGTCGAGGCTTTGCTTGTGAAATGCGAGTATGCCGTGGAAGCCGGTTCGGGGCGCCTCTTTCTGATCAGGTCCGTAGAGAATCAGGTTCTGGATCTTGGGCGGAAACTGCTCGAACGGGGTCTTCAGGTCGAACTTGTAATATTCCGCGGCGATCTTGAGCATGTGCTGCAGGTAGCTCGAGCCGGAACCGGGGCCGAGTCCTCCGTCGAAAAGCGGCTTGGACCAGTCCACGATGACCTTGGCCGGGTCGAACTCGTACTTGCTGCCGAGGCCGTTGCACTCGGGGCAGGCGCCATAAACGCTGTTGAACGAGAACGAGCGTGGCTCGAGCTTCGGCACGTTGATGCCGCAGTCCGGGCAGGCCATGCGCGAGGAAAACAGGTATTCTTCGCCGCCCACAATTACCACTTGAACCAAACCTTCGGCCAGCTTCATCGCCAGCGTGATCGACTGCTCCAGTCGCTTTTCGATTCCGGGCTTCACGAGAAGGCGGTCGACCACGACCTCGATGGTGTGATTGCGCCGCTTGTCCAGCTTGATGTCGTCTTCTAGGCTGACGAGTTCGTGGTCGATGCGCGCCCGGGTGAACCCCTGCTGGACGAGCTTGTCCATTTCCTTCTTGAACTCGCCCTTGCGTCCCCGAACGATGGGGGCGAGGACCATTACGCGGTCCTCAGGTTTTAACTCCATGACGCGTGCGACGATCTGGTCGGCAGTTTGCCGGGAGATTGCCCGTCCGCAGCTGGGGCAGTGGGGCACGCCGATGCTCGAGTAGAGCAGGCGTAAATAGTCGTAAATCTCGGTGATTGTCCCGACAGTCGAGCGGGGGCTGCGGGAGGTAGTCTTTTGTTCGATGGAGATGGAAGGGGAGAGCCCGTCGATGGCGTCAACGTCTGGGCGTTCCATCTGGTCGAGGAACTGACGCGCATAAGCGGACAGGGTCTCAACGTAGCGCCGCTGGCCTTCGGCATAAATCGTGTCGAATGCTAGAGATGACTTGCCGGACCCGCTCAGGCCGGTAATGACGGTCAGGGTGTTGCGGGGGATCTGGACGTCAATGTTCTTCAGATTGTGCTGGCGCGCGCCGCGCACCGTAATGTTCGTGATCGCCATGACCGGGAGTACTAAGAC
>JAEZPW010000070.1 GCA_023441255.1 Acidobacteriota bacterium
GCTTGGTCGCCTTCACGCGGATCGTCCGGGTGGAACCGTAATTGTCAACTGCGCCAGCAAGTCCGGCAATCTCGAATACCTCTTCGCCAGTGAGGCCGAGCGAATCGGCGTTCTGTGCTTCCTGAAAAGTCAAGGGCAGGATTCCCATCCCCACAAGGTTCGAGCGGTGAATACGTTCGAAGCTTTCGGCGATGACTGCTCGCACTCCAAGCAGCTTCGGACCTTTTGCGGCCCAGTCGCGCGAGGAGCCTGAGCCGTATTCCTTACCGGCCAGGATCACCAGCGGAACGTTGTCCGCCGCATACTTTTCGGAGGCTTCAAAGACAGTCATCTGCTGGCCGTCGGGCAGGTGGCGCGTGAAACCGCCCTCGACGCCGGGTACGAGCTTGTTGCGCAGGCGGACATTCGCGAACGTGCCGCGCACCATTACTTCGTGGTTGCCGCGACGCGAACCGTAGGAGTTGAAGTCCTTTGGCTCGACGCCGTGTTCGATCAGGTACTTCCCTGCCGGTGAATCTTTCTTGATCGATCCGGCGGGCGAGATGTGGTCCGTGGTGACGCTGTCGCCAAGCTTGAGCAGCACGCGCGCGCCAGCAATGTCGTGCACTGCCAGCGGCTGGGTAGGCATATTTTCGAAGTACGGCGGGTGCTTCACGTAGGTGGATTTCGGATCCCACGCGAAGGTGTCGCCCTGCGGAACCTTGAGCGCCTTCCAGTTCTCGTCGCCCGCATAGACGTTGGCATACGTGTTCTGGAACATCTCGGCGTCGATGGCGCGCATGGCCTCTTGCACCTCTTTGCTGCTGGGCCAGAGTTCCGAAAGATAGACCGGTCTGCCGTCGCGGTCGGTCGTGAGCGGCTCGTTGTAGGGGTCGAAGTCAATGCGCCCGGCGATTGCGAATGCCACCACGAGCGGCGGAGACATCAGGTAATTGGCGCGAACTTCGGAGTTGATGCGGCCCTCAAAGTTGCGATTGCCCGACAGCACCGAAACCACGACCAGGTCTTCGGCGTTCACCGCGTCCGAAACTTCCTGCGGCAATGGACCCGAGTTGCCGATGCAGGTGGTGCATCCGTAACCAACGATGTTGAAGCGCAGCTTGTCCAAGTAGGGGCTCAGCCCGGCTTTGTCGAAGTAATCCTTAACGACTTTTGAGCCGGGAGCAAGCGAGGTCTTCACGTAAGACGGCACTTCGATGCCGCGCTCAACAGCCTTCTTCGCCAGCAGTCCGGCGCCGATCATCACGCTGGGGTTCGAGGTATTCGTGCAGCTCGTGATGGCCGAAATCACTACGCTGCCATGACGTACCTTCCCGTCCTTTCCATCACCAGAAGAAGGTGCCGCACTCTGCCCCGGCTTGAGCAGCGTGGGCAGCGCTTTCTCAAACGACGTCTTCGCCTGCGACAGAGGCACGCGATCCTGCGGACGCTTCGGCCCGGCGATGCTCGGCTCTACTGTCGCGAGGTCGAGGTGCAGGTTGGCCGAGTAGACGGCCTCCGGCGTGTTGGCGTCATGGAACATGCCCTGTTCCTTGCAGTAGGCTTCGACCAGGGCGACCTGCTCGGCGCTGCGACCGGTCAGGCGCAGGTAATTGAGTGTTTCCTTGTCGATGGGGAAAATGCCGCAGGTCGCGCCGTACTCGGGCGACATGTTGCCGATCGTGGCGCGGTCTGCCAGCGGCAGGTTCGCCAGCCCGGGTCCGTAATACTCGACGAACTTGCCTACCACCCCGTGCTTGCGCAGCATCTCGGTGATGGTCAAGACGAGATCCGTTGCGGTGGCTCCCTCGCGCAGTTCCCCCGTGAGCTTCACGCCCACAACCTGCGGGATCAGCATGGAGACGGGCTGGCCAAGCATCGCGGCCTCGGCTTCGATGCCGCCAACGCCCCAGCCCAACACGCCAAGGCCGTTGATCATCGTGGTGTGTGAGTCGGTTCCGACCAGCGTGTCCGGGTACGCGAGCGAGTTGCTGCCGGCAACGCCCTGCTGCACGAACACCACACGCGCCAGGAACTCCAGGTTCACCTGGTGCACGATTCCCGTGTCGGGCGGCACGATCGCGAAGTTTTTGAACGCGCCCTGTCCCCAGCGGAGGAAGGCGTAACGTTCCTTGTTGCGCTGGAACTCGAGATCGGCATTGATCTTGAAGGCCCACGACGTGCCGAACTCGTCCACCTGCACGGAGTGGTCGATCACCAGTTCAGCGGGTTGCAGGGGATTGATGAGCGACGGGTCGCCGCCGAGCGCGCGCATGGCGTCGCGCATGGCCGCCAGGTCCACCACGGCCGGAACCCCGGTGAAATCCTGCAGCAGCACGCGGCTGGGCGTGAACGCGATCTCCTCGGTCGGCACCTTTTTGCCATCCCACGCGGCCAGCGTGCGGATATCGTCGGCCTTGACCACGCGACCGTCTTCGGTACGCAGCAGATTTTCCAGCAGGATGCGGAGCGAAAAAGCAAGATGGCGGGTAGAAATGCCCTGCTTGTCCAGGGCGTCCAGCCGGAAAAAGTCGTAGTCACGGTTTCCCACGCGAAGCGTGGAGCGGCTGCCAAAGGAGTTCGAACTCATCTCACACTCTCTTGAATGATGTTCTGGGTTGCCGCCAACAGCAGCGGAACAGCACCGCGCGATCCCCACAACCGCGCTCAGGGCCGAATAACTAGTGTAAAACGTTTGGGGGTTTGGGGGGAGTTTCCGGTTTGCGGTTTCTGGTTCGGTTGCGGGTTCTGGTTTCTGGTTTCGGTTTCGTTGTGATTTGGCACTGGCTTGCAGCTAACCTGAATACGCCATCACAG
>JAEZPW010000272.1 GCA_023441255.1 Acidobacteriota bacterium
GTTGTGCCCTGAGAGCTTTCTACACCTTTCCGTTCGCGGAGGGAGTTATCGACTTCGCCAATACGCATTAAACAAGCCCGGCGCTGCTCCCAAGGCCTTTGTCGCAAAGGGCTATGACAACTTCGAAAGCTTGCGTGATAGTGGCGTACTGACGGAGATGATTCCGGTCACGTCGGAAGACTTGCAGCACAATATCGAGACCGACCTGCAGTACTGGTGTGAACGAATCCGAAAACTCAACCGGCAGCAACTCCTGGTCGCTTCAACCTAGGCTTGCTCGAGTCTGTTGCGGGTCAATTCCTGCTCGGGCCACTCGACCGCGCCGTTGGATTCCGGGAATTGCACTTTGTCGGTGCGTAGTCCGCGGCGCAGCAGCGCCAGTAACTCCTTGCGTGTCGCCTTCACGGCTACGCCGGAGTAGCCAAAGCTCGGCAACTCGTGGAGGCGCTTCTGCTGGCGCAATTGTGCGATGATCCACGGTCCCCACTCCGGCGTGGCGGGCAGTCCGTAGTGCCGCACGAGCGAAGACCAGATGAACGCAGGATCCTCGCTAATCAGAATGAGCTTTCCGTTCGCGGTTGTGTCGGCGATCTCTTGCGAGCAAGCGACCAGGTGTCGCAGTGGGCGCTTGCGTCCGGCAACCGTGACCGACCCGCGAAAGCAGAGCGGATTGTCGCCGAGCGAGACGATTCGCTCGATCCCGGAAGGATCGATGGCCGCAAAAGAGTCGCCGTTGGCGAAGGCTGCGCTAAGCGCCCCAAGTTCAACATCGCCTCCGACCACCGATACCAGATGCGCCTTGCCGCGCTCCTCGCCCACAAATGCATCCATGTGGACGCGGATGTTGGTGGCGGTATTCTCTGATCGCCGGCGATACGCAAGCCAGCCAAAGCGTTCATGGGCGTTCTTCATGGCTGCCTCTGGCCTCCTTCGTCTCGCGGAGTTCAACGATACGGCCGTCCTCGTACGCCAGGGTGAGTTCGTGACTGAACCTTTCCCGCTTGCGGATGATGGTTTCCCCTTCCTGCTCTCCTTCTTCGTTGAACTCATCGACATATTTCAACGCACGCCAGTGGGCGATGTGGCGCGTGTCGCCCTCTCCGAAAAAGCCGTTGAGCATACCGCTGCAGGCGAGCAATCCGACATGCCCTTTGTGTAAGGGTGTCACCGGTCGTCCACTCATCTTCTGGTGCTTCGGAACCAAAATGCCACGGGCCTTTTGCATCGCAAGCGAGTTCTCCAGCGCATCTTCGATCGCATCGAGCGGCAAGCCCGCGTAGTGGATAGATACGGGCTGCGACGGAGGGATGGAATAACGCTCTGTGCTATCTCGGTTGAGAACAGCAATTTCGTTGGGACGTGTTCCGATGCGGATCAGCAGTTCCGCGCCCTTCGGCTCGCCGCGTGCATGCGCCTTCTTGCGCCGACCGAAGATCACGACTTGATGGAAGCGAATGCATTCCGGATGCTCCAGCCGCCAAACGGCGATTCGATCAAACTGGCTGGCCAGCAAACGAGCGCAGGGAGCCAGTGCCGTGCTCGGGACCACGAATGCGAGCACGCCATCCGTCTTGATCCAGCGATAGCAGTGCTCCAGAAATACCAATTCCATGCGCTGATTGCTGTGCGGCCCCAGTTCGCTGTCGTAAGGTGGATTCAGGTAAAGGAGCGAGCACGACTCGACCGCCACCCGGCACTCGAACGCACTGCCGTGGACGGTGGCAATCCCTTTGGCGGCGCATGATGCCGCCCGGTCCGCGTCGAGTTCGATTGCGGCAAGCGAAGCGTTCGAATTGCCGGTGATTTCGAGGAGCGCTGTCCCATCTCCCGCACAAGGGTCAATGGCTGAGTACGCCCCTGGTGCGGTTAGCAATTTACCTATCTTTCGAGCTTCGTCGATCGGCAGAGGGTAATATCCAAGTTTGAGGCGTCCTGCATTGCGCATAGTCCTTCCAGTTTTCTGCAGGTCGAGCAGCGGCCTCGGCCGGTGATCCAACGACCAGCTGACTGCCGCTCCGATCATCCGATTGGGATTTGGTTGTTTCTGCGAGCCTGCGCAGTCAACCGTACCGGCAGAACACTCGACTTGAAGGCCTTGTTTCCGTAATCTCAACTACATGCACGAGTTGTGGACGTATCTCAGAGCGATCTTCACCAAATGGCAGGGCATGGTGACCGGCGGTCTCATTGCGGTTTACCTCGCTGTCCAGCCGTTTAGCAATCTTCCGGCGGCATCGAAGAAGGTTTTTTGGTGCGCTCTGCTTGTGGCTTTCTTTTGGGCTTCTTACAGGGTCTGGCGCGCAGAGAGACTTCTGGTCACGCAACTTGATGAAAGGCTTGCCGCGCAGCAGCAGTGGCTGCTTTCAGCAGAGGAGCCACATGTAGATTTGTTTGTGCAATGGCCGGAAGGGGCACCACTTGAGCCACCATTGAGGCTGGTTGCCCGCAACAAGGGCAAGACCGTTTTAACGAGGTATCGACTCAAAACCCTGAGATTTGGGTTGTGGAGCGTTTCCTTCGCCGAGGTCCCCCAACTGGTGCCCGACATTGACCAGGAGATTACCTACAGCATCGCCGGAGCACGAGCGGAGGATGCCTCAGATCTGTTGGATCTGCTGATGGTGCATACGCACGACATCGCTCCCGTTGACTTTCAACTTGTAGCAGAGGCTGAGAAGTTGAATGGTCAGAAGCGCCAATTACGATATGTCCTTACGTATGCAAGCTTGCATAACCGGCGACGCGATCCGAATGCTAGAGAACCAGAGCGATGCCTGACTATTGAACGGCAGTAGGTTACTCAGCGTTGTAACTGGCCCGTGACATATCGGGCACGCCGAACTGGGTACAAGACGTTTCTTGGTTGCGCCACTCGGGAAATGGATTCCGACTCGATATACGGAAATCTCCGATAAGCTGGGGTACCATCTCGCGCCGCCGCAGTAGTTCCTCCAGCAGCCTCTCCATGTCCGTAGCTTCGCCGTACCATTCCGGTGGCACCTGGGCGGCAATCTGTTCCAAGTCCCGCGCGGAAATGCGTGCGATGCGCTGCAGCCAGAGCTCGAAATCCTCCATCGATCTTGCGCTCTTGTAGACGTCGTTAATGGCGTAGGTGCCACGCAGCGGCGAGTCCGGGAAGGTCCACTCGCCGGCGTTGAAGGCGTAACCGAAATCGATGAAGGTGGCCGTGTATCCGCGTTCCTGATGTTCGCGATGAAAGACTGCTTGCCGACCATCGGCATTGCACGTCCATTTGTCGAAGGCAAGCACACCAAGGAACTCCCGCAGATTTGCGACTCTTTCCAGGAGTGATCGTGGCAGCCAGTCATACGTCTGCTCGTCCCGGATCAGGGAAGACCCGAATTGGAGCCCAGGGATCACCGCCACCCTGCGGTCGGCCAGCTGGAAGGCGATGTTGTGCTCTCGTATGGTGGCTGCGTCCACGTCGACGATGGCAGGTTCGGGAACGCGCAACCCGATTAGTTGCGCCAAGCGGCAGGCGAGATATTCGTTCGCCAGCACGCGGGTGTGTTGCGGGTTTCCCTGAAACTTCACGGCGAAGTAGGCACCGTTGTTGACGCGCATGATCTGGGCTTGCGATCCACCGCGTAAAGGTGCGATGTGCTCCACGGCTTTGACAATCATGGGAGGTTGCTCCGGGGATTGAAACTGATGCGAAGGGGGATTACGTCGCGAAAGAAGGGTGGAAGAAGGTGAACAGAGACTACTCGAAACGGATATGCTCGCCTTTGAAGAGTTCCGCTCCGGAGATTTGTTTTCCCGCCTGAAGTTCTCGGCGAATCAGATCCTTGTCGACGCCGACGACAGCGCTTTCCAGCTTCTGCCGTAGTTCCGTGACTGGGATGAGAGCAAGCACCCTTTCCCAGTCGGGCTGCGCGATGGTGACGGTGGCCTGCTGATACTCGCGCGGCAGTATCAGCGGATCGAGCCGCAGCGAAGGCTGGCTGTTCTTTTGTAACCGCACGGTGTTCAGTTGGCCTTCCAAACGCTTCAGGCCGCGCGTTTGCAGATAGTATGCCAACATGTTCTTGACCTGAAGCACGCGGTTTTCGGCGCTTTTCTGCCGCGCGGACAACCGAGTAGCCTCCTCCTTGGCCGCTCTGGCCTTGAATTCGGTCGCCCGCACATATGCGGCGATGCGATCGACCTTTTTGCCTAATTCGGCGAATAACGCGAGACATCGCTGCCTGGTTTCCTCGCCGATCTCTCCGGTCTGTTGTTGTTCCTGGCTGGCTGCCTCAAAAGCGGCCTCCAGTTCCTGATCGATTTCGAACAGCGACGAATTTTCGGCGCTAGGTTGCGAGGTGGTTGCCATAACTTTTCCTTGAGTGGGGGATATTGCGGGGGAACTGTTCGCGAATGCGGCTAACGGGCGTGGTGATTGGGACCGGCGAGTTCTTCCAAGCCGACGACGACCGCCTGCAGTGTCTTCATATCCGTGATCTCGCTCGGCTTCGGCGCTTGCAGTTTGGCGAGCAACGACGTAACCGTCTCCGGCGGCAGGCGTTTGCTCGCGGCCTGAAGCCTCCCGAAGCCACGGGTGGCCGATTCCAAGATGCTCAGCACACGCTCTTTCGCGGCGACATTCCGGATGAGTCGCGGCTGATTGGCGAGGCCATGCTGGCGCAGCACGTTGCGGTAGAAGGCCGAGCCAACTGCCGCTTCGAGTTTCGCAATCCTTGCGTCCAGATCCAGGTCCGACGTTCCGCCGTGACCGTTGCCGTTGCCGGAAACGTTCTTGCCATTCGAACCATTGCCGTGCCCGTTCCCGGAGACGCTGCCATTCCCATTGCCATTACTGCCCGGCGGGCGCATGCCTTTGCTCCAGTTCTCCGGCAAAGCCCAGTTAGGCAGAGACGGCAGTCGCTTTGGTTGGCGATGTTCGTCGAGGTCAACCCAGGGTGCTTGAAAGTAGTAGAAGTAGCGGCCCAGACCGAAGCAACTGCAAGCCCTTTTGAACGCTTGGGCGTCGGCCGCAGTCATGCCATTGTCGTCGTCGGCCCACTCTTCTCCGGTTCCCGAGTGCTCGCCGAGGCCGTTGATGGTGACCGTGCAGGTGACCAGGACCTTGCCGCTGACGATGGTCTCGCCCTTCTTAATCCGAGTGATGTTGTTCATGGTTTCGACCCGGTAGTTCCGGGTCCACCCTTGCGGCGTGAACAACGCGTTAAGGCGGTCGGTGTAGGCGCGGGGATCGGCATACGGCATGATCTGGCCGCGCTTCTTGTCACTGGAAGTATTGGTGACGCGCCACTGGACCTGGTGCGCCGGAAACGGAACTTCGAGCTCGGCGAAGAGCTTGGCGATTTCCGCCTCCGAAACAGAAGGTAAAGCGGAACCTTCATTCGGCACGGGCATTTCCTCCTTTGCGGAGCCGATTTGTTGCTTCAGGTTTGGTCTTGCTGAGTAGAGGGGGGAGAAAGACGTCAGCCGCGGTCCGTCGCGAGCCTGTTTCTTTCTCGCAGATTTGTTTACACTTTCCGTGAACCACATGAACAAAGACAGGTACGCTCGTATTGAGATCCGCCCTCACGTGGCTGAAGACATAGACGTAGTAGTCGATTATCTTCATCCCGACTACAAGATCGTCCACGAACGCAAAGCTCTTGCGGGTGATTCCGGTTTGTTGCAACTGTTTCGCTTGGAGACTCTGGATACCTCGTTCCCTAGCTTCTCCGCCAGATGGGACATACGGGAGAACGCGGTAGACATCGATTTACAGGGTGATAAAAAGAGTTCTTCGCTCTTCAAAGCCGGGAAGGACGGCTACAAAGGGCACCACAGCACGAGCGCTGGAGACGGCGTGTACGTAATCGAGATCGATGTTCCGAATGCCGCCATTTTCCGCGGCACGGTGAAGATGGTTGGCACCGGTATAGTGTATTTAAAAGACGATGTGTCTGCGGTAATCGAAGGAATGAAAGACGACTTTGCAGTATCTTCTGCGCAGACCAGCGAATCGGATAGGGGCTGACTGCTCGGCAACTATTCGTCTCAAAAGGGTATATCCTGATCGGCGATCGCGGGCTCATCCGCCGCGTTCTCTGCCAAATCGCGATGTCCGTTTCCATTGCCTCGCGAATCGAGGAATTCAAGCTTGTCGACGTAGATCAGGTCGCGGAAGTGCTTGCCACCGGTTTGTTTGTCGTCCCAAGACTCGGTGCGCTTGCGCCCCTCGATGTAAACCCGGCTGCCCTTGTGCAGATACTCGGCGACGATCTCCGCACGCCGTCCAAAGGTTTTCACGGCAAACCACTCCGTGTGTTCTTTAAGCTCGCCGCTCTCCTTGTCTTTCCACCGTTCAGTGGTCGCGACGGAGAACTGCGCGACGGCCGTGCCCTGCTGGCTGTACTTCACCTCAGGGTCGCGACCAAGGTATGCGATCAGCAAGACCTTTTGCATGTTTGTACTCCTTGTTACTGGATTGCATGGATTGAGTGGGTAGAGATTCTGGCAAGAGAGAAAACGCTTGGATCAGTTACAAGCCGAGCTTCGTCAATTCGCGCTTCATGGCGGTGCGATAGTGCTGGTCGAGAGCCTCCAGATGCGCGGAAGGCGCAGGCGGTTGAGTTCCGCTAATCGATGTCGGCGCTCCGCCAGCAGTGCGTGGAGAGACGATTCGGGGAAAGCGGAACGCTTGTTCCTGAACGCCGTGGTGGCGCCGGAACACGGAGCGAATGCGTGCAGCAGACATCTTCATGGCTGTCTTTCCTCTTAGTGTTCGTGGTGTTCGCTTGGAGGGGCTTCGCCGTGACGTGAAGGAAGAAAGTGGAGGAATGAAGGCAGGGCCGGCGAACTGAATTTGTTGAATAAAACGTTCCGCATGCGCCGTAGTGAACCCGAAGCAGCGGTAGCTGATGTTATGGCACCTTGCGCAGATTTCGATTCCTGCGCCCGATCTGCTTTCTACCCGATCAAGGCTGCGCCGGTGGCCGGCCGCGCCTCGGGTGCGTTGGCCTCACCAACGGTCGATGCCCCACCTTCGGAGGAACGAAGAGGAGGAAACAGTTCGCCCTGCTCGCTGTTCAGGAATTTCAGTTCCAGCCAGCGCGCGATGTAGTCCATCAGGGACTTTGCATAGCCGATCTTGGGATTTCCCGACCAGCCACTCGGCTCAAAACGCATATGGCTGAGTTTCCCGCAAAGAACGCTGAGAGGCACGCCATGCTGCAGGGCAAGCGAGACAACGGTTGCGAACGCGTCCATGAGTCCTGAAACGGTCGAGCCTTCTTTGGCCATTCGCACGAACATCTCGCCCGGGGACCCATCTTCGTAGACGCCTACCGTGATGTAGCCCTCCTGGCCTGCGATTGAAAAATGGTGGGTGATGGCCCGCCGCTCGTCCGGCAGATGACGCCGAATCGCCGGGATCGCTGAAGCGGATGCATTCTGCCCCTCAGCCAGGTCGTGTGAAGGGGCCGCTCCGTCCGAGTTATCCGCGATGACTGATAGGCCCCGGTTCTCCTTCATAGCAAGCCTCATTGTCGTTGTGCTGGTTTGCGAACCCAGTCGGTCGCATCACCAAGCAGTGAAAGACATAGATCAATAGCGGCGTTCCGGTTGCCGCCGCCATGAGTGCTCCTCCTGGATTCAGCCGCAATCCTCCGCCGAGGACAATCAACAGGAACATGAACAAACAGAACACCAAGGCTCCGTCTTTCATTCTTTTCCGCATGACGACTGCTTCCTCCTTATGCCGCATCTTCCAAGGCGACGACCGTAACTGCGGCTGGCTTGCCCGCATTTTCTTCGACCGTTTCCATTTTGACTGACCGCAAGTAATGGCAATGCGAGCATCCGGTGCAGTTGACCGCCTGAGTTACGGCCCGCACCGCAGCGCGAAACCGCTTTGGAATTCCAAGCGGTTCTCCTGCTGGAGTGTAGAAAGTCGGCAGCACAGACCCTGGACGGCTCTTGTCCAGCCCGACAAGGTCGAGTTCCAGCCGGCCATGGAGTCCCCGAAACAGGGTCTGGCTTTCAAGCGCCGGTTTCTTGCCATTGGGCACGGATTGCGGCCGATGCTGCGTAATGAGCAAGTCGTAGGTCCGAGCCTTGCGCAGCATTTCGATGCGCACCATACTCGGTGCCAGTACCACCGAATGCAAGCCGTTGACGCTGATCGACTCCACCGGGTGGAGATATTCCAGCGGCTGCCCATCTTCGCGCGCAAACGTCACGTAGTGACCGACATCGCCCACCGCGCCACCCGACTCCAGACCCCGCACGACATAGCGTCGAGCCAGATGCTGGTGCTCCACCGTGACCGAGGACTGCGCGAAAATGCCGCGCTGCCTCAGCGCCTGTACCACGTATCGCGGCAAGCGGAGCCCGAACGCATCAGACGATTTTCCCGATTTCATGAGCTGCGAACTCCTCAGACTATGCGGATCAGCGTCCGCAGATCGGCTGGCCCAGGGCGGCACGGATCATCTCTTTCGTACACCCTGCCCAGCATTTGTAATAGCGCGGGTCCTCGATCAGGATCGCGAGGTTGTCACCGCTGCGGTCATGTCCGGATTCCGCGCAAGAAGGACAGCGAGCGACGTAGTTTCTGCCAACCCTGCGAACTGACGTCACGTGCTCAAGAATTCGAAACTCCCCGCGTCCATCTGCAGGCGTGCGGAATCGGCGCTCAACAGGTCCAGTTGTTCCGGTACTCGGCGCCTGCGGTGCTTCTCTATCGGCAATAAACGCTTGCAGTTCGGTCTCGGTCACTTTCCGCAGCGCATTCAGGTATGCAACTTGGGCTTCAAGCGTGTAGTCCGCTCCGTAAAACCAGAATCTCCGGTTTGCGCCACGGTGGATTCCCAGAGGGCCGCGGATCGCATTGCCGAACTCTCCTTCGCCGATGGCATCGTGCTTGGGGAAGACCTCGATGCCTTCCGCCAGGCCCGAACCTTTCACGGGCACACCCAAGCGGCGGGCTAGGTCGTGCACATAGATTCGGCAATCCCGTGCCAGGAGCGGTGTGGCAAAGAAGATCCATAGATGGCCGCCGCGCTTGCTCATCTCCAATGCCGGTTCCACCTTGTCCTGCGTGAGGTGATATTGCAGCTTCAACAGGTCTTCCATCGCGTTCTTGTAGTCGGCATCGATCGCCACCCACTTGCAGCGCTGGTTCGCCGGATTGATCGCGTACAAACCCACCGTGACTTCGCCCTGCAGATGTCGACGGACGATCGCCTCGCTCAACGATAGCGGGCGTTCCGTTCCTTTCTCTTTCGGCCGAAAGTAGTAGTGCCGACCCGTTTCCGGATGCGGGCGCATCGACTGCAAGGTGTACGCGCGCCGGTTTACGAACAATCGCCAATACGCCGTGACGATGTCTTGGCTGGCCCTCACTGTAGGCCCCATCGGTTCTTCACCTCCTCCCGCAAGCGGGACTATCTCTCGGCGGCCAACCGATGCTGGTTGATAACCCGGAACCCTGATGCTGTCAAACGCGGGCCTCCGGCGGTTTGCCGGGCTCCAACGACCAACTCAAGCCGCCACGCCACAAGCCGGGACGCTCAACCAGCGCGAGAAAACCGCATTCCCGTAGGAGCTGTTCAAATTGCGCTGGCGTGTATCCGCCGAACTGCTCGTCGTCGAAGTCTATCGCGTACCAAGTTCCTTTCTTTCGATCCAGCATGTACACCGCACCCGATGCCGGATCGCCCGGAACCATCACGAACAGGAGCAACGCGTGTGGGAACTCGATCCAGCGGACGATCTCGGCTTGGTCGGTGGCGACTAGAAGTGGAGCTATTGCAGTTTGCAGGTCGGCTTCTGGCTCGACCCGCGTGACAGTTGAGACCTGCATTCTTCCGAACATCACATTCCTCCGTCTCTGTGATCCAGATCCAGACCTGTGGCAGGCACAGAAACACGATCTGCAAAACATTCCGTTGTTTCTCCCGTGCCTACGCCCCATAATCAGAGTTCATCCTCAGTTCGTCGAAAGCGAAAAAACCGGCCTGGGCGTTGCGATCCGACCAAGGGGCATTCGATAAATGGCAAAGATCGAAAACTACAAGTACAGCATCGGGGAGGCGTTCCGAGACTGCTTCTACGTTGTGCCCGACTATCAACGAGAGTACGTATGGACTGAGAAAGAGGTGCAGCAGCTTCTCGAAGACATCGACGAGCAAATTGACGCGAACTCGACCCGTGAGTATTTCGTGGGAACAGTTCTTGTTTCACCGGGAGACGAGAAGAACCACTACGAGATCATCGACGGGCAACAGCGCCTAACGACGTTCTTTCTTCTCCTCTGCGCGCTCAGGCATTTGTTTGGAGGGCAGCCTCAGGTGCAGGCTCTGAACGGACTGATTTCGACCTGCTATGTCGATACCGAAGGCAACGGTCAGACGAGTCTTAAGTTGGAACCGCGTTACGAAAACGCGGGCGAGTTGGTCCGCTCCTTGGTGGACCTTGATGCCGACCCAAAGACAGTGCGTGCCGCCGTTCAGGCTGCCGGTATTCCGAGCTTCGGCTCTCTCGAGAACCTTCTTTCTGCGTATTCGTGTATCCATCGGTACCTGACCGACAATTATGATGATCAGGCAAAGCTCCGCAAATATTGGGGTTATCTGGCTAACAATGTAGTGTTCATCCAGATTTCTACCGATCTGAGCAACGCGTTGAAGATTTTTGAAACGATCAATGAGCGAGGCCTCGGACTAAACCCCATGGACCTGCTCAAGAACCTCCTGTTCCGACATGTCCGCCCCGATCAGTTCACGCAACTCAAGGACGAGTGGAAGAAGATAACCAAGCCGCTGGAACTCGCGAAAGAGAAGCCGCTCCGTTTCCTGCGCTATTTCCTGATGGCGAATTACACGGTTCGCGTGAAGCGGGGTGACGCCGTCGATGCAGTCGTGCGCGAAGATGAGATCTACGATTGGTTCGTGGATAAGCACAATGCGGCGGCGTGCGATTACTCTGGCAAACCATTTGAGTTTGTCCGCAAGATTATCCGCAATGTCGAGCAATACGTTGCCTTCACCGAAGGACGAGGTAATGACGGGAAGGCGAACGTTCCGATGGAGACGCTTAAACGGCTTTGCGGCGGATCGTTCAGCCTCCACCATGTTTTGCTATTAGCAGCCGCCGGATTTCCAAAGGCGCTCTTCGATTACTTCGTCGGCCAACTCGAAAGTTTTCTCTTTTACTACATATTCACGAAGACGCCGACCAAGGATCTGGAGCGCAGTTTCTCGCAGTGGGCTGATGAACTTCGCGCCATCGGCGAGATCCCCGATGCAACGGTTCAGCGTCAGAAGCTCAACAATTTCATCGCTGAGCGCTTCCAGCAGAACATGACGGCAAAGGAGCCGGAACTCGTTGACGATCTGAGACGCTACTCCCTCAATTCCATGCAGCAGTACAGAACACGTTACCTGCTGGCGAAGTTGACGCAGTTCGTTGACATGGCTTACAAGGGCTTGCGAACGGCGGGATCGCTGGGTGAGTATGCTGGTGCGGAAATCGAGCACATCCTTCCGAACACACCAACCGACCAATTACGCGCTGCGTTTGCAAGCGCCAACCCTGGCATCACGTACGACGAATGCAAAAACAAGCTCGGGAATCTCACGCTCCTTGAGAAGCCCATCAACATAGTTGCGGGAAACGACTTCTTCAACAACAAGAAATCTGAATATCGCAAGTGCAAGTACTACCTCACCAGCAGCATCGCTGAAATCGTTGTAGTCGGTCAGAACTCCTCCATCACTCGAATCAATAAGAAGCTCGAAGCGTTTGATCAGTGGACAGCCAGCACAATCGAGAATCGACAAGAGTTGTTGATTGCTTTGGCCAAAGAAATCTGGAAGACCGGACCTTTGCCATTGGAAGTCTCCACCACCGCATGATTTCAAGGAATTGCGCAAAGGTGTGTATCTGCGAACAGCGGTTGCGTAGCTAGGAACACGGATGCTTACCGAACGAACACCGGCAGACGTCGTCATTCGCGATATGCGGACGACATCGGACAAGATACGTGCGTTGGCAACTGCTGGATACCTGCGCAGCGAAATCAGCTCGATCCTGGGAATTCGCTACCAGCATGTCAGGAACGTCTTGCTCAAGTCCGGAATCAATATCGGACTCCTTCCAAAATCGCAGACACAATCGTTGCCGAGTCCAATCCAAGTCAAGCCAAATGTCTCCATTTCTCCTGACCTCCTGCTGCGCTCGGGCTTTGTGGAAATTGGCACTTGGGTGCAGACGGAAGACGGGGGTGTTGCGCTGGACGGCCGCGCATCGTCCGATCCCGGAGTGTACATATTTCTAATCGGAGATAAGGTGGTGTACGTCGGGCTCACAGTGCGCAGCCTTCAAGGGAGAATGAATCAGTACCGTCGCGGCGATCCACGACAGCGCACCAGCGCGCGCATCAAGGGGCGCATCAAAGCCACGCTTGCGGAAGGAGCCTCCGTCAAGGTGTTCACCGCGCAACCTGAACCGTCGGAGTGGAATGGGTTGCCGATTCACACTGCAGCCGGATTGGAGTACGGCTTGATTCAAGCGCTGAGACCGAGCTGGAACATCCAGACTGGGCGGATTCTCGCTTCTTGAGTCGCCGCTTTGTTCACGATCGCAACCGATTCCCGCCCATCCATCACCGAACCAAGAGGATAGTCAACTCCTAAGCTCCGTGTTCTGAGCACATTACGCGCAGCGCGAACACCCCAAAAGCACCGGGAAGGCACGGCAAAGCCATCCCAATGCGTCACGGTAATACGCGCCGGTCAAGTGTGGCGATCTGCCGTTGACAAGGACGAGTAGCGCCACCCAGGACCTCGCTGAATCGCAACGTGGTCGCGCCGCGGTTCGCCTGTACGGGAATGTCAATACCGTCAGTCAATGCATCGCGGTATAGACCAAAGTGAATGACCCGCGAGCACTCGTGAAATCGGCCCCGCAGAAACGCCAGCAGATCGTGATTGGGAGCAATGTAGAGGAAGTGTTGTAACTGCGTTTGCGCCTCGATGCGCTTGCGGATGATTTCGTAACGCACCTTGGCTTTGGGCGTGCGTTCATATTCCAGCGCGAAGCGATGCTCCTGTCCGAGGATGCGCACATCGACAGTTGCGTCGTAGTCTTTTCCGTATCCGATGTCCGTCAGTTCGTTGCGCGACCGGATATCGGACTCGGGCGTCCACCGCGCCAAGATTCCCGTGCGCTTCAGTGCAAGGTGGATTTCGTTGAGTTCCAGGGCGTGCCGCACGTGTCCGCCGACAGCTTCCGCACGCTCCGGCGATCCAGCATAATATTCACCGCGAGCGATCAACTCCGACGCACCGGCGGGCGAGATGGCGTAGACAACGCCGCGACTCATTGTCGGGATTTCGTGCCGGGTAAGCAATTGATGTGCTATCAGGCGACGTATGCGATTCTCGAACGCCTTGCGCGAGGATGCGCAATACTCAAGCCGCATGAACTCGAACAGTTGTTCGCCAGTAATGAAGGTGCTGTGCAACACGCGGCGCAACAGCGGATAGTCGCGCGTGTCGCTGAGTGCAATCGTCCCTTTCAGATAGCGCACGGGTTCGCCTCCGGCCGTGTTGTTGTCAGCGGTAGTCGCGCAACCCAGGGACGGACCTCGTCCGGTTGTAGAACGAATCTACCCAGCGCGCTTTGGATCCAGCCGTTCGCAGGCAGCAACAACATTGCCTCCTGCTGGTCACCGCATTCGCTGAACGAAATGAGCCAGCTCTCCTGACATCGCCAATCGCTATTCCCAATGGTCAGTTTGCCGGTTCGCGCAGGCCGCAGAACCACCAGGAACCTGTCCGGTCTCTCCGGTCTGTGCAGTATGCGTTGGAAAAGCAGCTTGTTGTCGCCGTTCCAGATACAGGGCTCGGCGCAATCAAACACACGGCCGATCATGCGCGCCGGATGATGCACGTCGAATCCTGCGCAGGCATGGAAACGTGCGTAACCGCGAATTCGAGGTCGCTGACGGATCGCGCCGGCAATTTCGACGCCGGTCGTGTTGTAGTACACCCCACGCGCAAAGCGAAGCGGATCGTTCGCGTCTTTGCCGAACCGGTGCCGCCACAAGCTGCCGAATTCTGTGATCGCGACCAGCATCTCCTATGCGCCCTTGAGCCGTTTGTTCTCCCGCTTCTCTGCGTACAACTGTTCCTGCAGATTGTTGATGTGCTGCACCAGTTTCTGATCGGCCGTGCGCACGTCCATCGCGCCAGGTGTATCACGGCCGCCGTTGGACTTTCTCGCGAGTGCGTCGAGGCGGAATGACAGGTCGGCCAGCATTCTTTCCTTCTCCGCCAGATCGCTTTTCGCCAAATCGCGCTCCCGCTTGTACCCATCCCGCTCCGCGGCCGCCGACTGCAACTCGGCGCGGTAGCGCTCCACCTCGGAGTCCATTCCTTCCATCGACACGCCGCGTTCGCCAGCTTCCACCGCGCGATTGCAGCGCTCGATATGCTCGTTGTATTTCTGAATGGCGTCGCGCGCGACTTGCCGCGAATACGCGTCGTGGTTGTACAGATCGGTCATCATCTCCGCCGTGATCCACATGGAACGGCGGTGATCGATTCGTTGCTTCGTGTACAGCAGGGATAAAACAAAAAGCGCAATGGTGACGAGTGCACTGTAGCGGAAATACGGACTGCGCACGCTGGCGTCGAGAAATGCTTGACGCCGCTGTTCCATCCAGGCGCCGTAATCGACCTCCTCGGGATTGAACTGCTTGAGCAGAAACTCGTACCAGGTATCGCGGCGCTGGTACAGCTGCGCGGAAACCGCTTGCGCAGGAGATGCTTGCCTTCGCGCAGCCTGGGCGGTGCTCGCCGCCGGATTGTTCTGCGCCCGCTGCTGAGCGACGGCGGGGCAGGTGGCCACGATCGCGACGAGAAAGACAAGTGCAAGGATTTTCCGCATGCTGTTCACGACACAACTCCTGTCATCCGCGACGGCCAAAGCGGTGCTGCGCTGCGAGTTCCGGTGTGGCAAATCGCAAGTTCGCGCCCACCGAATGCTCTCGCGATTGCCGGGTTCTCGGGTAGAGTTCCGGCTGGAAGTGCGGAATCGCAACTTCCTGTGGCGGGCGAACGTGCAGCAGCTGGTGTAAGGTGCCACGGGTGTCGTCCGTCATCAGGATTTCCATTTGTCCTTTGGGCAGATTCTTGATGTGCTCGTCGAGCGCGCGCGTCTCCCGGTCCTCACTCTCCACCGCGCGATCCGTGGCCTCGTACTTTTCGTAGCCGAACAAGCGCCAGCGATGCATCGAGACACTACGGCGCGTTACCGTGTGTTCGGCCGAGGCGCGGAGAAAATAGCGTGCCGTTTCTTCGTCACGCGTTCGCAAGGTTATGGTCGTGTTGGGTGCCGAGGTGACATCCTCCTTAAAGCCGCGACCCACCTGCATCAACTGCGGCAGGCTTTGCATGGAAAACAGAAACGCGGTGTTGGTGCCGCGTGCGGTTTGCAGGATTTGCGCGAAGTTGCGATAGCCGAAGGGCGCAAACTCATCGAGCACCACGCTGAACATGGGCCGGTTGGAGCGCCGCCGCTGCTCCTCGCTTTCGTACCGCTTGCCGACGACCAGTTGCAGGTTCTGCAGCAACATCTTGCCCAGCGCCTTGACCGGCTCGGTGTTTTTGTTGATGTTCAATGTCACAAACAGGATCAGTTCCTGCTCGATCACCTCGTCGAGGGAGAGCAGTTCTTCGTAAGGGCCGGTGATGACGCTGAGTTCGTCGTCCAGAAACGTCATGCACTCGTTGAGCAGGCCCTGAATCTTCGGGACGCGCTCCCGATCGCCAAACGACTGGTAAAGGTTCTTAACCGACATCTCGAAGTTCAAGCGCCGCTGCACGGGAACCGAAGAATCCCGTTCCATGCGCCGGCGGGCGTCCTCGACTTGTGCCCGCAGCACCTGTTCATCGATGGCCATGACCAGCACGTCATAGAAGTTGAACTTGCGTCCGGTGTAAACCAGCACGCGCACGATGTCGGAGAGGTAGTTGAGCTGGTGCTTGCCGAAGAACTCGTCGTGTAGGTTGAAAGAGCCGAAGACCATGTTCACGACCGGCATGTAGTCGTCATCGGTGCAGTGGAACGGGTTGTAGCGGACGGAAATGTCCGGCCGGGCGGGATTCAGCACCCGGAGTTGATGCAGTCGGCCAGCGCGGTGCACGTGCGGCAGCAGGTCGTAGAAGAACTCCAAATCTCCTTTGCCATCGAAGATCACCATCGGTATGCGGTGAGGGTCGGAGGGTGTGCCGACCACACGCGCCAAATCCTGCGTGATGATGTTCTTGAGCAAGGTAGTCTTGCCGGAGCCGGTCATGCCGAGCACGATGCCTTGCATCACCCGGACCCGGTCCGGCCAGTACCACGGCTTGCCATGCACGTCATAGCCAAGAATGACCGCGTCCCGACCCCAGGCTTCGGCGGTGGAACGCTGGTCGCGCTTGGGTGTAACCACCAGGGGCGGGTGCGGCCATTGCTTTTCGCGGCGCGAGCGAGCGGTGATGGCAAGGATCGCGCTACCGCCCAAGGCGAGCACTCCCAATGTTGTGTAGGTGGCAAGCTCGCCAATCTGGCGATTGTTGAGGTGGTAGCGCTCCCGGGCTAGATACCAGAGGAGCCACGCGGCGGCCATGAGCAGTAGCGCCACCAGAATCTCCACGCTATCGAGTACGGGAGGATACTGCTGTCGTGGACCGTACGAATCGCGCATCAGCGTGCACCAGAGCCGATCCGGTCTAGGTAGAGCGCAGCCATCTGTACTGATCCGAGCGCAACCGCCCACCGCCAGAGATGGAGGAAGGCCATTCGGTTTCGCTGCGCTTCGCTCGTTCCCCAGACGCGCGGTGGATGCAGCATCACGGCAACGCGGTAGAGCAGCACGGCCACTGTGCCAAGCAACCAGTACTCAGGAAGTGTCATAGCGGTCCATGGCACCAACAGCGCATGTGTCTCTCCAGGGCGCAAAGCCAGCGCAGTCGATGGGGCCAGCCAGTACACGCACGCTGCTTCCACCAGGATCGCCAGCAACATGGCCGCAAACAAGAAGAAGCTTTCCACGCGATGGAAAACGATTGGGGGCAACGTTTGCTTATTCACGCTCGGCCATCCTTTTGCTTCTCAATCCGGGGCTCAGGACGTAACGCATGAGAAATCCGAGAATCCCGCAGAAAAGAAAGCCGCAAGAAATCCCCAATTGAAAGGGACGGTTTGTCGAGGCCGCCAGGGAAAGCCACAGCAACCTTCCCAGCCCGAACAGCAAGAACGTCCAGAACAGCAACTCCCAGTCACGAACAAGTTCCCGGCACTCCGCGGCATCCGGCAGTTTCTGTTTGCTTGTCCGATCGTCACCCATAGAACCTTCCCATCAGCGCAGGTTGCCGAAATAAGCGAAGCTG
The DNA here is from genome assembly GCA_023441255.1 of Acidobacteriota bacterium. Taxonomy (GTDB): domain Bacteria; phylum Acidobacteriota; class Terriglobia; order Terriglobales; family Acidobacteriaceae; genus JAEZPW01. The sequence continues at coordinate 17,403 of JAEZPW010000272.1, forward strand.
GCCAGCAACAGCATGGCGACTAATGCAAGAAAAACGAACCAGCGTCGCGGGGCTCGCGCCGCAGATGGCTCGAAAGGGTTTCGCGGCTCCAACGCGACATTGAGCACCGCCTTGCGGGCGCCAATGTCGGGACGAGTGCGAAGGTACTGGCACAAGGCCGCATGGACGTCTTTGGTCTTGAATGTCTGCTCCACCGTCGTACACCTGCCGGCTCAGCGCACAAGAAATGCCGCGATCTGCACTTTCTGGTCGCCACCCTCCGCCGATGACGGACTCGGAAACTGCAAACGCAGAATGCGTGGCTCGGTCCCCTGTGGCATCTGGAGCGCCACGATCCCGACTGCCTGCTGACCGGGGTCAATCTGTTGCGCCTGCAAATGCCCATCAAGGACTGGAACCGGAATCTGCTGCCTGACCTTGAGCTTCGCGACCTGGTCTTCGGCAAGTTGTGAGTTCATCAGGCCATACAGCGATTGCGGGGAACGTACTCCATCGAGTTGAAAGACTTCGGGCGTGCGTATGGCATAGGGCTGGCTGCCGTGGTTCGCAACGGCATAGCGAATCAGCAGACTACCGTCTTTTTCGTAAAGATCGCTGATCCATACTTCCACGGGCTTCGAACTGCGCTGCCTTCCCGCAGGCAGGCGCACGGGCTTGCCGGCCAGTAACAGGTCGGCGATCGAGGGAGACGGTGGAGGCGCGCTAACCGGCTTCACCGGCGCGACGTGCGCCGGACTCTGGTCGATGGCAAAGTCCATGTTGGCGACCGAGCCTGCCGGTTCTAGTTCGTAGTTCAGCCGCTGATTGGCCGTCCAAATAAAGAGGTTGGTCGTCGCATCCGCTTCGGTCGGCTGGACGAACACCTTGTTCTCTCGCCATTCGACCTTGAAACTGGGACTGCCAGCCGCCACCTGGACAACGGGCTCGCTGACTTCAATGACCGTCAGATGGTTCAGCTCCGTTTTCAAATGCACGATCCGGGTACGGTCGCTGGTTTCGTTTTCAATCCTCTGTGCCTTGGCCGACCCGACGGCTACGGCCAGCAGCGCCAACGTCACGACAACACGATTCATGGCTTGCTTCCTTTTCTACTCTCGCCAACAACAACTTCGGGAGGCTTCGCACGGAAGCCTCCTGAAGGTTTGGGTTAGTGGGTTTCCGCCAACGGCCCGCAATTGCGAACTGGCAGTTGCGGCCGTTGCCGGGTTTCCGGGAAGATCACCTTCCCGTCGCGTATTTCGCTGCGGCCCGCCTGGATGGGGAAGGGCCGGGCGCGTTCGCGGATGATTGGCGAACCTTGGTCGTCCCGCTCCGTGAAGACTTCACCTGACTTGGTGACCTGGGCCACGAAGATCAGGCGTTCGACAATCTGGCCGCTGGCTTGGGTGAAAGGCTGGACTAGGAAGATCCGGCCTTCGCCATCGATTTCCACCTCGCCATCGCACAGATTGGGAATCTCCACCGTGACGGGACGCCCTCCGGTCCGCTCCGCGATCTGATCGACCACTTCCTGCGGGAAGCTGTAGAACACGATCGACGCGGTCCCGGCTACGAAGTTCGCATCCGGAACCGTCCGCCGCTCCCTGCACACGATCGCGTGCAGGGCCGACAGATAGGACAATCGCGTTCCATTCTTGCTGCTACTCCACTTCTGCAGAGCCTGCACCAGTGCCTTCAACTCGTCGCCCGCCCGCTTGTCGTAGGCGTGCAACGCGGCCGAAGCCTGGTTGCGCCGGAAGAAGAGTTCCTTGCGCGCTTCGGGGGCCTGTTTGTGGGCCTCGATCTCGGCATTGGCCTTCTCCAACTCCGTCAGAAGTTGTTGGCGGCGGCCCATGATCTCGGTCACGCGGCTGCCGTAATAGCGGTTGACGACGAAGCACTCCTGATAGATTTCCGGGGTGAAGCTCTGTCCTCCGATCACTCCCCGGAAGTCGCTCAAGGGCGCGGTCATCGTGGCTCCGAAATAGCGTCCCAATTCCTTGCGCACGAAGTTGTACAGCCGTCCGACCTTATCGTTGGCATCGACTTCCAGGTGCTCGTCCATGTCCTCGATGCGGCGCTTCTGTTTCAGCTTCAGCCAAGGCGCTGTGGGTACGTCATTGCGGATATTGCGAATCACCTCCTGGTCGGGCTGGGTTCCGTGCTTCAGCTGATCCAGCGCATTCTGAAGCTGGTCCACCAACTCGCGGGCAAGGTCGGGCCTTCCTTTGGCTAGGCACGAGGTCTTCAAATCGGTGATGGCGCCGATCTGATTGCCGCGCGCCTGCATGGCCACCTGCGGAAGGTTCCACCAGGGACTGGGAAGCTTCGGGTTCTTGTTCTTGACGGCGGCGTGCTGCTCTTCGTAGGCGAACCGGTCGTTGACAAAGCGGGGAAAGCGATGGTCTTCGACCAGGCACACCATATCGAAGTCGAAGTCGCCGCCATTGCGGGAAGCAGTTTCCGAATGAAGGATGAGCGTGCCTTTGAGCTGTAATTGCTCGCGCACCACAGCGGCAATCCGCTCCGGCGCAAGAGCGCAGCCCGCCTGTGCCAGATGGTCGCTCAGCAAGACTTCAAGCTCGCTTGCCGAGAGATTGGCCACCGGCAGCAGGTCTTCCTTCATGCGGATGGGATAGCGCACCGCCAACCCACGCTTGCACTCCGAGTGGGCGACAGCGGCGGTTTTCGGTATCCAGTCCGAGCCCGAGAGTACCCGCCCGTCGTGCAGGCACAGGTAGCCGTCATCCGCCAGCGCGAAGCCGGGCAGACGAAAACCACCGCTGGTGCACAACCGGTAAGCCCATTTCGCCAGCACCCGTTGCAGGTGATGCTGGATAAAGGGATGCTTCAGCATGTATCCGGTCGCATCGGCAATCAGCGTTGCCTGGGCAACCGAGTACTCGCTGGAGGTGTAGTCGGGATCGGGTTCTTCGCCGGGTTCGAGGACTTTCTGGCACACCTCGCTCCCCAGCAACTGAAACAACTCGGTGAAGTTGTTCTCCTCGAAGGCTTGCCGCACTTTCCCGATCTGACCGAGAGCGTACGGCTTGATTTCGAGTTCGATGGCGGCGTCCGGCGCGTGTTCCAGCAACGTGTAGCTCGAATTGAACTCGAGGTTGCGGGAGACGTCGCGAAAGCCGACCAGGACCGGGCCGCGATACGTGTGCGCCTGACCACCTCCCATCAGCGAGCGAATGGTGCGCAACACGCCGCCCGCGTACTTGGGCTTCACGCAGGAGCGCGGCAGGATGATATCGGCACCAAGATGCTCTGCCACGTCATCCGTCATGACCTTGAATGCGCCCTTGGCCTGAGTGCGATCGAACGCCAGCCGGAACTGATAGAAGCGATACGCGCTGATCCGTTTTCCCCGGATTCTGCGCTTCGCTTCTTCGATCACCTCCGCGTCTTCGGCCTCGTCTGTAGCGAGCGTTGACGGAAAGGCGGTGGGCTTGTCCATCTGCGTTTCCAGCAACCGCGCAACTCCCTTGGCCAAAAGCTCGGATTCGTGCTTGCGTTGTAGTTTGTGGAACAGCGACGCCGAGATCCATCCCCGGCAGTCGTTGGTCCCGAGTTCATGGTCGTCGACTACCAGCACACGGCAGTCGGTTTCCTCGATCATCACCTTGCACGAGGACACCAGAATGCCGAAGTAGGTGATCGCGGCCTGCGGCGAGAAGCGAAAACGCTCCCCCAGCTTCTTTTCGAAGGAGCTGTCGACCGCGTAGAACTTGCCGTTCTTGGCGCTGCCGCTCGCTCCCACGAGGCTGTAGCGAATGCCATCTACTTCGATCCTTGTCAGCGCCTGCTCCACGATGGCCTGTTCGCAGGAATCGAGCGGTTCGGTGGGCACGTCAACCGTGGCCACACGAATGCCGGGAAACAGTCCTTGGAGAAGACTGTTCGCGAGTTGCGATTCCTGGTCGAGTTTCATCGTCTTCTTCATCACACTGCCCGTGCGATCGATTTCGAGCGCCAACACCGGAGTTGCGCCCGCGTTCGTAAACTGGGACATGACGAATCTCCTTCAAGCTGTCGAGCAGGGACAGCCGCAGGAGACTGCTCAACCAGTCTTCTTCGCCGCCCCTGCCGAAAATCGAACCAAGAGATTTCGGCCAGGCGCGAAGAACGCCGGCCAGCACGAGTTGTCTGTCGCTACGCCTTGTTGGTCTTCGCTGGTTCAGGGCGCCAGTAGCTGCGGGAGCATTGCCGAAGCTCGCTCACGAAACCACGGACCCTTCGCAACTTCGACCAGCACCACTCTCCCCAAGCCCACGCCAAGCACAGCAGGGTCATGGCCAGAAGAGTGGCGAATGTGCCCATCAGCAAATCCAAAACGCCGAGGGGCGCGTAATTGAGGTACTGCCGGACCAGCAAAAATCCCTGGAACAACAGGATTGGCCCGAGCACCTTGCTCACGGTGAAAAGCCAACGCCGCCACAAAAGCAGAAAACGTTGCTTCACCATCTCTTCCTCCTTTTCCGTCTGTTCCAGAACAGAAAGGAGGCTCGCTCGCGCGGCTCTCTCGCTGCCCTGGTCGAAAACGTTTCGGTTTCCGGCCAGGTTCGCCAAACGAACCTCGCCAGCACTCAACCGCAATCAGCTTGCGGATCGCTCACTACAGATCAACCTCATTTGTGAATGAAGCCAGTGCTACTCGATATCTGCTCTACCCCTACCCATGCTTGAGCGCCGGTCGCCAGGCATGAACGATGTCCCGAAATTCCTGGCCATAGCCGAGATCATCCGGATAGGCGTGACACCCGGCCACAAAAGCGAAGACGGTAATCATGTCGGCGGCGATCTGTGTATCCACACCCCACATCGTGGTCAAATCGAAGCCGCCGCAATTTGCGGCATTCCACCAGCTGAGCAAGAAGTCGGCTACCCTTCGGCTTTGTCCTGTGTCGCGCTGGGCGATGCGGATCAATCGTTCCAAAGCCGCCTTCTGTCGGCTGGATATGGCAATGCTCATCTGCTGTTCTCCGTTGCGCCCAAAGCCGTACCCGCCGATTTCTTGCGGCTATTGCTTGTGCACCGATTCCTTCTTCAGCTGCGGCCGCCGGCCGGAAAAATCCGGAACGACACGAAACTCTTCAATCGCGTAATAGGTGACCCCGAGGCGCAGCGCCTCGACTAGCGCCTCGCCCTCGCTCTCAATTTCCCGGTCAAGCGTCGGCATGCCGCCGTTGCTGTCGGCTTTGCCGAGGAAGTAACGCGCGTGCTGGTTGTTTTCCTCGCTGGATTCGGGGCGCGAGCGCCGTCCGCGGGAACTTGGTTTCTCGCTGCCTTCCCCCTTGCTTGCTCTGGGGACAGCTGCCGTATCCGTTATTGCCGTAGCCATTCATCTGCTCCTAAATGCACGGTCGCGACCTATGGCGGCCCCGCTCATAAGTGTCGTTACCGATCAAGCTCGCTCTTTTGTTCCAGCCCGTTGTCGCGCTCTCCCACCATCTGCTTTTCCGAGTACTCGGCCACCAACAGCCCGCTGGGATTGAACTCACTCCGACGCTCCTCGACGAGCCGAACCCTGTATTGGCCGACAATGCGGTCCGTCACCTCCGAGCCGTTTCTCACTTTGTGAACTTCCTTGACGGCGAAGACGACGAAACTCCAGGGCCCCTCCTTGGTGCGCTCGATGGAGCGGATTCGCAGATCCGAGATGATGTGATCCTGTTGAATCCTGCCGACAGTATCTTCGTCGCGCAGCCGGTTCATAGTGAACGTGCGGAGATTGTTGGTCATCATATTGAGAGACTCGGCGAGGTTGCGCGGCGCCGAGTCCGGAGTGTAGACGAGATAGCGCTCAAGAAAACGTCGCACTACCGCTTTGCCTTCGAGTTCGGTCGGCGCGACCGAGTCCGAAGCCCCCGAATCGGGCGATGCCGCCTGTGCCGCCAGTGTCATTTCCACGGCAGAGGTGCGCGCCCGCCTCAGGCCCCCGACCACGGCTGCATTGCCGTCCTTGTCTACGCGGATCACCGTAGGCGGCTGAACGCGGACATAGATCGCGAACGCAAGCGAGGCAAACGCCAGGAGCGCGAACAGAATGGCCAGAAACATCGCGCGGTTGGCGTAGGCGCGCAACATGCCATCGTGTTCGTAGTACTTGGTATAGCGCGCGATCTCCGGTAGTTCCCGTGTGTCTTTCTCTCTTATCATGATTCCTTCCCCATGCCCACCAATCTCATCGTCGTTCCGATCACGTGGCCGGCACGCCAGGCTGCCAGCCCGGCGAGACTGCGTCCGCCATAACCGCGACTCGACTGCCCACCGGTTCCCCCGTTCCAGTTCGTCGTCCCGTATGTGGCACCTGCGGATGAACCCACGTGTCCAGATTCCTGCCACCCGCTGCCGTTCCAGGAGAAGACTTGCCCGCTCCGCGGATTTCTGAGAACCGTTGCTGCACCCGCGTCTGCACCAGTTCCAGCCGCAGTGCCGGCAGCAGTTTCGGCCCCGGCTCCTGCAGTTGTTGTGGACGTGGCATCGGCGGGCGCGCCAACGCCGGAAGACATCCCACTGGTGCCACCGGAAGCCAATGAGGGCGCAGATCCAGCGCTCTGCGTAGCGCCGGTTTCTGGGCTCAAAGGCGTCGGCGGTTTCGACTGACCTATTGCGGAGCTTGCATCCCCGAAGCCCTGCGATTGCGAAACACTCGATGCTGACGGGGCGGAACTGCTTCCTCCCGGGCCAGCGGTGGGCGGTGGTGGCGCGCCTTCGGACGCAAGGGCGCGTCCCGCGCCGACGCCCTCTCCGCCTGCAAACGCCAGCCCCGACGCTACCGCACCCGCAGTCACCGCTGTGGTGACTACCGTCATCAATGTGCTTCCGATATCGCCACGCACAATCCGGCTTGCGATGAACGGAATCAGCGCGATCATGATCGACAACAAGACACTTGCTAGACTCATTACAACTACTTGGCTTGCACCAGAAAATGCATTCAAGAAGGAGCCGGTGAATTGCATCGGATCGGTGATCTGCAACGCCGACATCAATGACTGAAAGATGGCGTACAGTAACCCCCAACACTGAAAGACCATCATGTTCACGAAAAATGATCTACCTAATTGGCCGAGGCCCCGTGATGGCATCAACGCCAGTACGAATGGGCCGACAACGTACAAAACAGCGCCATAGAGGGCGTAGAAAAGGGTGAACAGCGTGTATGTGAACGGAAGCAGGATGTATCCGACCAAAGAAATCAGTCCCGCTACAACTGCCGACACTCCCCCCGTGGCCCAATTCCACAATGCCGAATACCAATTGGGATCGGTATTCCATGCTTGCGACATGCTATTCAACCAGGATCGCACCGCATCCATGCCGCCCGACATGTTGTAGATACCGTCTGCCACGCCGTTGAACATGCTGTTTATGGCGCGGAATGCACTGGGATAGTTGAGGAAGACGACGCCGAGCACGAGATACTTCAACCCCGCGACACCCAGCGCGCGCACATCGCCGCCGTTGCTGTAGGCTTCGTAAACCGACCACAAAAGACTGAACACCAAGATCACTCCGGCGATCTGCAAGACCCCCGCGGTAATGCCTTGCTGATCGATTCCGCTCAATCCCCGCTGCAGGAGTTGTTCGAAGTAAAAACTCGGCATCGCATTTCCTCTTATTCCGCCTATTGGTGCTGCAGCAGGTTCGCCAGTGCCTGACGCAGGTTTGTGGTATTGGTCGCGCCCATCTTGATATCCGCGCTGGCATTGGCCAGGTCAATGGAGCGCAGGCGCATCAGATCGGCGGTGGCCGCCTGCGTGTAGGCATTCGCACGGATGAGCCATGCATCCGCCTGCGCCTCGATGATGGGCGCACTGCCAGGCGCGGCACTCTGAATGCTCTGATTGAGTCGGCTCGCTGCCTGCAGTTCCAAATCGGCCAGAGCGTCGATTTCTATGGCTCGCTTCATGGCGGCCTGGGCCGCGGCGTCGGTCATGTCCACGATATTGAGCACCTGTTGGGAGGCGGCGGTCGGCTGTGGAACGGGCCCGTACAGAGCAACATAGGCGCCCGACGTCTGCGCGATCTGGTTGGGATTTCGCGAGAGGAGGATTTGCTCCAGTTGCTGAGACGCGGGAAGCGTGGCGCTGCTGATGGGAATTCGCATCAGATTTTGGATTTGGTTGAAGTTGCCCTGAAGAGCAGTCACCAAACTGCGGGCTTGATTTATCAAGGTCTGCGGCCAGACCACGGTCTGCTGAAACTGCTGCATCGCATTGTCGACACTCAGGATCTGGTTGAGTCCGCCTCCGACCACACTGGTCAGCGCCGACTGGACGCTGGCTAGGCCGGCAGCCAACATTGCGCAACAGGGATCAAGCCCAAACTGTGCCCTCGCCGGCCATGGCGTGGTGAACACGAGGACCAAGGCAAGGATGGCAGCGCGTACTTTGTGACCTAGCAGCCAACTCTTGGTGTTTCCGAGGACTTGTTTGATTCGTTGCATAGCTTCTGCTCCTTGAGCCGTCATTGGTGCTGGAGTAGGTTCACGAGAACGCCCCGCAGTTGAGTCGTGTTCGTGGCGTTTTCCTTGCGAAGCGTGTTGCGATGCGCAAGCCGCGCTGCCTCCTGGCGCAGCTCGGCCGCGAGCATCTTCTGTGAAAGCGCCTGGCTGTGAATGCTGGAGACGATTGCCGTCGCCGTGAGAAAAGGCGCCGATCCCGGGGCCGCCTGCCCAGCGGCGTTCTCAACCGAATCGGCAGACTGCAGTTGGATATCGATCGCCTGATCACTGGCCTTCAGCATCTTGAGGTTGTCCAGCGCGAGAGCGTCGTCCATATCCGAGAGCGCCCGGTCAGTAGGATTGGCCGCAGTCACGACGGGCACGAGGCCATACGTGTTTCCGAATGAGCTGCTGAGGCTGGCGAAGTTGTTGACTTGGTGATCGCGAAGAGCCGCCTCGAAGGCTTGCGGAGTAGGTAAGGTCGCACTTGCCAGGTTGACGCGGAAGATGTTGCTCATCGGCGTGCGATACTGGCCGACCATTTGTGTGACCTGCGCTTTCGCTTGGTTGATCAGTTGTTGCGGCCACACGACGGCTTGGTGCAGATTGTTCACCGCTGTGCGCGCAGTGTTGATCGCCCCGAGTGCAGTTTGGATCACTCCATTGATCGCGCTCAGCACGGCCTGAATCCCGCTGAGTATCCCGGATTGAGCGTGAGCGGGCTGCGGCACGCCAACCAGTGTCATCACCAGCACCCCTGTCAGCACGACAGCGGTCAATTTCCTGCCACTGCGCACCCTGACCACCAGCCAGGTGAATGCTGCGAAGAAAGCCAGATACAAGATGAGCTGCATATCTACTCCTGACCTCGGTCCTGTTTCGGAGTTCCGCTCGTATGCGTGGCCGCGACCAAACGCGACGTCATCGCTGCGGCGTTGACCGCCCCGGACACTTCCTCCGGCAACGGCACAGCCTCGGCGAGTCCCAGCGGAAACTTCTTGGCCAATTCGTGATAGCTCTCAAGAAGTGGCCTATCCGCGTGCTTCTTGAGAAACCAAGCCCGATAGCGCCGCTCCCGCGGGAAGGTGGTGCAGATCCAATACGACAGCGGAGTCGGCACGATGCGAATCGTCTGGGTGGTTTCTGCCTTCTCCCCGATTACCAGCAGGGCTTCCGCGCTGCGGCCCTTGCGCGGCGCTCCGAAGCCCTTTACCTCGTTCACGGCGACGGGGTTCAAGTTGAGGTGATTGACGAGCGGCGATACGTCTCCCGGTTGCTGCCCGATGATCTTCGTGGTCGCGTTTTTTAGAATGCCGGGACCGTGCACGCGCGGCTGAAACTCGGTGCCGACAAAGTCTTCCACTGTCTGGCTGATTCCCCACACGCTGGAGTTGCGCTTGCGGGCGGTTCGGTACAACTGCACGACTTCTGGCGCCAAGGCGGGAGAGTCGAGCAGGAACCAGCATTCATCGAGCACGGAGATGCTCGGTCGGCCACTCTTGCCCGCCGCTCGTGCCGCCATGGCGGTTGCAATCAGCATGCTCATGGCGGTCTCCAGGCGCGGGTCCGAGCTCAGGCCTTCGACGTTGAAGAAGAGCCAGTCGCTGTCGAGCCGCATCGTGGTGGGCCGATCGAAAAGCTTGGCGTAAATGCCGCCCTCGGTCCAGGAACGCAGTTTGATTGCTGCCAGATGGGCCTCATCGATGGTGCGCTGCATCTTCTCCGCATCCCGCCAGTTAGCCAACTCCTCGCGAAGGTCGTTGAAGGTCGGAATCGGGTTCGAATAGCGGATGGAGCAGCGCTTGTACACGCGCGTGATTGCATCCGTCAACACGTTGTCGAGCAACGAGGTGTCTGAGCCATGGCTTTCGCCAAGCATGTGGCGCGTCAGGTTCTTCAAAAACGCGGTTTTCTCATTGCTGGGCGCTGTTTCTCCGTCGGGCAGGTCCCAGGGATTCAGCGTCTCTCTGCCATCAAGGTCGACGTTGATTACGCGGCCGCCCATCAAATCGACCAGAGGCTCGTAGGAATCGCCACGCTCCAGAATGGAGACCAATGGGCGTGAACGTGCCATCATCAACAGCTTGAGTTGGGCCAGAAACGTCTTACCACCGCCGCTCTTGGCCATGATCAGCATGTTGGCGTCGCCAAGCCCCGAGTCAAACGGAGAGAAAGGAATGAGCTGGCGATAGGGCGTCTCAAACAGCATGAGTGGCGAGTTCGGCGTTCCTTTCCACGGCATCTCGACAGGCAGCAGATCGGCCGCGTGCAGCGTGAGCACGTCCGTCTCGCGCTTGTTGGGTTCACCCAGTCCGGGCAGGCTGGAAAAGAAGAACCGTTTCTGGGCCAGGGTTTCCGGGATGCCACGCGCCCCGTTCATGCGGGCGATGGCGTGCAGCACGCGCTGCCGGCGATCGGCGAGAATCCGCTCCGCTTCCTCTGCCTCGAAGCGGTTGCGTGCGGGCCGCGAAGTGCGAACGGCGATTGTCAGGCTGAGCTGGCAGGACTTAAGAGAACTGGATATCAGCTCCTGCAGAACCTTGATGAGTTGGTGCTCCGCCACTTGCGCGTCGACATTGAGACGAAAGCCGCCGTGAATATCTTTCTGCGCCGCGGTCATCTTCCGCAGACGGCTCTTGTACTGCTTGACCGCCTTCGCTTGATCGGGAAGTACGACCTCCGCGTTGATGATGATGGGAAAGTCCATCACCACCAGTTCCCGCAGCACGCCCGGGAATGTCGCATCGGGCAACTCCTTCAGGCTAATGAAGGAATACAGCAGACCTCCGATCTTCAAGTGATCGTCGAGTTCGTCTTCGATGTTGACATTGGCCATCTGGCTGCGCGCACTCTCGTACGCGAGCGACTCCTCCGGTGAGCGGTAGGGACGCGTATCGTTGGCCAGAGGATTGAGGGCGCGCTTGACCTCCAGAAACAAATCGCGGTCGGTCATGCGGTCAATCTTCATGCCCGTGGCCTGCAGCGTCGCTTCCACCCCGGACATGAGGCTGTTGAACTCCGCGACGAGATCCTCATGTTCGCGCCGGCTGCGCTCGATGCACTTGCTGGCGGACATGCTGAAACTCGAGCCGCGCATCTTCTTCTTCCATTCGAACTCGGGCGGTTGGTGGTGAATGCGCGGGTCCCAGATGAAGTAGAAATGCAGCGAATGCCGCAGGTAGTAGCCGTCGGCATCCTTTCTGAACCACATTTCCGCCTGTTCGCGATCGAGCGCCTGTAGCACGGGGCTGGGATTGTGCTGCTCGCGGTTGTAGCGGGCGATCAGATCACCGGCACCTTCGGCGATTTCGAAGCGCACCTGCAAGCGTAGGGATCGCTCCGGCAGAGAGCGGATCAAAGACTCAAGAAGGAGCTTTGTCCGGTTGCGGTCTTCGTCGCTCGCATAGTAGGAACAAATCCCGCTCACTCGATAACCAGCCACGAACGATCCATTGAGTTGGATCAGCAGGTTGTCGGTGAGGTCCCGCACTTTCAACTGCTCGCACAAGGGTGGTTGCGCGAGAAACCTTTGGTATTGATCGGCGGTGATAGGCATGCCTTCTTGTCCTCAGTCCTTGATGTATTCGCAATCGAGTTCACGATCTCGTTCCAGGCCGGAGTACACGTGAGGTTTGGTGTGGAACAGCACCCAGTCCAGCAGGTAGCCGCGCTGCTTGCCGTACTTGAACAGCATCAGCGCCGGAATACTCAGGATGGGCACGAAGTATTGCAGGACCATGTTCATCGGCAGTCCGAACATCTCGCGATTCAAGAACCTGCCGCAGATGTTCATCACCACCGCAACTGCCAGGATGGCGAACAGGTCTTCTGCCTCAAGTCCCAGAAAAGTGACCCGGGTGCGCAGGTTGCGATAGATGGGAGTGACGTCGAGTGCCATTGATTCCTCCTAGCGAATCCCGCCGGTTCCTTGCGCCACAAAGAATTCCGCCAGTCGCAGCACGCCCGAAACCATCAAGCACAGGGCCGCGGTGACGAAGTGACGCATCCAGCCGCTGGTGGGGTGCACCAGCGAGAACACTCCGAGCCGCAACGCCATGGCCGCGATCTGTGAGGCCGCGTAGACGGGCAGGATAACGTTCGCGACCCAGTTGATCAGGGTGAGGAGCGAGAGCCAGTAGAGATCGGGGTTGTTCCACGCCGCCTGGGAGGCGAAGCTTTCGAACGCACGAGTGAGCCCGGAGACCATCAAGCACGCGAGGGCTCCATACATGCTGTGCGCGAATTCATGTCCCTTAGAGAACTGCAGAATTGCGATGATGATGAACGCTGCGGCCAACGTGGGCATGATCACATTGCCAAGCCAGTTTGCCAGGTTCAGCACGCCGTGATCGAATGACATATTCCCGAGGTTCATTCCGGCTCCTACACCATTGAGGCGACAAATTTCCAGACAACTGATGCGGTCAGCATGGCCGCTGCCAGGCGCATGAAGGCTTTTCGGTCTGCAGAGTTCAGATATGCACCCAGCAATGCGAGCACGGCGGCCAGGGTCGGCATAATTACGCTGCCGAGCCAGTTCGCGAAGCTCAGCACACCGCGATCGAATGACATGCTTTGGAGATTCATTCCGGCTCCTACATCATCGAGGTCACAAGTTTCCAGATGGCTGAGGCGGTCAGCATCGCCAGCGATACCGCCACCAGGCGCATAAAAGGTTTCTTGGTTGCAAAGTTCACAATCGCACCGACCAATGCGAGCACAGCGGCGATCGGCATAATCGTTCCGGCTAGGTGATTCCAAAGGCTGTCCAACACATCGGCCGTGGCGTATTGCGTTCCGGTGTTGTAGCTCTGGAGCAAGCTGTAAGTCGTTTGCACGCCCAGGAGGAACATCGAAGCCAGAACCGAAGGCAGTGGGTGCTGACCGGAAGCTGCATCGAGCACAGCCCGTAGCACGAAGAACGCCGCCAGCGTGGGAACAATTCGACCGATTACGAAGTTCGTGACGAACTGCGCTACATCGGTCTGAATGCTCGACAACCACCCGGTCGCAATTCCTCCCGACGGAAGCGGTGCTGCCACTCCGAACGAAGGAAACCAACTCAGTAACGGCTGTAAGGTCAGGAAGACGACAGCCCAGAACATCCACTTCGTAAAGCCTCCGCCGATGGCGAATGTCAGCGTCCCTTCCCGACGCAGGCTGATCCCCGCTAGGACCAGCGACAGCATCGCGGCCGAAGGTGCCAGCAGGAGGAGGACGGAGATGATGTCGTTGAGCAGTTGCGGAGTTCCCATCGTTTCGGCCTCGCCCGTCGTTTCTGGTGACGCCTTGGCAGTCCGCACAGTCACCATCGCCGTTCGGACTGCCATGCAGTGAGTTGCATGTTGCCGGAAGCGCCTCTAGGTCACGCCTCCGCTTCCATTGGTGATCCAGAACTCGATGAGTCGGGTCACACCGGAAACGGCCAGCAACGCCGCAGCCGCAAACAGCCAGCGCCCAAAGCCCCGGCCGGTCAGCCACGAAACCACCGCACCGACGACCGCACCGCCGGCGCCCACCGGCGCGATTACGTTGCCAATCCAGTTGATGAAGTTGAGGAAGGCGCCCTCCGGCTGGGCAGCTGTCTGCCCCTGCACCGCGACGTTGGTGGCTGGCGCCTGGCCGAGGTTCTGTGCCACTACGAACTGCCCGACGACCAGCATCATGATCGCGAGCACGATCATGGCTTTCCTCCATCCGAGATCTGCCTCGCATTTCATTCCCGCGCTTACTCCTTTCCGAAGATCGACGACGCTTGCTCCGGTCTGCGAAGGACCAGAAAAGTCATCGGCGTGGACGGAAAGTAAGCTGGAACTCAGAAGCTGTCAAACGGGCATGGAAAGCGGCTCAAATGGAGCAGCGCGCGTATGAGGTTGCTTTCGGGCGGGAGGATTTCTATTGCGAGCTGGTGCCGTCTGCCTTCACCATGCCGCCGTGTACGCGTTCGAAGGCCTTCTCGAAATCGGCACGATTTAAGGGTGGCAATTGGTCGGAATGAGGCGAACGGTTGAACGCCATTCGCTTGGCGGCCACGCAGACCGCTTGTATATCGGCAGGGGCAAGACCTTGGAGATACTCGGCAACATCGGCAACGGAAAGAGTAGCATCGAGCGCGGCACCATTTACGTATTTGCTGACCAAACGAATGCGGTTCGCCGTAGCCGGGGGATCAATCTGAATCTTCTCGGAGAAGCGGCCGCCGCGCAGAACACGGGGATCGATGCTGTCCGCGTGATTGGTTGTGCCCACCAGAAATACGTTGTTGTCCGCTTCGAGGCTGCTTATTTCGGTAAGGAACTGTTCGACCACTTGAATGTCGTGCTGTGAGAGATAGCGGTTGTTTGCGGGCAGCAGCCCGTCCATTTCGTCGAGGAAGATGATGGCCGGGCTGTTCTCCCTGGCGCGGGAAAAAACGCCCGCGACCCGCTTGACCGAGTCACCCACACCTCCCCCCAGAACGTTGGCGGCGGTCAAGGGATAAAAGCTCCGTCTTGTCTGGCTGGCAATCAGTCGCGCAATAAGCGTCTTGCCGGTTCCCGGAGACCCTACGAGCAAGAGGCCTGTTGGCACCTCCAAGCCTATTGCACGTGTTCGGGCCGGATCCTCCAGCAAGCGAATAAGAGACTTCAGGTCTTGTTGAACCGATCCTTCGAGGACGACATCGCCCCATTCGACGGCCTCGAGGTTAGGCCGGTCCTTTCCGCCGCTGCCGTTCAGCGCGCGCAGCAAGTCTTCGCGGTTGATCTTGCGATTGTCTGCGAGCGCATATCCAGAGGCTTCATCCACGAGGGCACGAAGCTTGGCCGCGCTGGTTCCCGGCGTTCTCTGAGCGAATTCCTGAACATCGAAGCGCTTCCACGGCTTCTTGCCGAGTTGTGCTTCGAGGATCTTGATGCGTGTTGCCTCATCGGGAAGATCGATCCGGATTTTGACGTCGAACCGGCCTTCGCGAATGAGAGCCTCGTCGAGAACGTCCAGACGATTGGTCGCGGCCATGAGCACAAAACTATCGAGATCGCGGCAGTGGTCGATGGCGCTCATCAGCGCCGTGGTGATGTTGTTGAACTCGCGGGCCGCCCCACCAGGATCGCTGATCGCATCCTGCCGCCCAGAGCCGAGCGCATCGATTTCGTCGATGAACAACAGTACCGGGCGGCGTGCCACAGCTTGCGCAAAGACCGCTTGGATGTTTTCGGCCGTTGCGCCAATCCAGCGATTGAGTAGCTTCGGTGCGGAGATATATTCGAAATTCAGCTTGAACTCGCCGGCGGTGGCACGCGCCAGAAACGTCTTCCCGGTTCCTCGAGGACCGTGCAGGAGAATTCCATTGCGGAGCGCGCCATAGCGCTTACTCTTTTCGGGCCTGAGATGTGCCTGCACGACGCTACGGATTTGCCCTTTGGCATCCTCAAGCCCTCCAACATCACCGAAATGTTCGGCGGGCACATTCCGGATGATCTCGGGTTTTCGCGGAGTTGGAATGCGACTTGGTGAAGCCGCCGTCACAAAACGTGTGATTGATCGTCGATTTCGTGAGAGAAGAATCCTACCCGACCAGAGCAGCCAAACGATGGGAGTTAGACCTGACAGCAACACCCATCCGATCGTCAGTCCGTTAGACTGTCTCGCCATTTTTTGAATCGAAGGAGAGAGAAGAATCAAGGCAAAACCAAGAGCCCCGAGGCTGACTGCCGCGATCTTCAAAGCTTTCTTCAAAAGCCCCGGCGCATTGCGCAGAGGCCCTCGCAACAAGAGGATCAGCACGACTCCTGTGAGCCACAGCACCGGCGTGTTGAAGAACCATTCTTGAGGCGGGTGCGCCACAGATCACCAATCAGTTGGCACGATTCAAGAAGTATTCGTGCCACCTTTCGCGCTCCAAATGTAGCCCATTTCCAGCCGTAGCGCTGGAAGGCACTAGAGTAGATGCTGGAAATGGTGTGGTGATCCGTTCCGACGATGCGACGCCACGCGTCGGGCGAACTCCGGTCTAATGAATATTGCTTTCTTGCGGCTCGATGTTGATGGTCAGAAGTGCTATCCCTCGTCGTTGCAGTGACTTACGTTTCAGCTCGATGAAGGCATCATCGTAAGCGGTGGTGAGGCTCGCTCCGAGAGTCGACAGTGCTGCTTGCAGTTTTTCCAGTTCTTCGTCCCAGTTGGCGAGCGTACAAGCGCCCCGCTCGCCGACCGAATAACACCTGCCGTCATCGTCCAGATTGAGATAGGTGCGGGTGATTCCATGCTTGTAGCGATTCACGCCGTTGATCCGCCCCATGAACATGAATCCCACGCACCGCGAAAATCCCAATCGCTTTTCCAGTGGTGCCCAGTTCGCTTCCATGTCGATGCACCTTTTGCTACTGCTGCGGAACGGGCGCAGCCTGGCTAGTTTGCGTGTAAAGTTCATTGATCTCGCGCCTCAATTGCAGCAGCTGCCGAAGTTCCTCCATCGTTGGGACACCGCCTGCAAACCCTGCGACGTTGGTCGATGCGTTGCGCTGCCCGCCGGAGGGGCCTGAGTTGTCCACGGTGGGTTTCTGCAGGACGATGTAGAAACGCGTATTGCCGGGCACGGTCACTACCAGGTTCTGGTTGAATGCCAGGCTGTTCAACTGCTCTTGTCCTGCCGTGGCCACATTGTCGGCGAGGCGTTCTCGCATCAGCGCGTTGGTCGAGATCAGGCCCGCGGAACTCGATCCTTGTGGCCCAACCAGATAAGAAGCCACTGTTCCTAAGCCCGTCAGCGAACGTACGAGGAACTTCGTCCCCGTTTTCTTTCCGGAAACATAGCCCTTCAACGGAGCGAAATTCAGGTCCATCGCGGAGCCTTCAATCTTCACGTTGGTTCCGTCTGGCATCTCAACGCGGCTAAAC
Organism: Acidobacteriota bacterium; assembly: GCA_023441255.1. Lineage (GTDB taxonomy): Bacteria > Acidobacteriota > Terriglobia > Terriglobales > Acidobacteriaceae > JAEZPW01. The sequence continues at coordinate 34,714 of JAEZPW010000272.1, forward strand.
TGCAGCCCCACGTATCCTGACGGATTGATTTGGGTGAGACGGCCAAACACCTTCGCTCCTGCCGGCAGCACAATCTGTCCATTGCGCTCGTAGTTGTACTCAATGACGGCTACGGCTGGAGCCGCTACCGCCGAGCTAATTGGTGCTTCCAGGCGCGCGACCAAGCGGGTTCCTGCGGGAAGTGCCAGCGTGTCTTCCGGCGCGTCGAATGAGCGCGATTTGATTGCCGGCCTGGTATCCAGCGCTCGGACAAAAACGAGCGAGGGTTTCTTCAGATCGGGAGCCTGACTCGATGCCGTCGATTGCTCACTAGGCGGCGGAGGCGGCAACGGCATGGTGCTACCTTGTCCCACCAACGGATCGGAGAAATCAACCTTGCCCAGGGCATAGTCCTGCGGAATGCCCGTCTGCGCTTTGCCCGCGTGGATCGATTGGGGCGGCAGATACCCGTTGCGAGATGTGCGGCCGACATCTTCCGGCGTGACCTGTCCGGCCAAGGATGGATCGGCGGATCGCACATCGGCGCTGAGCATGGGCGCTACGTTCTTCCCCGCATCGGCGGCGTCCTGTCCCGGCGTCGTCTTTCGTCCCAGGCTCGCTTGTCCGCGCGGGGTTTCGCCGGGAAGGGGCGTTCGCTTCTTCGGGCTTGAGAACACTCCGAAAAACACCAGAAGCAACACGACTGCCACCGCCGCTAGCACGAAAAAGGACTTGCTCTTGTCGCGGCTCAACTCCTGTCGGTTTTCGATTGGCTTTTGTTGCTTGCGTGCGCGATCGAAGGCGACGCGGAAGGACTCCCGCCATCCGCGCTTACTGCTGTCCTCTTGCTCCGGTTCATCATTCGGCGCATGGGCTGAAACCTGGCCTTGCGTCTGAGCCGCCAAGCGTGTTTCGTTGCTGATTTCGTCACTGTGCATGATTGGCTGCCTCCCGGAGCGTGCTCACTCCAAATCCGATGGGTGCTAAAGCTGGTTTGTCGACGGCGCCCGATTCCGCCATCTGCAGGAAGAGCGTCTCGGAGGAACGTTTGTACGGAGGCCGTTCGAACAGCACTACGCCGTCGGCGCGCTCCCCCGGTGCAATGCGGCGCTTGCTGAGGCGTGAATCCATCACCGGCAACTGCTCCGCCGTCGACCAGCGTTCCCGCTTGATCAACTTGCCCGAGCGATTGCGACCGCCCAACTGGATTTGCGGAGGCATCAGCAGGATTGCGTGTTTGCTGGTGTTGATCACCGAAAACAACACGATCACCTGCTGTCCGCCATCCAGGACTTCGCTGATGCCCGCGCGCAGGCGGGCTCCTTTGACTTCATCACCTTCCATGTGCTCGCCGTACAGTGCTGGCAAGGGGGCGCGCTTTTGGCGCTCCAGCAAACTGTCGAGGGAATCAGCTTTCGGCTCGCTCGTGGCCTCAGGCGTCGCCACACTTTGAAGTAAAGCGGGCATCAGGGTCACAGGCGGCACTCCCAAATTGGCGCTCGCACCTGCAGTCATCGGCCCCACGGGACTTGCGAGCGAGGTTTTGCCTAAGCTCGTGGTTTGCGCCACTAAAGCAAAGGGAACGGGATCGGGTTCAATCAGAAATCCGCCGGCATTCTGATAGCGCAGCAGAAAATCCACCTTCGGTGGCACCGAACCGTGTCCGTGATTGAGCAGCAGAATGCTGATCTGCCGCCCCTTGATGGTCGAGATCAGCAGGTTGCTTTGGCTGGCCTCGGTGGTTAGCGCCTTCACAAATACGACTTCGGGTTCGTGTTCGGAGTGCTCGACTTGAAAGAGGGCCGGGTCGCCCACGACCACCGAATTCACCGGTTCGGGCACGCGGATGGCAGTCACGAAATGTGCTGTGAGTTCAACTGTTGTGATCTTGTGGTCCGCCGTCGGCTTGTTCCGAACCTGCGGATCAACGCTTGGCTGCTGTGCCAGGGCTGTACTGGCGGCTAGCAGCAGCGCCATCCCCAGCAATTGACTCCTGTTCATGTTCACCTCAACTGTTTCCTCGGGTTTTGAGCGCGGGCTACTCGCCGCAGGCGGTAACGCGCGGCGACGCGTTTCACGTACCGTTGTACGTCCGGGGATGAGTAATCGAGCCCGCGCAGCGAGATCGGATACTCGCCCACGTAGTACGCCGCCGTGATCAAACGCAGGTCGCCGCCGAATCTTCGATTAAGCCAGGACAGATAGGCGACGCCGCCATGAATGTTCTCGTCCAGGCGAAATCGATTGCGAACGCCGAAGCGAATGGCCGTGCCCGGCATCAGCTGCATAATCCCCGCCGCTCCCTTGCTGGAAACAGCGAACGGGTTCCAGCCGGACTCCTCGTCGATGATGGCCTCCACCAGTTCGATCGGAACGTGATAGGCGTGGGCGTAATAGGCCGCCCAGCTTCCTGCAAGCTCGCGCACGTGTGGATTGACAGGTTGTGCGTTAGCGGCACTTACGACGAAGAAGAACATGCACGCCAAGCTACGCTTCATGCGGCCTCCAAGCCCGAAGCCGACACCGCCTCAATCTCCGTCGCAAGCATCAGTTCGTCGCGATAGCGCTTGGAGTCGGCCACCAAGCCTTCGAATCCGGCCCGCAGCATCAGCCGTTTTCGGTCAGCCTCCGTTTTGGCCAGCAGTGGCAAGAGCAGATCGCGCTGTTCGTGCGAGATTTCCTCCACCCCCAGAATTTCGAGGGCCTGCGCCAGATCCAGCATCTCGGCAATTGAAGGGGGCTTCTCCATGTTCCAGCCGCGCAAGGCATGGGCGAGTCCCGCCAGTTGACCTCGTAGCTCGCGGCTCTCGCTGGTGCTGCGGATGGCGAGAATCTCGCGTTCGCGCTCGACGCTGGGATATTCAAAACGGAGGTAGAAACAGCGCCGGCGAAGCGGATCGCCGAGCCTCCGCTCCTCGTTGGAGCTCAACACCACGAAAGGAATCGTGTTTGCCCGGACCGTGCCCAGCTTCGGGACCGTGATCTGAAAGGCAGAAAGGACCTCCAGCAAGAGTGCTTCCATTGCGTGGTCAACCTTGTCCAACTCGTCGATCAGCAACACGCACGGCCGCTCTTCATAGCCT
>JAEZPW010000291.1 GCA_023441255.1 Acidobacteriota bacterium
CAGTACACCCACTCCGAACGCTTCCCTGCCTGCGCCTTCACAGGCTGCGACCAGCACTACGACGGCGGCCAACGCTCCTGAAACGACCGCCGCTTCGGAAATGGCCTCGGGCGGTTTCGTAGTCTCTATACGGGCGACGAAGCGGTCGTGGATTTCGGTGACTGCAGACGGCAAGCACCTGATGAGCCTGGAATTGACGCCTGACGACTCAAAGTCGATCCGGGCGCACAGCAAGGTTTCGCTCACAACCGGCAACGCGGGAGGCGTAGAAATATCGTTCAACGGCAAGCCGATTCCGCCGCTCGGCGGCGACGGCGAGGTCCGGAGAGCGACGTTTACGCCTGAGGGAATCCAGCAGTAGCTCGCAGCCTTACAGGTTCAACTGCTCTTCAGCGAGTCACCTGGTTTATTGCCACAAGCTGCTCAAGCACCACACGCAAGTGGTCCAGGTGCATTGCGTTCGCGCCGTCCGACTTAGCCTGCGACGGATCGTCGTGTACTTCCATGAAAATGCCATCGATTCCGGCCGCGACGGCGGCACGGGACAGCACGGGGATGAACTGCGGCTGGCCGCCACTGACGGCCTCGCCGTTTGCGCCCGCGGAGGGCAGCTGAACGGAATGCGTTGCGTCGAAGACGACCGGCGCGAAGTCGCGCATGATGGCAAGAGAACGCATGTCGACCACCAGGTTGTTGTAGCCGAACGACGAGCCGCGCTCGGTGAGAAAGACGCGGTCGTTACCGGACTCTCGGACCTTCTGGACGGCATGCTTCATGTCCCAGGGCGAGACGAACTGACCTTTCTTAACGTTTACGGTTCTGCCAGTCTTGGCCGCAGCTACAAGCAGGTCCGTCTGGCGGCACAGGAACGCAGGTATCTGAAGGACATCGACAGCTTCAGCAGCGGGCACGACTTGCGTTACGTCGTGGACGTCGGTGAGGACGGGAACACCTACTTCATCGCGAACTTTGCGGAGAATGCGCAAACCGTCTTCCATGCCGGGGCCGCGAAAGCTCTTCAGCGATGTGCGGTTTGCCTTGTCGTAGCTTGCCTTGAAGATGTAGGGCAGATGCAACTCGCGGGTAATCGCCGCGATGGCTTTGGCCATCTTCAGTGCGTGCGCTTCGCTTTCGATAACGCACGGACCGGCGATCAGAAAGAACTCTTCTCCGATACTGACGTTCCCAATCTTGAACGTTCCTGTCATGGATTCATTGTATACACGAGAGTGGGGGCAGCGTTGAGCGCGAATTCGTTGACGGCAGAGCGGTCGCGCTATACGCTTCCTGTCTGCTTAGGGATGCCATCATGATGAACAGAATAGTGTCATACCTGACGATTGTTCTGGCGCTGGCCATGCCGACCGTTGCGGCGGCATCGCGGTCAGACTCCCAACCGGTGGATGCTGCGAGGCAGTCGTTGCTGCGCAGCCTCGGGCCAAGGGCAAACGAGATCAAGCTGGGCACGCTGCCTGCGCGCGCTGACGGCCTGAACGAGTTCGAGGTCGAGGCACATGACGAAAAGTTGACCGTGCTGGGCACAAGCCCGGTCGCAATCTGCAGGGGCGTGTATCACTATCTGCGCCAGACCGGGACGGGAATGGTGACGTGGTCGGGATCACGCGTGGAGATTCCGGCGAAGTGGCCCAACTTTCCGCGGACGCGCGTTCGCACGCCTTACAGGTTCATCCAGAACTTCAACGTGGTGACGCTTGGCTACAACACTACTTTTTGGGATTGGGCGAGGTGGGAACGCGAACTGGACTGGATGGCGCTGCACGGGTTCAACATGGTGCTGGCGCTCAACGCGAACGAAGCGATCTGGCAGCGCGTGTATTCGCAGATGGGATTGACGCAGGCAGAACTTGACCAGTGGTTTACGGGGCCCGCATTCCTGCCGTGGTTCCGCATGGGCAACCTGTACGGGTGGGACGGGCCGCTGTCGGCGGCATGGCACCGTGACCAGGTGGCACTGCAACACAAGATACTGGCACGCATGCGCGAGTTGGGGATTGAGCCGGTCGCTCCGGCCTTCGCGGGGTTCGTTCCGGCCGCGCTGAAGCGGCTGTATCCAAAAGAAAAGTTCATCGGGATGGCTCCGTGGTCCGATTTCGGCGGCGCCTACACATCAACGATTCTCGACCCCCAGTCAAAGCTCTATCCGGAATTAGGCGGGAGGTTCATTCGGGAATGGCAGAAGGAATTTGGGCCGGCGCGTTACTTCCTAGCCGACAGTTTCAATGAAATGCAGGTGCCTGTTCCGGCGGACCGCGGCCAGCGGCTTGAAACACTGGCGCGTTTCGGACGTGCGGTATACGACTCGATCGTCGCCGGCGACAAGGATGCGGTATGGGTGATGCAGGGCTGGCTATTCTCGAATCAGAAGGAGTTCTGGGACACAGATTCGGTTTCCGCACTGCTAAGCCGGGTTCCGAATGACCGCATGATGATTCTGGATCTCGCCTGCAATTATGCCGAGACGTGGCGAATGCATGAGGCCTTTCACGGCAAGCAGTGGGTGTTCAGTTTTATCCCGAACATGGGTGGAAACACGCCGTGGGTGGGAAGAATGGAAGTGAGTGCCTCGCTGGCCGCGAAGGCGCTTGCCGATTCGAATCACGGGAACCTGACGGGCTTCGGCATCGCGTACGAAGGCATCGAGAACAACGATGCGCAAACCGAACTCCTGACCGACGCGGCGTGGCAGACCGCTCCCGTGAACGTCGATGAGTGGCTCGCATCGTATGCGCGCGCCCGTTATGGGGAGGCGACGCCCCAGATAGTGCGGGCGTGGAAAGGCATAGCCGCGACGGCCTACAACCACTTCGACTCGAACATTCGTCCCGGATATCAGCACCGGCCGCCCGACTTCAAGTGGAAATGGGGAGGAACGCCTTCGAACAGCCCCGAGTTGCTCGCCGCCACAGCGAACTTCCTCGGTGCAGCGGACAAGTTCGGGAAAGAGCCGCTCTATCGTGCGGACATGATCGAGTTGGTCGCACAAGTGACGGGCGCGCGGATCGACGAGTTGCTCGCGAAGGCGCTGGCCGCGGAGAAGGACGGCAAGGTTGAAGAACGCCGGCGGGTGTCGGCGGAAGCTCTCTCGTTGATGGCCGACCTCGACCAGTTGCTGGCTGCTCACCCGACGCATCGTACGGACCGGTGGATAAGCTTTGCGCGTAACGCCGGCTCAGATCGTAGCGAAGCCGACCGTTACGAAGTGAGCGCGAAACGCCAGATTACACAGTGGGGTCCGGGGCTGCACGTGCTGAATGAGTACGCCGCGAAGCAATGGAGCGGCATCACGGCGGGATATTATCGCGAGCGATGGAAGGCGTATTTCAATGCACTCGATCGCGGCGAACAGCCGGACCTTGATGGCGTCGAGAAGACGTGGATCGAGACGGTCGGAAACGTACCGCGGGCAACGGCGCCCGCTGATCCGGTAAGAGCTGCGCAAGAGTTGTTCAAGCGTGTGACCTACAAATGATGGTAGATGGATGATGGTTGATGGATGATGGAATCGCAGATCTCAGATCGGTGAAGGGATATCTGGAGTTCGGATTGTCATGATGGATCGCAGGTAGCCGATGTGAGGGGCGACAATCACGAGCGGAGTCGCGGCGCACTTCGGTAACGCTTGGCGGTGCTCCAGGCGCTGACTGCCATTCTTCGCTCTGTTAACATCTTCGCCGACGTTCATGACTGACTTTGCTTATCTCGCACAGGGCAAGCTCCACGTGAAAGTGGGTGACGCCCCGGTGCGCGTGATCGACAGCCGCTTCGGAGGATCCGTCCGTCAGCGTGCGCTCGAGATGCAGAAACGCAACGAGTGGAAGACGCAGGGACGTGGCGCGCAGTTCATGCGAGGAGGCGTGCTGTGGGGCGTGCGTGACGAGGACGCCGAAGGCATGCCGATCGCGGTAACCGGCGTAACCGGGAACTGTTCCGGTGCTGAGATGGCGTACACGCTGGAAACGCCGGAAGTCTCGGGCATTTTCTTAGTGAGCGACGGCGGTCGCCAGGAAAACCGACTTTTTCACACGGCGGACTTCCGCGTCGGACAGTTGCATTCATGCGGCGAGAAATTGGCGTTTGTGGTCCGACACAAGGGTGGCGGGTCCAACATCGGCGTGATGAATGCTGATGGAACGGGGTTCGCCGAAGTAACAGAAGGCGACACCATTGACCTCGCCCCGCGGTGGGTGCCGGGTTCCAGGCATGAAATCGTATTTCAGTGCGCCGGAATTGGTCGCGACCAGGCGGGGGCGTGGGCGGGGCAGGCGCCGTTCACGGTGGAAAAGCTCGACCTTGAGTCCGGCCAACTTACTACGCTCGCAGAAGATCCCGAGTCCGATCTTATCGCCCCGCAAGTGGCGGCTGATGGTGCGCTCTACTATATTCGCCGGCCCTACCGACATCCACGCGCAAAGGTGAGCGCCTGGCGCGCGCTGGTCGATTTTGTTCTCTTCCCTTTTCGGCTGCTCTACGCACTGTTCCAGTTCCTGAACTTCTTTACCGTGCGCTATACGGGTAAGACGCTGACCACGGCAAATGACGTGCGGCAGCGGCAAGCCGACATCCGCCAGATGATGGTCTGGGGCAACCTGATGGACGCCGAACGAGCGAACCGGGTGAAGGGCGACGACGATGCGCCTCCGCTTGTTCCCGACACGTGGAAGCTGATACGGCAGAGCGAGCGTGGACAAGAAGAAATCGCACAGGGCGTGCTTTGTTTTGACCTGCTGAATGACGGATCGGTTCTGTTTTCCAACGGTAGTGCCATCTTTTGCGTGGATACCAACGGCAAAAAAGAGCGGTTACATAAGGACGCGTTTGTGCAGCAGGTGATAGCGCTGCCGTAGTTTTAGTACCGCTCTATGGCGAGTGTTGCCGCGGGTAGAGGTTCCTCGTCGCTGCGCTCCTCGGAATGAC
>JAEZPW010000303.1 GCA_023441255.1 Acidobacteriota bacterium
CTGATGACGTTCTCAATGTCGCTGGGCACCGGATAGGCACTGCCGAGGTCGAAAGCGCGCTCGTCGCTCACCCGTCGGTTGCGGAAGCTGCTGCGATCGGCATTCCCGATAAGGTGAAAGGGGAAACGATCAAGGTCTTCGTGCAATTACGCGCAGGGCATCAGGCATCAGAGTCACTGAAGGATGCGCTGATCGACCACGTTCGCCGCGAACTAGGCCCGATCGCAACTCCTTCCGGCCTGGACTTCGTTGCCGCTCTGCCCAAAACACGTTCGGGCAAGATCATGCGGCGGTATCTAAAAGCCAAGGAGGTCGGAGCGGAAGCAGGCGATCTCTCAACGCTCGATCAGTAACACTCACCAGCGCACCTGCGGCGTTCCACTGCAGGGTGGGTCGGAGGCGTGGACTCGGCGCACATTTGTAAGTGTCAGCCGTTCCTCGGCATCTCAACACGCAGTACGGTTCGTGAGCCTTAGTTACGGTACGAACGTTCTTCAAACCAGCTCTCGAAAGGCGGAGGAAACCGTAAATGGCAACGTCAGCTACACCGGATAAGCAGAATATTGATTCAGTATTGCAGGAAAAGAGACTCTTCCGCCCGCCGGAAGACTTCAGCAAGAACGCCCACGTAAAAAGCATGGCCGACTACGAGGCCCTCTTCCAGAAAGCCGAGAAAGATCCTGAGGCTTTCTGGGGCGACATCGCCCAGGAACTACACTGGTTCAAACCGTGGAGCAAGGTCCTCGAGTGGAATGCGCCCTGGGCGAAGTGGTTCGTCGGCGGAGAGACGAATCTCTCCTACAATTGCCTCGACCGCCACGTGCAGACGTGGCGCCGCAACAAGGCCGCCCTGATCTGGGAAGGTGAACCCGGCGAGGTTCGCACCTACACCTACCAGCAGCTCTGGCTCGAGGTCCAGAGGTTCGCCAACGTTCTCAAGAGTCTCGGGATCAAGAAGGGCGACCGCGTCACCATTTATATGGGCATGTGCCCGGAAGTGGTGATTGCCATGCTGGCCTGCGCCCGCATCGGCGCGACACATTCTGTTGTATTCGGTGGCTTCTCCGCCAACGCTCTCGTCGACCGCATCACCGACCAGAAAGCCTGCTGTGTGATCACGCAGGACGCCTCTTACCGCCGCGGCAGCGAAGTGAAACTCAAGGCTGCCGTCGACGAGGCTCTGCCGACCTGCCCGACGATCACGCACGTCATCGTCCACAAGCGCACTGGAACCGAAATTCCGATGCAGTCCGGTCGCGATTACTGGTGGCACGAATTGATGGCCAAGGCCGGTGATGAGTGCCCCGCTGAATCGCTCGACGCCGAACATCCCCTCTACATTCTTTACACCTCCGGAACCACGGGCAAGCCAAAGGGGATTGTGCACACGACCGGCGGTTACGCAGTCGGTACTTACATCACGACGAAGTGGGTGTTTGATCTCAAGGACGAAGACGTCTTCTGGTGCACTGCCGACGTTGGCTGGGTGACGGGCCACAGCTACATCGTTTACGGGCCGCTGCAGAACGGCGCGACAGTCATGATGTACGAAGGCGCGCCGAACTGGCCCGAGCCGGACCGCTTCTGGGCGCTCATCGAAAAGCACAAGGTCAATACCCTTTACACCGCGCCGACGGCCATCCGCGCCTTCATCAAGTGGGGCGACCAGTGGCCCAAGAAACACAACCTCAGCAGCCTGCGCCTGCTCGGCACGGTCGGCGAACCGATCAACCCCGAAGCCTACATGTGGTATCGCGAGGTGATCGGGGGTAACAGGTGTCCGATCGTCGATACCTGGTGGCAGACTGAGACGGGCATGATCATGCTGACGCCTCTGCCCGGAGCCATTCCGGGCAAGCCGGGATCGGCAACACGCCCGTTCCCCGGCATCAGCGCCGACGTGGTCACGCGTGCCGGCGAACCCGTTCCAGCAGGCTCCGGCGGGTATCTCGTTATCAAGAGCCCGTGGCCCGCCATGATGCGCACCATCTACGGCGACCCCGACCGTTACGTTCGCCAGTACTGGTCGGAAATCCCAAACATCTATTTCACAGCAGACGGCGCCCGTAAAGACGAAGACGGCTACTTCTGGGTGATGGGCCGCGTCGACGACGTAATCAATGTCGCCGGACACCGGCTCAGCACCATGGAAGTCGAGTCCGCTCTCGTTGCACATCCAAAGGTCGCCGAAGCTGCCGTGGTCGGTCGCCCCGACGAACTTAAGGGCCAGGCCATTGCCGCATTCGTCAGCCTCGAGCATGGCAACCAGCCCAGCGACAACCTGAAGAAGGAACTTCGCGAATGGGTCGCGAAAGAAATAGGCGCGCTGGCCAAACCCGACGACATTCGCTTCACCGACGCTCTACCCAAGACCCGCAGCGGCAAGATCATGCGACGCCTACTCCGTGAACTTGCCTCAACCGGCGAGGTAAAGGGTGACGTCACTACCCTCGAAGACTTCAACGTGATCTCAAAGCTCCGCGAGGAAGAAGAATAGTTCGAGCCAACTTGGCCTACTCAAGGGACGGGCTAGCGCCCGTCCCTTATTTTTTGTCTATTCTGGGCATGCAAGTTCATCTTAATTTTTGCTAGTCTGTTTTACTGGCGGTAAAGCCGTTTTTAAGAACCTAGGCGGGCCCAAATGAATGACCGAATACCGCGCCTCCTCGTTGTCGACGACGAGCCAGCGGTCCTGATGAGTCACACGGCAATACTCCAGCGCACCGGATATGAGGTCACCCCGGCCAGCACGGCCGAACAAGCCATCCAACTATTGTCAGAGCGGAGCTTCGATTTGCTGATTTGCGATCTTTCCTTGGGTGCAGACAGCGGACTTGACGTCATCGCCGCAGCCGTGAGGGACCATCATGCGATGCCGGTCGTACTCATGACGGGCTATTCCGACGCGCTGCTTCCAAAAGAACTGGCGGAGGCGAATATCACCGTCGTGGCGAAGCCTACGAATGTCCCGGAGTTCCTGGAAACGATCAGGCGCCTGCTGCGCCCCGGCAACGGCTCTGATCACACACAAGCGGCTGACTGAGTTGCTTCACGCGGTGAACTTCAACTGCAGCACTGTGCAATCATCATTGTTCGGCGTATCACCGCAAAACTTCGACATCTCGGCCATGATCGTCTCGAACGAATGTTCCGACGCAGCCGCCGACTCCAGCCTCTCATCTCCGAAGAACTCATCGGCAGCATTCGCGGCCTCTGTGACGCCGTCACTGATAAGTATCAATCGATCGCCCGACTGTAGCTTGCACTGAGCCGCCTCGTAAACCGCTCCCGGTATCAATCCGACCGGCAGATTGGATGCGCTCGGCCGCGACGTCTTCGAACCTGACACCAGCACGGGCGGAACGTGACCGCAATTGATAAAGTCGAGAGTACCGTCGTTCTTCAGCTGGGCGATGATGATGGTGGCGTACTTTTCACCAAGCCGCTTCTGACAGAAAAAGTCGTTGACCGACGTCGCGATCGACGCCAGCTGCACCTTCGCTTCCAGCTGTGAATACACCATCCCCTGCAGCGTCGACGCCAGCAGCGCCGCCGATATTCCCTTCCCGCACACGTCGGCGACAATGACCGTAAGCGCCTCGTCGGTGCAGATCACATCGTAAAAATCGCCGCCTATTTCCTTACAAGCCACGCTCTTCGCCCGGACCTTGGCGTACGGCACCTCCGGAATCGTGCTGGCCATAAGGTTCTGCTGGATTGACGCGGCGATTTCGAGTTCTTGCTGGTACTTGCGTGCGCTCTCTTCGGCCTCCACGAGGCTCGCGTTCTCCACAAGTGCCGCTGCTTCTTTGGCAATCGCCCGCAGCGCGTCATGGCTCACCGCCGACATTTCACGTGAGGCGAAGTGGCTATCCAGGTAGAGCACGCCCATCACTTCGCGCGATGCAGGCGGCACAGAGACACGTCCAAACTGCGTCACCCCTGTCCGGCATAGAGGTATGCAGATCACCGTGCGCAGATCGAATGCGACGATGCTGTTGCGGGCGGCAACTTCACTCGACCGGCTCGTGTCTGTAATCAGAAACTCGCCACCGGAACCCGCTTCCATCAGGATCGAGTGCGAAATTGTGCTTTCGTCCGTCAACGCCCGGCCGCGGGAGTCGCGCCCGGCCGCGAGACGCAGCTTGCCCGACTTCTCCCGCAGGAAAACAAATGCCCTTTCGGCGTGAGTCAGACGCAACGTTGCCTCAAGCAGCGTCACCAACACTTCTTCCACCACGCTGGTTGCGTTGAGCTTGCGTACGGCGTCGAGGAAAAGCGACAGCTTCTCCAGGTCTGAAGCTCCGCTCGTCTCCAATTCCACTACCTGGGCGAACCACTCGCCGCTGCCCTCCGGTTTGCCGCTCTCAACGGGGTCGAAGACGACCACAGCGCCGTCACGGGCGCCGAACTCCAGGCGGTCGTTTTTCTTCAGTTTGGCCCGCTCGGTCTTTTCCCCGTTCAGGAACGTACCGTGCCTGCTCTGCAAATCCACGATGTAGTACTCATCCCCGACCAACTCGATCTGGGCATGATCTCGTGAGACCCGCGGGTCACCGATCACCAGGTCTTTCTCCGGTCTGCGGCCGATCGTGAAAGGGCACCTTGTGACCGGCAGGGTGCGGGTGTCGCCTGATAACTCGCAGACCAAAACCGGCACCTTCCGCTCAGGTAATTCGAGAGGGGTCGCGGTAGACGGGACGGACATGCTGCCTCCGCGTCGGCGCGGGGCGCCGCACGCTTATGTTGTGGGCCTGAATCACCTTGCCAGCGGGATCTCCAACGGAACAGATTACTCCGTTGCCACATCGGATGCGATTCACTTCGCCTAAGCTGCTCAAAATCCGGTGCAATCAAGGGTAACCGGTAACAGTGCGACAAAAGAGTGAACCCCGACGGTGACATACAATGCCCTAATGCACGTCGTGCGCTTGGCGGCTTGGCTTATCGCTATCGTGTACTCCACGATCCCCGCTCTGTGGCTGCTGGTCCATCCCCGCGCCCGGCAATTTGGCCGAGTAAAAGCGCCACTTACATTGGTCGGACCAGGCTGGTTCACGCTCTGGCTCCTCATGGCAGCCATCACCTTCCCGTGGCGCCACCTTCTTGCCTACGAAACACCATGGGCCTGGCTTCCAGCCGCGCCATTCTTCATTGGCGGAGCATACCTCTACCGTGCTTCGCTTCGCGACTTCACCCTGGATCAGGCGCTTGGGCGACCTGAGCTGCATCCCCATCGCCACGGGCAGCACCTGGTGACCAGTGGGATTAGGCAGCACGTGCGCCATCCCATTTACCTTGCGCACTTGGTCGAGCTTCTCGGCTGGAGCATCTGCACTGGCCTGGTCGTTGTCTACGCGATGACTGCTCTCGCCGTGATCACCGGCATCGTGATGATTCGGGCAGAAGAGCGCGAACTCGAGATGCGTTTTGGCGAATCATACCGGCTCTACCGCGATCAGGTTCCGGCTATCCTGCCGCGCGTTACTCGAAGATAGCCTCGCCTCAACTTCGACCGCTACTCACCCACCTCAACTCTGCAATGTGCCAATGTCTTCTGCCATCTGCGTCCTGCAACGTGCCATCTCATGCTCTCATGGCCCTATACACCACTCTCGCCAGCTACCATTTCGACTTGTCGAACGACGACATCCGTGGCGCGAGCGTCTTTGACATGGGCGAGACAGTCGAACTGGGGACCATCCACGACGTGATCATCGACCAGGACTCGGGCCGTATTGACTATGTGGTCGTGAGCGCCAGCAGCCGCATGGTGATGCTCCCCGCAGACCGCATTCGCGCCTCCGGAGACAGCTTCGCCGCCGAGCTCGACCCGGACCAGTTCGCCACGCTTCCTTCGATTGATCTTTCCGCCCTCGATAACCCCGATGCATGGGACACCTATTTGAGCCGTTACCGCGAGGCCTGGCAGAAAGCCGGCATCCAGACGCGTGAACCTGACCTGGTAGTGCCACGATCCGGCGACCAGACCGAACCGACTCTTTGGGATCGTTTCTGCGAGCGTGTTCGCCGCAATCGCGGCGAGGCGAACCGGGAGGAACGCGAAATCGAGCGCGCCGAAGGCCCTAAGCCGGGACGCAAGATCGCCTGAGCGGTCGCGCGTCTGGGAATCTCGGTCCAACGATGTGCAAGGGCATTTGGATCTCGGGATAAGACGAAAGTGTCGGTGCTTCACACTGCATCGCCAACCTGAACGCGCGCCGGCTTTCATGCTCGTGCGCCTATAATCGTCACAGCGGTCAGTGCCGCTGTGCAACATGCCCTTTGAACTTTTCATTGCAAGTCGTTACCTGCGGGCCAAACGCCGCCAGGCCATGATCGGCGTCATTACGGCCATTTCCGTCATCGGCGTGGCAGCAGGCGTGGCCTCGCTCATCATCGCGCTCGCCATCAATAACGGATTCCGCCAGGATCTTCAACAACGCCTGCTCGGCTCAACTGCTCACGTGCAACTGCAGCGCGTGGAATCCGATGGCATGAAGAACTGGCAAAACCTGCTGTCGAAACTGGATAGCGTTCCACACGTCAAGGCCGCAGCTCCCGCGATTTACGAGGAGGTGCTCATCTCGCGTGGTGCGCGCGCCAGGGCGGGACTCATCAAGGGAGTCATTCCTGACATGGAGC
>JAEZPW010000372.1 GCA_023441255.1 Acidobacteriota bacterium
CTTCTTGGTCTAACCTTTAGGTCAGGTGATCACAACCTTGAACTTTTTTTGTGAGGCGGGAACATTTCGTAAACGACACCCGTACTAACTTGCAGCGAGCCGGAGAGGCCGCTAACTCGGCAGATGATGCCGCAATCCCAGGAGGCGCAACGTGAACGGCAATGGAAATGGGAAAAAGAAGCGGAGAAAACGCCTTTTCTTTATCGGCGGCTCGATCCTGGCGCTCGTAATCTTAGTGCTGGTCTTTGCGGCAATGAGCCGCGGTGGCACCAAGATTGATCCTTCGAAGCTGGGCAAGGTCGAGAAGGGCGATCTGGCAAAGAGCGTCGTCGCCACCGGCAAGGTCGAGCCGATCACCAAAGTTGAAATCAAGAGCAAAGCCAGTGGCATCGTCAAGAAGCTTTACATCGAAGCCGGGGACCGTGTGAAGAAGGGCCAGGTTCTGGCTGAACTGGACCGCGACGAGATCCTCGCCAGCGTCCGTTCTCAGGAAGCTCAGCTGCTTTCTTCCGAAGCGAACCTGCGTGCGGCGGAAGCTGACCTGAAGCGAGCCGAGGTCGACGCTGAAGGCCCCGATGTGCCGCTGCTCAAGCGCGCATATGAACGCGCGGCCAAAATGCAGAAGGAAGGCGTTGTTTCCGATGCACAGCGCGACGACGCGCAGAAGGCCTACGACATGTCCGTCAACAAGCAATCTGTGGCGAAAGCCCAGTTGACGGTTAGTCGCGCGAAGGTAAAGCAGGCGGAGGCCGACGTACAGCGGCAGCACGCAAACCTGTCTCAGTTAAAGGAACAGCTGGGATACACGACTATTGTTGCCCCGATCGACGGCATTGTTCTGTCGCGCGACGTGGAAGTCGGCGATGCAGTCAGCTCGATCCTGGTCATGGGCTCCGCCGCAACGCTTGTGATGACCATCGGTGACACGAGCGAGGTATATGTGAAAGGCAAGGTCGACGAGAGCGACGTGGGTAAGGTCTACCTGGGACAGCCGGCACGCATCAAGGTCGAATCCTTTAAGGACAAGACCTTCACCGGAAAGGTCACGAAGATCTCACCGATGGGCACCGAAAAGGACAACGTGACCACGTTTGAGGTACGAGTCTCGATCACGAATCCGGGCGGCGAACTGAAGGCGGCCATGACCGCGAATGCCGAGATCATTCTTGAGGAACACAAGAACGTCCTCCAGATCCCGGAAGGCGCGCTGATCTACGACAAGGACAAGAAGGCTTCGG
This sequence comes from Acidobacteriota bacterium, assembly GCA_023441255.1. GTDB lineage: Bacteria > Acidobacteriota > Terriglobia > Terriglobales > Acidobacteriaceae > JAEZPW01. The sequence continues at coordinate 1,239 of JAEZPW010000372.1, forward strand.
TCGAGATACCCGAACCGAGCGCGAAAGATGGAAAGAAGAAAGTCTCCGTACAGGTCGGAATCTCGAACGGTGCGAAGGCCGAAGTTCTGAGTGGTCTCAAGGAAGGCGACCAGGTGGTGCTGCAGTAAGGTATCTCTCACGCAACTCGAGCCTCCTGAAGGTTGCGACTCAAGGACGGGCAAAAACGCCCGTCCTTTTTCATTAAGTAATGCCCCCGACCCAGGTAGTTTCCGCGTTTATTTCAGGAAGTTGCACGGACTTCGATACGTAATATCTGTTGAGGCAAGCGACCATGTCACCGATCGAGATCATGAGACAAGTGCTCTCCACGTTCAGGGCTCACAAAATGCGGAGTTTCCTGACCATGTTCGGTATCGTGTGGGGGATCGCGTCGGTGATCATCCTTGTCGGCCTCGGCATAGGTTTCAACCGTGACCAGAAGGAACGCTGGAAACAGCTGGGCACCGATCTTGCCATCCTTTGGGGCGGCCGCACCAGCGCCCAGGCTGGCGGACTCGCCGCAGGACGCGAGATTACGATCACGGTGGACGATGCGCGCCTGATCAAGGCGGAGTGCTACATGATCAAGCGCGTAAGCCCCGAACTCAGCCGCAGTCTGCCGGAAGTGAGTGCTTTCAACTCGGCGAATCGAACGGTCGTGGGATTCTGGCCTGAATACCAGGCGATCCGCACGATTGAGGTTGCCGAAGGCCGGCTGATGAGCCAGGAAGACGAAGACCAGGCTCATCGGGTCGTCATACTTGGCTATGAAGCGCGAAAGCAGTTGTTCCCTGGCCAGCCGGCGATTGGCTCATCGCTCACGATTCGCAGCATTCCGTACACCGTCATCGGAGTGATGCCCAAGAAGAAGCAGAACTCCGACTATTCCGGCCGGGACGACGAGCACATTTTCGTTCCGTACTCGTCCATGGCGCGGGACTTCCCTCCCCCCGAGAAGCCCGGCATCACGCGCGGCTATGTCAACAACATCGTTGTGCAGATAGCGAACCCGGAAGAGCACGAACAGGCCATTCAGCAAGTGCGAAGAACGCTGGCGCGAGTACACCATTACGATCCTAACGACAAAGACGCTACGTTCATTTGGGACACGCTTGAGATATCCAAGGTCCTTTCGCGGATCTTCGGTGTCATGACAATCTTCTTCGGCGCGGTTGCAATCACGACCCTTTGCCTGGGCGGAATCGGTGTAATGAACATCATGCTGGTGGCTGTCACTGAGCGAACGCGCGAGATTGGCGTACGCAAGGCACTGGGTGCTCGCGATCGCGATATCCTGCGCCAGTTCTTTGCCGAATCTGCAACGCTAACTACTATGAGCGGCCTGATCGGGTTCTTGATCGGAGCAGGCCTGATCGCGTTGCTTAACAGTCTTCCGACCCCGGATTTCTTCCCGCACCCGGTGGTGTCGCCGGCATCCATCATTGCTTCCGTGCTGACGCTTTCTATCGTCACGGTTGCAGCCGGCATGTACCCTGCAAGGCGTGCGGCTGAGATGACGCCGGTGGATTCTTTACGGTACGAATGATAAGGAGAATGGACATGTTCAATCGGCGCTACATGCTGCTTGTCGCCCTGGCCCTGCTCATCATGGCTCCCGCGACAACATTGGCGGCCGTTCGTGGCTCGTTCCAGCGCACGCTGCAGGTAAACGGCGTTGTTGACCTGCAAGTGCTCACGCATTCCGGAGATGTCACTGTTCAAGCCGGTCCTACCGGCTCCGTCAGTATCAGCGCGAAGATTCATAGCGGGAACAGTGGGTTACTCGAGGTCTTCGGCGGAGCAGTCAGCGACAAGGCCATACGAGACATCGAACAGAACCCTCCTATCCGTCAGACTGGAAACATGATCAAGATTGACTATCCGCCTTACAAGAACGTGTCGATCGACTACGAGATCACCGTTCCGTCGGATACCCGTCTGAAGGTTGATACCGGTTCGGGTAACCAGACGGTGAGGGGCGTCAAGGGCGGCACGTCTCTGCATGCCGGCTCCGGCGACCTCCGCCTGGACGACTTGAATGGGGCGGTCCACGTCGACACCGGGTCGGGGAACATCGTCGGCAACGCCCTCGCAGGCTCGTTCGAAGCGCGCGCCGGAAGCGGAGATATCAAGCTGGACCTCTCGGGCAGCGGCGCCGTTCGTGCGCACACCGGATCAGGAAACGTTCAGCTTCGCGGCGTTAACGGCGGCCTTTTTGCTGAGACCGGCAGCGGAGACGTTGTCGCTGAAGGAAAAGTCGCTGGAGATTGGAGCGTACACACCGGCTCTGGAGATGTTACGGTCCGCCTGCCTGCGAACTCTTCGTATGAAGTCGACCTGTCGACCAGCTCCGGAAGTTTGACGGTCAATGATCCAGTGAACACAACCGTACAAGGAAAGGTGAACGAAGGCGGCAATCGTCACCACATGGCAGGAAAAGTGCGAAACGGCGGCCCGACACTGAGAGTAAGCACCGGGTCCGGTGACGTGAGAATCGACTGACGGATTCGATCTGGTATCCAGGACGGCAAGGACACGACCATGCTCATACGAGAACTCATCACGCAAGGCTGGCAGTCGTTGATGCGGAACAAGCTGCGCTCTGCACTAACGATGCTTGGAATCGTCTGGGGGCTCGTCTGTGTCGTGACCTTGCTCGCCTATGGCGAAGGTACCGGTGCGACCGTGTACAAAGCATTCTCGAACATGAGCAGCGGTGTTCTGATCCTATGGGGCGGCCAGACGAGCATGCAGGCGGGCGGGCAACGGGCCGGTCGCAAAATCAACCTGGAGTACGAGGACGTTGAGGCCTTGCGCCAGGAGGCACCGCTGCTTCGCTATGTTAGCGCGGAAGCCGACTCTAACTTCGGCTTCAAGTACGGCACCCGCGTGGTTTCGATCTCCACTCGCGGTATTGAAGCCAACTATGACAAGATGCGCCGCCTTATTGTCGAGGACGGACGCATGTTCACCGAGGCGGACTTCTCCGAACATCGACGGGTGGTGGTCCTCGGCTCGGAAGCCTGCCGCAAGATCTTCCAGGGCGCACCTGCCGTGGGCCAAAGCGTCTCGATCCAGGGTCTGCAATTCGACATCATCGGCGTGATGAAGAAGAAGATCCAGGATTCCATGTACTACGGGCCGGATAACGAGCAGGCCTTCATCCCGTTCCACACCTTTCGGGATTTGAGAAACATTAAGGATCCCGACATGGTCGTCATCCAGCCGATCAGCCTTGAGCTGAACAAACGAGCGTTGGAGTCGGTTCGGCAAGTGCTCGGGCGCAGGCACCACTTTAATCCCAAGGACGACAAAGCGGTCAGCGCATGGGACACCATCGAAGACTCCGGCGAGATGAAGACTTTTAACCTCGCGATGGAAGTCGTGCTGGGCATGATCGGGGCACTGACTCTGGGTGTCGGCGGGGTCGGCGTCATGAACATCATGCTGGTGTCGGTGACTGAACGAACAAAGGAGATCGGCCTTCGCAAGGCGCTCGGAGCGCGTCCGCGCGACATCCTTCGTCAATTCCTGCTGGAAGCACTGGTGCTCACCTTCGTCGGCGGAGTGATCGGCATGGTTCTGTCGGTGCTCGTAACGTATGCCGTTCCCCCGATGCCGCTTTACAGCGAAATGTACAAAACCGCTAATCACGAAGGCGACATCTTTCTCCGCGCCTCCACCACGGTGATGCTGTCGTCGTTTGCCATTTTGACGGTGGTCGGAGTTACCTCAGGCTTCTGGCCTGCATTCAAGGCCTCGCGCATGAACCCGATCGAGGCGCTGCACTACGATTGACATTCGTCCATTGCGCAAGGCCGGCTGCTTGACTTCGGCTCTTGCTCACTCGCACACTTAAGTTCGTGAACAAGTCGCCCATCGTCACCTTCACAACCGATTTCGGACTCCAGGACCACTACGTAGGCACAATGAAGGGCGTCGTCCTGAACATCTGTCCCGAAGCGATCCTGGTGGATATCTGCCACGAGGTGCCGCCGTACGACATCGTGAGCGGAGCGCTCACCATTGCCGCGGCGTACAAGTACTTCCCTGCCGGTACGGTTCACGTCCTGATAGTCGATCCGGGAGTAGGTGGCGTGAGGCGGCCCATAATTGCAGAAGTCAGCAGCCAGACGTTCGTCTGCCCTGATAACGGCCTTCTCTCGCTGGTGCTCGATCAGGAGGGCGACGTTGCTGTGCGTCATGCCACGAGCGACCGCTACTTCCTGCATCCGGTCAGCAACACTTTTCACGGACGAGATATTTTCTCCCCTGTGGCGGCGCACATTGCCGCTGGCGTTCCTGTCGATAGCCTCGGTCCATTGATCAAAGACTACGTCGAGCTCGCAATTGCGACGCCGACGCTCGCCATGGGCAATATCCAAGGCAGCGTACTTAAGATCGACAGATTCGGGAATGTCGTCACTAACATCACCCCCGGCCATCTCGTAGACGCGTTCGGTGCTGGGACACCGTTCGTCGTCAGAATCGCAGGTTGCGCCATTTCTGATATCAGAACCAGCTATGCCGGCGCTCCTCAAGGTCAGCTTTTCGCCATTTTCGGAAGCATGGGACGCCTCGAAATATCTGCGAACCAGTCATCGGCTGCTGCACTCTTGGGGGTCAAACCCGGCACTGTCGTCGAGGTGAGGAAAACATAGCCTAGGCGTTCCTGGGCTTGGAGCGTGCATACTGCTCCATCCTGGCCGTCCACTTCAGGAATCGCGTGAGCTGACCGCGTTCTCGCCACATGAATCCCCAGAACTCAAGGAACCCGACCTTATCCATCTTCACGCCGCAGTAAGTCTCGATGCGCCAGCGCAGATACGGGCTTCGCCACGGAGTAAGGTGGTAGCCGCGAGTGGAATTCCACAGGAAGCGCAGGACGTATCTCATGGGTCGAGTCTAGAGTTGCAGTGCGGCACCGCGATTGTCAACTACAGATCGTACTTCTTCATCAGATGGCGGAAAGAACGGTATGAAAGGTTCAGGAGACCGGCCGCTCTGGTCTGTACGTCGTCACTCTTTTCGAGTGCTGCTCGCAATATCGTACGTTCCAGCTCCGCAATGTATCTTTCCATGTCGAACTCGTCCGGAAGAGCGAAGCTGCCGTTTCCCGGGAGTCCCTTGCCGTTGCCGTTCGAAGGCGCTGGCGGCCTGGACCTCTCAACCGGCAGATCGATCGTCAACTGCTCCGAGTTGCAGAGGGCAACGGACCTTTCCACCATGTTCTCAAGTTGCCGAACGTTCCCGGGCCATTCGTAAGAGCAGAGCTTTTCAATCGACTTCTCCGCGATGCTGGAGATTCGTTTCCCCGCTGAAGGAGCATACTTCTTGAGGAAGTGGTTCGTGAGCAGCGGGATATCTTCCACTCTATCCCGCAGAGGAGGAACTACGACCGGGATGACGTTGAGGCGGTAATAGAGGTCCTCTCTGAACCGTCCGTCGCCGACCATCTGGTCCAGGTCCTTGTTCGTCGCCGCGACCACTCGCACGTCAATCGCCGTCTCACCGGTACCGCCAACTGGACGACAGACACGCTCCTGCAGAACACGCAGCAGCTTCACCTGCATGGTGACGCTCATCTCGCTGATTTCGTCCAGAAAGATGGTGCCCCCGTTCGCCACCTCAAAGAGCCCACGCTTGTTCTGGTAAGCGCCGGTAAAAGCGCCTTTCACGTGGCCGAACAACTCGCTTTCAAGCAATGCTTCAGGAAAAGCTCCGCAATTGACAGAAACAAAAGCTTCTCCCGAACGGGGCGAGCAACCGTGCAGCGCGCGCGCAACCAGTTCCTTCCCGGTGCCACTTTCACCCCTTATCAGGACAGTGCTGTTCGTCGAAGCGACGGCTCGGATCGTATCCTTCAGCTTTGCCATCGACGCACTCGCACCAATAATGTTGTCGAGCGAATTGCGGGATGCCGCATCGCGCCTGAACGCGAAATTCTGCCTGTCGGCGGCGACTTTCTCCAGCCCTCGCCTCACTGCGAAAACAACATCCTCGGCCAGATTGGGTGTCTTGCGGACGTAGGCGAAGAAGCCTCCAGCCTCGCCGGCGGCAATGAGCGCGTCGTTGTCGTCGAATGCTGTGATGAGAATAACGGCGGAATGCGGAGAGACCTTGTGCGCGTGCCGCAGCACTTCTATGCCGTCCACGACGGGCATTTTGATATCGGTGATCACCACGTCATACAGAGCCGAATCTATCCGACGCTTCGCGGCTTCTCCCGATGCTACCGTCTCGACTTTGTTGCCCTGGCGGCGCAGGGCTATCTCGAGCACCGTACAGATGTTCTGCTCGTCATCGCACACCAGGATGTTGCTCATCTTGCTGCTCCTGCCGCCGCCACTGGCTGCTCAGCCGTTTCCGTCATGCGCTGCTGCGGTTCTGCTTTCTTGAAGTCGATCGCGAATGTCGTGCCTTTACCCACGCTCGACTGGACCGTGATCTTGCCCGAGTGTGCCTGCACAATCTGGTAAACAAGGGCCAACCCCAGACCAGTTCCCCCAAGGAAACCGGAATGAAATGGCTCAAAGACCTTTTCGAGCTTATGCGGCTCAATGCCCACGCCAGTGTCGGCAATCGAGACCAGCCATCGATCGGCATCGCCGGTAAGCCGAACGGTGATCGTGCCCCCGCCGCCTGCCAGGGAACGGACGGCGTTGTCGCAAATGTTCCAGAATACCTGCTTCAAGCGGTCACTATCCGCCATCACGCAGGCTTCAGTCACATCGAACTGCCGCACGATCTCAACCGATGAAGCTTGCCCGTTTGCCTCGGGTCTGTTCTGCAAGAGCGTGAGCGTATCTTCCAAGAGCGGAAGCAGATCGGTGTAGCCGAACTTGTAATCTTTCTCGCGCGAATAGGAGAGGAAGTCCGTGATGATGCGGTTGAGGCGTTCAGATTCGCGCTTTATGATGTCCATCAACTTACGCTCGTCATCGTCAAGCGCAGCCGAGTCATGCAGCATCTTCGCAGACCCGGCGATGGATGACAGTGGATTGCGAATTTCGTGCGCGATGCCCGCGGACAATCGGCCTACGGCGGCCATGCGGTCGCGCACCCGAATCTCACGTTCCAGTCGTCGGATGTCGGTCAGGTCATTGAACGAATACACATACCCGACGGCTCCCTGTGATGCAGTAGTCAAGGGAGACAGCGTCAAGCCGATCGTCTTTCGATTGCCGGACGGCGTTACTGTGTGAGCTTCAAAACGCACGCCGTTAGGCCCAATCTCCGGAACACGGTCGGCCAGCAGTTTTTCAACTTCCGACCCAAGCAGTTGCTTCTCAGTGCGCTCGAGAAGTCGCTCAGCCGACGGATTCACGAAAGTGATCTTGCCCTCGAGGTCTGTCGTTACCAGGCCACCACTGATGCATTTGACGATGTTCTCATGCAGAGCCTGGAGTTGCTCGAGTTCCCCGCTCTGCTCTCGTAGCTGTTTTCCTGCCTGGCGAAGTTTCGCGGCCAGCACACTAGCCAGGTATGCCACGGCCAGGTACGCACCCAAATTGACGAGGATAATGGCCTGGAGCGTCTTTGGGTCGGGCCGAGAGATCGAGTAAGACGGAATGACCTCGAAGTAGGTCAGGTCAATGATGGCACCGAAACAGATGAACGACATTGCAGCGACGAAGTAGCCCCAGGACCGCGGCAGCAGTATCGTCGCAACGATGATGACGATCGGGAACAGAAAATTGAAATACGTGTCGACGCCGCCGGTGACGTAGATCAACGCGGCCGAGAATGCGAGATCCGTCAGCACCTGGATACGCGCCTGCAGTTGCGTGTCGTTCCATATGCGCGGAAGCACCATGTGAAACACAGCGACCGTGTACCAGGCGACGATGACGCTTACGAAGAGACCTTTGGAAAGATTGGAAGGCGTAAACCGCGTGAGAGCAAGTTCTATGCCGAGCAGGAATGTTATGGCGATGACGCGCGCTTTGACCAGCCAGTCCAGCCATGTGCCTTCGTCGAAACTGGTCAAATTGCGCGGTGACGAGTTCATTTCTTCCTGCTGCAAGTGAGGCCTGAGATTCAATGAGGCCGACCCGCTGCGAGCGAATCGGCCCTTCTACTGATGTGCCTAGCCAGCCAGTTTGCTGATCATCTTGAACAGCGGCAGGTATAGCGAGATGACGATCCCGCCGACCGTGAGTCCGAGGATGCCGATCATCATAGGCTCTAGCATGGTCAGCAGGTCCTTGGTTGCAGCGTCCACCTCGTCCTCGTAAAAGTCGGCGATCTTCTGCAACATCGAATCCATCGCGCCGGTCGCTTCGCCCACGCCGATCATCTGCGTCACCATGTTCGGAAACACGCCACTCTCTTTGAGCGGATCAACGATGGTGCGGCCTTCTTCCACGGCTTTGCGCACTTTCATGAGCGCCTGCTCCAGAACCGCGTTACCCGAAGTGCGGGCCGTGACCGTGAGCCCTTCAAGAATGGGCACGCCTGACGTAATTAGCGTGCCGAGCGTGCGAGTGAAACGCGCCACGGCGATCTTGCGAAGCAGCAGGCCCATGACTGGCAGTTTCAGAAGCATTCGATCGAAGATCATCCTGCCCTGCTGTGTCTTGCGGATCTGCTTGACGACAACGATGGTGACGATAAGGCTGCCGATGCCGATCCACCAGAAATCCTGCACGAATTTACTAAGGCCGATCACCATCCTGGTGGGGGTCGGCAATTCGACACCCAGTCCGTCGAACAGTTTGACGAAGATTGGCACGACCCACTTCAACAGGCCCGCGATGATCAGCACGGCCATGCTTATGACGGCTACCGGATAGACGAGTGCAGACTTGACTGCCGCGCGCATCTTCACGACTTTTTCGACGTATGTCGCAAGTCGCTGGAGAATGGTGTCGAGAATACCGCCCGTTTCGCCAGCCTCGATCATGTTGGTAGTGAGATCGTCAAAGGCCTTCGGGTAGTTACGCATGGAGTTGGCCAGAGTGGCGCCGCCTTCGACCGAAGACCGCACTCCGCCCAACGCCTTCTGAAATGCCGGGTTCTCCTGGTTGCTCGCCAGGATCTCCAGGCACTGCACGAGCGGCAGTCCGGCATCGATCATGACCGAGAACTGACGAAAGAAAATGGCAAGGTCCTTCGCTTTGACCTTGCCACTCCCGAAGGTCGGCAACGCGAACTCCTTACCCTTCTCCTTCACGGGGCCAGCCGTAATACGTTCACGGCGAAGTTGCGCCACCAGCGCCTGCTTGCTCTCAGCCATGCGCTCGCCCGCCACCTTCTTACCGCTGTTCACGTCCGTGCCTTTATAGGTGAAAACCGGCATCCCGACCCTCCCTGCCCGCGTCATCTGACGCGGAGAAATGGTTTACCTTCGAACCGGCGCAGCGGCGCGATTGACAACGCCGACTCCGCGCGAAATCATCTCCTGCAATTCTTCCGGCATCGACGAGCGCTGCAATGCGGCCTCCAGCGTTATGTGCCTCTGGAAGTACAGCGTCGCAAGCGACTGATTGAATGTCTGCATACCGAACTTGTCCTGGCCTGATTGCATGGCCGAGTAGATCTGGTGGATCTTGTCTTCACGGATCAGGTTGCGGACCGCGGCGTTCGGGATAAGGACTTCCATCGCCATAACACGACCGGTCCCACCCGTCTTTGGCAGCAAGGCCTGGCAAAGAATCCCCTCCAGAACCATCGAGAGTTGAGCCCGAATCTGCGGTTGCTGATGCGACGGAAACACGTCGATGATGCGGTTAATGGTCGAAGCCGCTGAGTTCGTATGCAACGTGCCGAAAGTGAGGTGGCCAGTTTCCGCAATCCGAAGCGCCGACTCGATCGTCTCCAGGTCTCTCATCTCACCGATGAGCACGACGTCCGGATCTTCACGAAGCGCTGAACGTAGCGCTTCGGAAAAGCCCTTCGTGTCTGCGTGCACTTCGCGCTGGTTCACCAGGCAATTCTTGTGTGAATGGACGAACTCGATCGGGTCTTCGATCGTGATGATGTGCTCGTGCCGCTCGCCGTTGATCTTGTCGAGCATGGCAGCGAGCGTGGTCGACTTGCCGGAACCGGTCGGTCCTGTTACCAGGATCAGCCCGCGAGGCTTCTCGCACAGCTTCGAGACCACGGGGGGCAGATTCAGCTGCTGAAAGCCTTTGATCTCGAAGGGAATGATTCGGAACACCGCCGCGACCGCTCCCCGCTGATTGAAGACGTTCGCGCGGAAACGCGCCAGACCTTTCAGCCCGAACGAAAAATCGAGTTCCAGGTTTTCCTCGAAACGGTGCTTCTGCGCGTCTGTCATGACGCTGTACGCCAGTTGCTTCGTTTCGGCCGGAGTGAGCGTCGGCATGTCCAATGGCTGTAGGTGTCCGTGCACCCTCACCTGCGGTGGAGAGTTCGTGGTGAGGTGAAGGTCGCTTCCTGACATCTCCATCATTCGTTTGAGCAGTTCGCTAAGACTTGCTGCCATTTTTCTTTATTCCCTTTTCCTTACCTGGTTAGTGCACCGTTTCGCGAGCAACTTCTTCCAGCGTCGTGAGTCCCTGCGCGACTTTGATAAGACCGCTGCGGCGCAGCGTGATCATTCCACGCTCCACCGCTTTCTTCTTCAGTTCCATTGCCGATGCACCGACCAGCACCAGTTCGCGCAGCTCGTCATCGACTTCCATAACTTCATACAGACCTGTACGTCCCTTGTAGCCGGTGTTGTTACATACCGTGCAGCCGCGTCCCTTCATGATCTTTACCGACTTGAGTTCCTCGCGTGAAAAGCCGGCATCGAGCAGTGTCTGGTGCGGCACGTCCGCCGGAGCGGCGCAATCCTTGCATACCCGCCTGACCAGTCGCTGCGCACAGATCAGGTGCACGGAGGTGGCGACCAGGAAAGGCTCAATACCCATGTTCATCAGGCGGCTGATCGTTTCGGGTGCGCCGTTCGTGTGAAGGGTTGAAAGCACCAGGTGTCCCGTAAGCGCCGCCTTGATGGCAATCTCAGCGGTTTCGAAGTCACGAATCTCACCGACCAGGATGATGTTCGGGTCCTGTCGCAGGAATGACCGGAGCGCAGCGGCAAAGTTGAGACCGATCTGCTCCTTCATCTGCACCTGATTGATACCGCCCAACTGGAACTCAACGGGGTCCTCGGCCGTCATGATGTTCGTGTCGGGCGAGTTCAAACGAGATATGGAAGAGTAGAGTGTGTTTGTTTTGCCTGATCCGGTCGGTCCCGTTACCAGCACCATTCCGTAGGGCTTCAAGATCGCACGCTCAAACTTCTCTAGCGATTCAGGCTCGAAGCCGAGCTTGGTCATGTCCAGCCGCAGATTTTCCTTGTCGAGGAGGCGCATTACGATCTTTTCGCCCCACAATGTCGGCAGCGTGCTGACGCGGTAATCGAGTTCCTTCTTCTTCCCCTCAACGCGCATCTTCAGCATGATGCGGCCGTCCTGCGGCAACCGCTTTTCGCTGATATCCAGCTTGGCCATGATCTTCACGCGCGATGTAATGGCGTCTTTCAGCTTCAGCGGCGGGTTGGTAATTGTCTGCAGGACGCCATCCATGCGGTAGCGAACGCGGTATTCCTTCTCGTATGGCTCGATGTGGATATCGCTGGCGCCTTTTCTGACTGCATCCGTCAGGATCTTGTTCACCAGCTTGACGATCGGAGCTTCGTCGGCAGCCTTCTCGAGCTGCTCCAGCATGAGCTCCTGCTCATCGGCTTCCAGTTGCTCGATGTCGGCATCGGAAATGTCCTCGAGCGACTGCATGACGGCCTCGAGGTCCTCTTCCGGCTTGGCCAGGTAGAACTTATCGATCCGGTCCATGATCGCGTTTTCCGACGCGATGACCGGCTCGATATTCAGCCCCGTCATGAACTTAATGTCATCCATGGCGTAGACGTTCGTCGGGTCCACCATGGCAAGGGTTAACGAGGCGCCTACCCTGCTTATCGGAAGAACCTGGTATCGCTTGGCTGTCTCGTACGGGATAAGCTTCACTACAGCCGCATCGACCTCGAAGTACTCCAGGTTGATGGCCGGTACGCCATAGTGGCGAGATAGGATGTTAGTTACGTCATCTTCCGACACAAACCCGAGCTTCACCATTGCGGAGCCCAACCGACTGCCCGACTCTTTCTGTGTCTTCAGGGCCTGATCAAGCTGTTCTTGGGTTATGACCTTCTCTTTCACCAGAAGGTCCCCAATCCGCTGAGACATGCGAATCTCCTCTTACGCTGTTGGCCAGCAAACCCTTAAGGCCTCTCGTACCGCTGGACCGGCGAATCCCCGAAAACAGGTCGAGCAAACAAACCAATCCAGAGAAGAACGTCAGGGTACGGGGAGTGACACAAATTGTCAATCAGAACGGAAGTTACTAAAGGCACAATTACTCCTTTAAGTTCATGTACTTCCGTTCTTCAACACAGATTAATCCGAGCGTGCCTGACGAGAATTGACAAAAAGGGGTAGCGTACCTGGCCCAGGAAAAAAGCCACCCCCAAAGCGGGTGGCCAGATTACGTAAGGGCGTTTTGGTTCCTACTTGGCGCCGCTGCGACCCTGTGTTTGCCTAAGGTAAGAAGCAAGGATGGACTGCTGAGCCAACCTGAACGACGTGCAGGCGTCGATTTGTTCCAGGGATAGCTGCAGTGCCCTTTCTGCCGCTGGTACCGGATGCTCAGTGAAGAACCGTCTCACCTGGTCCCGACCTTCTGCGCCGCAGAACGAGGCGCTCGCTTGTACGAGGATAGCGCCGCCGAAAATACTCATCTTGCGCGTGATCTGATCCCAGTGGGACTCGATGAACTTCCAGGCTACAGGTCGTCCTGCTGAATTGACCAGCACTCCCGCGATCAGCAAAGGAGTGTCCTGACTGCGCACGTCTGGCGATAACGCAAACTCAAGGGTACGGTTCAACAGCGACGGATCGCGAAATACCGGAAGGGCATTCAAGTAGCGGTAATACACGTTCGGCGACTTTGCTGTTTTCAGCTGCCCGATGAACTGATCGTAAAGGGCGGCATCCCCATGCCTTGCAGCGACATTGAATGCGCGCGCAGCCAAAACGGGGTCAACCGCCGCCGGGTTCTTCATGTACGCCGCGACAAGCTCGCGAGCGTTCGCAATCGCGCGCTGATCGCCTGCATAGTATCCGAGGATTTCGAAGGCGGAGGCTCGAACACTGCGCGTCTCGTTGTTGTCGTTGGGTCGTGGTGTCCACCCTAGCTGCTCGATCACAGGACTGGCCAAGGTGCGCGTGAAATCCTCGAACGCGGTGCGATCGTCCGCGCTCACCAGTTCCTCGTCTATCGTCTGAAGATGTTCCTGAAGGTTATCCCATACTCCATGTGTACGATCCGCAGAGGCGGCTTGAGCAAGATTCAAGAACACCCGAATGGGATGGGCCCCGCTCCGTGTCAGCGCCCATTCGTTGTCCAGCACGGCAAGCCGCTCGACAGGATCGAAAGCGCTTTCGAACGACTCGGCCATGGCCGCTGCTTGTTCGGGCGTGTAGCCAGAGCGGTAATAGCCATGTGCTCCGGCGTTGTGGTTGAGCGGCACCTGGCAGCCGGGAAGCTGGACATTCTCTTCGCGCTTTGTGAGCATTTGGCAGGACACAGCTTTGCCCGGGCCGGAGCTGATGCAGACCGGAATGGTCCAGACTTGCGAACTCTGCGAGTCGCGTTCTGTCAAGAAGCGTTGTTGACGAACCATTCCCTGCCCGTTGGTACAGGTCGACGCAAAAGTGACGATCGGAATCCCAGGCTGGTCCACGTAAGACTGCATAATGTGGTCTACCGGCTTGCTGGCCACCTGCGCCAGGTTCGTCCAAAAGTCCTCGGCGGTAGCGTTCCTGTACGAGTGTGCCTGCAGGTACTGGTTCACACCTTTCTGAAACACTTGCGGTGTGACGTAGGCTTCGAGCATGCGCAGAACGGCGGCAGTCTTGTTGTAGGCGATCGCGTCAAAAAGCTCGTTGATCTCGGCTGATGTCTCAGCATTGGTGCGTATCGCCCGTGTAGACCTGAGCGAGTCGGTGCGCATCGCCTGAATATCCGACGCCTGCTCGTCCTGAGGGATTCCCCACTCGGGTTTCAGGGCGGCCACCGGTTTCGTCTCCATCCAGGTGGCAAAGCCTTCATTCAGCCAGATGTCATTCCACCAGTTCATGGTGACAAGATCGCCGAACCACTGATGCGCCATCTCGTGTGCGATCACCAGCGCAACGCTCTTCTGATGGTCGATAGTAGAAGTGCGTGAATCCAGAAGGAGAGCGTCTTCCCGGAAGGTGATCGCGCCGGTATTCTCCATCGCGCCGGCTTCGAAATCCGGAATTCCGATCAGATCAAGTTTCGCGAAGGGGTATTTGATGCCGTAGTAGTCGTTATACCAGTGCAGTATGTCTTCGGCCCAGCGCAAGGCGAAGGTGCCCAGGTGCTGCTTTCCCGGAACCGTGCAAACACGGATCGGAACGCTATCCGACGCGCCACTGATGCACTCGAACTGTCCGACGAGGATGGCCACCAGGTAGGTGGACATCTTGGGGGAGGTGGCGAACTTAATCGTGTGCTGTGCCGGGGTCGGACCGGGTGAATCCGATTCGATCTTGCTGTTGGAAATTGCCGTGTCGTCTTTCGGAACGACAAGCGTTATGTCAAAAGTGGCTTTGTAGGCAGGCTCGTCGAATGACGGAAACGCACGCCGAGCGTCCGTCGGCTCAAACTGCGTCACGGCGTACATGCGACCATTCGCCTCGCTGCGGTAGAAGCCGCGCAGTTTGTCGTTCAGATCACCGGTGTACTTGATATGAAGTTGCGCCGGTCCGGCAGGGATGCCGTTTGGAAACGCGAGAGTGACCATCTCCCGCTCCGAGTCCGTAGTCGCCTGCGCCGTTTGCAACTTACCTGAAGCCGAAATACTCGCCTCGTTGAAGACTATGTCGACCGCGTTGAGCGTTATCGTGGAGGTCGGCTTAGCCACTCGAATATCAATTACTTCGTCGCCACTAAACTTATTGGTCTCGAAGTTCGGCACCAGTTTGAGGGAGTAATGTTCGGGTGTTGCGGTACCGGGCAGGCGCTGTGCGAACGCAAGAATGCCGCAGACAAGGAGCATGAAGAGGCTTACAAAGAGCTGTCGTTTCATCCTGACCAACCACGAGGTTATTTTTATTGAGAGGCCGCAGCATGTCTGAGCGTTGCATCTGGTCCGGGGACTAACAGCACCGCTCGTCCCTATCGTGCCGCGATTCTGCCGTACGTGAAGCCTGCGATCACCACGCCTACACACTTTTCCGCAGCGAACCAGTACGGAATCTCTCGATAGTCCCTGACGTCAAAGATGGCCAGATCGGCGTCCTTGCCCGCCTCAACGCTCCCCTTGAGTTCGGCAACCCGGAGCGCATGGGCAGCATTGATCGTGGACGCCGCGATGGCTTCCTCCGGCGACATCTTCATTTGCGTACAGGCCAGTGACATCACGAAAGGCATGCTGGGCGTCGGAGAGGTGCCGGGGTTGTAGTCCGTTGCAAGAGCGACGGGAACACCGGCATCAATCAGGTTGCGCGCCTCGGGGTAGTGCCGCACGCCAAGAAAATAGTCTGCGCCCGGCAAAAGTGTTGCCACGGTGTCGCGTTTTGCCAGTTCCGGCAGGTCGCGCTTGTCCACATGGTCCATGTGATCGACGGATGCCGGCCTGTATCGCCATAGCCAGTCCAGCCTTGCGGTGTTGAGCTGGCAGACATGGGCGCGAACGCCAAGGCCATGCGCGACTGCGGTCTCGAAGATTCGCGCCGACTCTTCCGCCGTGAAGGCTCCCTGCTCCACGAAAGCATCGACAAACGTCGCCAGTTTCCGTTTAGCCGCCTGCGGGATCATTTCTTCGCAGACCGCGTCGAGATATTCGCGACGCTTCTCCTTGTACTCGGGCGGAACCACGTGTGCTCCGAGGAGTGTTGGAACGACAGTCCCCGGCCAATGCTGCGCTGCAGCCTCAATGACCTGCAGTGACTTCATTTCGGCGTCGACGCTAAGCCCGTAGCCGGACTTGGCCTCAACCGTTGTCGTGCCCTGCGCCATCATTTCGCCGAACGCGCGGAGGCACAGCTCGGCAAGCATCGTCTTCGGAGTCTTGCGCACCCCTTGCAGGCTGGACCGTATGCCTCCTCCCGCCGCTGCTATCTCCTCGTAGGTTGCGCCGGTGATCCGTTTCTCGAAATCAACCAGGCGCGGACCGGCAAATACCGGGTGGGTGTGCGAATCGACTAGTCCGGGAAGCACGACCTTCCCACCGCAGTCCAGTTCGCGCAGGTCCCTTTTGTGCACCTTTATCCAGCGGTCGCCAAGTGCATCCCGCGTTGTGCCCACGGCGGCGATCCGGCCACCTACGCAAAGCACGGCAGCGTCCTCGATGATGCCCAGCTGCTTGAGGTGCGCACCGCGCCTCGGACCTGCGGTTGTTTCCGCCGACCGAAGCGTGAGCAACTGCCCGATGTTCACCAGTAACAACGGCGAATTCTGCGGGACCACCCTGGCCCCGCGCTGCCGCCCTGCTGTGGACTGCTTCTTTCGAGGAGTCACGTGTGTGGCAATGCGTTCAGTTTCTGGAGCAACAACGATGGCTTTTGCTTGCGTCATATGCGACGCTCTTTGCACGTTGTAATACGCGGCTCAGGGGTCTGCCGTCATCCCCTCATCGGAACCTTGATTCCCTTTTTGTCGGCGAACTCGACCGCCTCGGTGTAGCCCGCGTCGACATGACGGACGACCCCTATGCCGGGGTCATTCGTCAACACGCGTTCGATTCGCCTGGCCATCTCGTCAGTTCCGTCTGCAACCGTCACCTGTCCGGCGTGCTGCGAGTAGCCGATGCCGACACCGCCTCCATTGTGGATCGACACCCACGACGCGCCACTCGCGGTGTTCAACATGGCATTCAGCAGCGGCCAGTCGGCGATCGCATCGGACTGATCCTTCATCGACTCGGTCTCGCGGTACGGGGATGCCACCGAGCCGCAATCAAGGTGGTCACGGCCAATGACGATTGGCGCCTTTAATTTGCCCTTCTTCACGAGATCGTTCATGGCCAGGCCGAAACGGTCGCGTTCGCCGTAGCCCAGCCAGCAGATACGTGAAGGCAGTCCCTGGAACTTGATGCGCTCGCGCGCCAACTTGATCCAGCGGCTCAGGATGCGGTTCTCGGGGAACATCTGCAGGATGAGATCGTCCGTCGTAAAGATATCCTGTGGATCGCCGGAGAGCGCCGCCCAGCGGAACGGACCGCGTCCCTCGCAGAACAGCGGACGAATGTAGGCCGGAACGAAGCCGGGGAAATCGTATGCATTCTTTACGCCGCGCTCGAATGCGAACGTCCGAATATTGTTGCCGTAGTCGAAGGTGACCGAGCCCATTTTCTGGAGCCTGAGCATGCCCTCCACGTGTCGCGCGATGGAATCAAGCGAGCGTTCCAGGTACCCTTTAGGATCGCTCTTGCGCATCTCTGCAACCTGCTCCAGCGACATGCCGGCTGCCACGTAGCCATTCAGCGGATCGTGCGCTGATGTCTGGTCAGTCAGGATGTCCGGAACAACGCCGCGCTCGGCAAGTTCAGGTATAACGTCAGCACAGTTCCCCACGAGTCCGACTGAAACGTTCTCCCTTTTACGGAGCGCATTCTTCAAGATGCGCAGGGCCTCGTCGAGCGAGTTCACCATGAAGTCGCAGTATCCGGTTTTCAGGCGCTTCTTAATGCGCTCTGGATCGACTTCAATTCCGAGATAGGCAGCACCTGTCATGGTCGCAGCCAGAGGCTGAGCGCCGCTCATGCCGCCCATGCCGCCACTGACGATCAGCTTGCCCGCCAGATCGCCGCCAAGATGCTTCTCGGCTGCCGCCGCGAAGGTCTCGAAAGTTCCCTGGATGATTCCCTGCGACCCGATGTAGATCCACGAACCTGCGGTCATCTGGCCATACATGATGAGCCCGAGTTTTTCCAACTCGTTGAACCTGTCCCAGTTCGACCAGTGACCGACCAGATTGGAGTTGGCGATGAGCACGCGTGGCGCGTACTCGTGCGTCTTGAAAATCCCCACCGGCTTGCCCGACTGGACCAGCAGCGTCTCATCGTTGTCCAGGGACTTCAAAGAACGGACGATCGCGTGATAACAGTCCCAGCTGCGGGCCGCGCGTCCGGTTCCACCGTATACAACGAGGTCGCGCGGGCGTTCGCCGACCTCCTCATCCAGGTTGTTCATCAGCATGCGCATGGCTGCTTCCTGCTGCCAACCTTTGCAGGAAATCTCGGTGCCGCGCGGCGCACGCACGGGAACATAAGTGCTCGGTGTTATCTCAGTGTCTACGGGCATAGCGAAAAGAATGTTAGTGCTTTTATTCCAGTCGGCGCAACTGAGCGCCGTGCCTCGGATGGCGAGGACTTCAGTACAACCGTGAGTGACTGTTGCGCACAATCACTTGACAAGCCACCATGCCCAGGCGCCGATAGTGAAGAGCACCGTCGCAAGAAGAATGATCGCAAGGGCAATGAGCACAGAGCGCATTGGACCAACCATGGACATATATGGTCGGATGACCACGGCATTGGGAAGGATCGCTCTACCAGGAACTGTACGCAGTACCCTCGAGGCTTGTCTGACTCGAGCCGCTGTGCACGTCCGAGATGCCGGGTTGTGTCTGGTCCACGCTTAACATCACGTCTTCCTGATCCACCACCCATGTATCGCGAGAGTTCGTGAACGGATCAATCGGAATCTGCTTTAAGTAACCCGCGGTAACCAGATCTTCGAGCGACTGCGGCGCTTTCTCCTTGTCAAGGGTGTACTGGTTGATGAGAGAGCGCATGGTGAACAGGCTGTCCTTAAGGACAGCTTCGCGCGACCGGATAATCGAGCTGTTGTAGATGGGCACGGCCATCGAGATAAGGATCAGGATGATGCTGATGACGATCATCAGCTCGATCAGCGTGAAACCACGCTGCCGGCGCGACGTGCGGCTCTGCGCAAGACGCCGCTTCGCCAAATCCCTTAGCACGTCAAGCCTGTCTGTCATTCGCATGATCGTTGATTTCACCACGACTTGTATTTCGTTCCGTCCAGCGCCGTTCCCTCAGACTGGGAGAATACGTCAAAAACATTCTGACCGCCCCAGCTATCCGACTGCGGGTCGTCCTGCATGGAGCGCATGCCCCACTCCGTCTTTCCCGTCATCGGATCCACCGGGATCTGCCTGAGAAAACGAACTTTCTTGCCCCCAACATCAACACCCTGGACAAGCGTATCCAGGTCCGGGGGGTACCCCTCAGTGCCGACCTTGATCTGGAACAGACCGCGGTCAGCCGCATCCTTGTATCGGTCGATGGCGTCGCGCATCTCCCAGAGGTCGCGGCGTAACTCGCGCTCCTTCTCGCGCTTGATGTGCACGCGGGCCAGTGGTAGCGCCGCGCCAGTCAGAATCATCAGAATCGTCACAGCGACGATCAGTTCGATCAAGGTGAGGCCGCGTTGACGGCCTCTTCTGCTGATTCCCGCATTCAATACGGGCCTTAACCTCATATGCACTATTCTAAATGACCTGCCGAATAACCGCATGCGGTCACGGCTTTATGCTGATTGCCGCCTGCCCCACGGTGACCTGAATGTTGTTCATCCCGGCATCCTTGACGCCGGCCCGCGTGATAGTAAGATTGGCGTTTCCCGGCGCTTTCGCCAGGAACGTCAGCGTAAACACTGTTCCTGAACCGGAAACTCCGCCGCTATTGGGCGGCCGCTCTGCCGTCACTTGCAGAGTCCCGGAACCGTCTCCATCCCTATGTGCAAGTGCGACCGCCTGTCCACCCTGCGACAGGAAGTTGCCGTTCGAAACATTCACCAGTTGGAGTTTGCTGGGATCAAAGGCCATCTGAACAGGCACAGAGTAGACGTTCTGCCCGTTAACCATGTTCAGGTTCACGGAGAAGGTGGATCCAACTGCCGGGTTTGGTGTCGCAAGCTCCAGTTGCAGCGCCGCCGCAGGCGAAGCCGGTTCCTGCTGAGCGGGCTGTTGCTGCGGTGCCGGAGGCTGCTGCGCGGGCTGCTGAGGCTGGCCTGCGGGAGCCGGCGGCGCAGCCGGAGCTGCGGCCGGCTTTGGCTTGCCACCCATGCGCAGGTCGATAACGTTGCCCGTGCCTACGTCAATAGGCCGCATGTTCATTGGGGTCAGCTCGGGCGAACGGACGATGTGCGGAATCAGAACGAACACAAGCTCGTTCCTCGTGCGGTCCGTGTGCTCAGAGCTGAACAGATAGCGCAAAATCGGCACCTGGCTTACCCATGGCCAGCCCGACAGGCTTTTGACATCCCGCTCTTCGAACAGGCCACCGAGCAGGTTCACTTCCCCTTCTCTCAGCCTGATCTCGTGTTCTATCTTCCTTTGTCCGATCGTAGGCTGACTGATGCCGCCGATGTTCGTCTGTCCAGTCACCTGCGAGATGTCCATCGCCAGCTTGAGCGTAATTTCGCGATTCTGGTGCACCTTCGGAGTGATGTCGATGTTTACGCCAACGTCGATGTACTGGAACTGGGTGTTGACCAGGGAGTTCAGGCCTACGCCGCCGATACCGGCGCCGAACGAACCCGTTGCTACAGGAACGCGGTCGCCGATCTTGAGAGAGGCCTTTTGGCCATCCAGTGCACGAATCTGCGGATTTTGGATCAGCTTCGTATTGCTATCCGAAAACAACGCGTTCACTGTCGCTGGCCCGATGGTGACATTGAAGTCTTTTGCGCTGAGATTGCCAATCCGGTTCAGGTTGATCGTGTTGCTTCCGGTGTTCGCTTGGCCGCCATTGTTGTTGTTGTTATTGTTGTTGCCGTTCGTTGTCGTATTGACATTGCCGTTCAAAGCCACCGTAGCGCTGGTTGGAGGGTTGATGCCCAGGTCGCGAATCTTCTCGCGCTGCACCTGCATCACCGCCACCTCTACGATGACCTCCGACCGCGCCTTATCCAGGTCGCCGATCAGCTTTTCCGCCAATGCAACCTGATCAGGCGTCCCTCGCACAATAATGGCGCCCTGGCTCGGCATCTGCGTGATGCGGCTGACTTCCAGAATGGTTCGCAGCGTGTTCACCACATCCTGAAGCTCGGTAGGCTGCGAGAGGTTCGAGAGATAGAACGTCTTTATGATGTTCTGTTCCAGTTCCTTACGCTTGGCGGGCGTATCGGCTGCCACGAAGATGGTGTTGGACGTCACCGGACGCCAGAACGTCTTCGACTCCATCGCAACCAGCTCAAGTGCCTCAATGAGGGAGATCCCGTTTAATTCGATATGAATGCGGCGTGACGTGTAATCGGGGTCGAACAGCACGTTGATGCCGGCCAGTTTGCCGATGGTCTCGTATACGACTTTTGTATCTTCCGTCAGGCGAAGCGTGATCGGCTGATCAGACACCGGAGTCAGCTCTACCAACCCCCTCGCCTGCTCAATCCGCTGCCCCAGCTGAGACACCGGGGGCGGAGCCGGGGGCTGGCCCGATTGCCCGCGCTCGATCATCTCCTGGGTGCGACGTACCTCCTGCTGCGCTATGGGGCTGGCCGGATCGATTGAAGCAGCCTTTTGGAACTCCGCCATCGCTTCCTGCAGCTTGCCCTGGTCACGCAGCAACTGTCCCTGGTGGACATGTGCCGCTCCTGCCAGGAACCTTGTCCGCGTGTACGCAGCGCGATACGCGAGATCCTCTGGCTTGAGGTCGTAAGCCTGCTTAAAGTAGGTGTAGGCGGCCTCGTAGTCCTGGCGTGCTTCGGCCTGTTTGCCTTTCTTGTAAAAAGAACCAGCGCTCTCCCCGAACAGCGGAACAACGAGTAGCAGAATGAGGCAAACAGCCGTAAAGCGTGTAAGTCGTGTCATAAAATTCCAGTCTAGATTCAAGTGCGTCGACCTAGTACTTTTGCAAGCGGCGCGATTATAAACCGGTTCTCCGGGTTTCCAATGCATAAACCTCGATGTTTCAAGCCCTTTAAACCCAGTCCGGAATGCCCGGTAGCGCTGTGTTAGCATACAAAGTTTTTAGGGACTTAGGGCAATATTTACGTAGCCCTCGCCCAGTCATCCAGGTAGATCGATAATCCCATGTCGCGGCAGTTGAAATCGACACAACCCGAAAAACCCAAGAGCGCTCACCGCGATCCGATTGCCTCCGGAGAACGGGATGCAAGCGTTAACCGCGCAGCCTCGCACAACTACTTTCTTTCCGACAAATTCGAGGCCGGAATCGTCCTGACAGGCACGGAAGTGAAGTCCGTCCGCTCCGCCCGTGTAAACCTGAAGGACGCCTACGGACTAGTCAAGAATAGCGAACTCTGGCTGATCAACGCGCACATAAGCCCCTACGAGCATGGCAGCTATTCGAACCACGAGGCACTGCGCACCCGTAAACTCCTCGTGCATAAAGCCGAAGTCCGAAAGTTGATCGGCAAGACCCAGCAGAAGGGCCTAACGCTCGTACCCACCCGCATGTACTTCCGCGGCGGCAAAGTTAAGGTTGAGATGGCGCTTGCCAAGGGGAAACAGACGTGGGATAAGCGCGAAACGGAACGCCGGCGCGTAGCGGATCGTGAAGCCCGCGCCGCCGTGCAGCGGAGTCGAAAGTCATGAGACGGAAATCGTTCCTGGCAGCGATGGCTCTCCTCGTTGCTTCGGTCTTTGCAGGCGCAGTCTACGCCTCTTCGCCTGAAGCACCCGCTTGCACAACCCCGAACGATTATCGGACGGTGGCCACCCGAAACGTCCGCAACGGCAAGCAACTGATTGCCGTCGATGTCGATAGCCGTGTGCTCCTGGTATCAGTTCCGGCCAACGGCGACAAGCCGGAGGTGGAGCCTTTGGGATTCGAGCAGCCGCTGCCCCCCGGTTTCCCTTACGCCGAGCTTCTGCCCAAGGACGAGGCCTTAACTACCCTGCGCAGAATCACTTGTACGGAAAAGCATTGGAAGGTTTGGATCGCCGTCACCATGGGATTCCCTCCGCAGGACTCAAGAACCCGCTCCGCCGTGCGCCCCGCCACGAGGGTGCTCGTGCTCCGCGACCCCGCAGCGAATAACTCCACGCCGATACTGCTCGATGAACATTTCGGCGAGAGTCTCGAACTGACCGTCGACGACATCAATGAAGACCAGCGCACCGAAATCGTCGCGCAGTTTGCTAACGATGACGGCGCCTGGATGAAGATTTGGCAGATTGAACCCGACGGCATGTTGAGCCTCATCCCGTTGGACAACATCAAAAAGGACTTAACAGCCGTGCCGGGACACGTTGAGATCGGTCTGGGTGATTACCGCCACGGGGGCGAGTTGCTCTTCACCGAACAGCGCCTGCAGACAGCGAAGGGATGGCGCGTAACCCGGCGTTTTTATGACTGGGACGACGCTCGCCGGCAATATCAGCTCGCGGAAGTCGTACAGAGCGACGAAATCACTCTCAAGTAGACAAGCATTCCTGAAAGGATTGGCATGAACGTTACGCTCTCCTTCAATAATCCTGCCGAACTCGAGACCGAATGCCTGGCGGTCGTGGTGCTCGACGAAAGTTCAAACGGACCCAACAATTCCAAGAAGCCCGAACCTCGAGTGCAAGCCGACTCACGAATTCAAGAAGCCGCAGCCGATGTGATCGCTGCCGGTGAAGTCACCGGAAAGATGTTCGAGACCGTGATGCTGCACAAGCCTGCAGGCCTGAAAGCGCGCCGTTTATTGCTCATCGGTGGCGGCAAGGCGAAGAATTTCTCGACCTTTGAGCTGCGCAAGCTGGCCGGGACATCGGTACGCTTCCTCAAGCCAAAAAACATCAAGAGCTTCGTGTTCGTTGCGCCTCAGATCGCCTCCGGTTCCGTCGATGCGGCCAAAGCGGTTGTCGAAGGTGTGTACGTCGGCAACTTCGATCCCGACAGATACAAGAGCGACCGCAAGGACCAGAGCATAGAAGGCGTCGTACTCGCAGGTCTCAGCGGTGATCGCTCCCAGCTCGAAGTCGCGGTTAAGGAAGCCCGCATCCTTGGCGAGTCCCAGAACTTCACTCGCGAGCTGGTGAACGAGCCCGGCAACAGGATGACGCCCTCCATGCTCGCCGCACGCGCCCGCGAAATGGCCGAAGAAGTCGGCCTGAAATGGGAGATCATGGGCGGCGAACAGATCCGTGCCATGAATATGGGCGCGTTCTGGTCGGTGGCGCAGGGGTCGGACGAACCGCCTGCGCTGATCGTTTTACGCTACGAACCCGAGGGCGCGCCGGAAAAGCCCGTGATCGGCCTGGTCGGAAAAGGAATCACCTTCGACAGCGGTGGCATTTCTATCAAGCCCTCGGACGGCATGGAGAAGATGAAATACGACATGGCCGGTGGCGCAGCTATGCTCGGCGCGATGCGCGCCATCGCCTTGCTCAAGCCCAACGTCAAAGTGATCGGTATCGTCTGCGCCACAGAGAACATGCCGTCGGGCAAGGCACAGAAGCCCGGGGACGTGCAGATCGCAATGTCCGGCAAGTCCATCGAGATCATCAACACCGACGCCGAAGGCCGTCTTGTGCTCGCCGACGGACTTCACTACGCGCGACAACTGGGCGCGACGCACCTGATCGATGCCGCTACGCTTACGGGCGCGTGCGTCGTCGCTCTCGGCTACGTCAATGCCGGTCTCTTCGCCAACGATGACAGCCTGTATGAGACCTTCAGCTCAGCCACAAGACGCGCTGGCGAGAAGATGTGGCGACTGCCGGTCGACGCGGAATACCAGGAGATGATCCGCTCCAACATCGCCGACATCGTCAACAGCGGCGGACGCTGGGGCGGCGCCGTGACTGCCGCGATGTTCCTCAAAGAATTCGTTGAGGACACGCCGTGGATCCACTTGGACATAGCCGGCACCGCCTGGATTGAAGACAACAAGTCCTGGATTGCGAAGGGGCCGTCGGGAATTGCGGTACGCTCGATCGTCGAATTCGTGAAGGATGCAGCCGGTGGCGGTCTGAACGGCGGAACCGCTGGCCAGGTCGGGTTCACCGGAGGCGCGCACACCAATAAGCAGACAGCCTCCGAGGAGACCAGGAAGCGGTCGGACACCGGCGCGGGGCTTTAGAGCTGGTTGCGAGAGGTTAGTTGCGAGCGGACTCAGGTTCGCTCGTTTTTCTTTTTGTGGTGACTATTGTGTGCGGAGCGTCGCGATAGTTCGTGAACGAGATGCTGCATGTCGGGTGGCATCCTGCAGTCGATCGAGACGCGCTCTCCCGATCGAGGGTGAACAAACTGAAGATGGACGGCGTGAAGAGCTACACGAGCGATCAACTCCTCATTTGCTTCGGCCCGGTGATACTTCCGGTCGCCGATGAGCGGATGACCGACAGCCGCGAACTGTGCTCTGATCTGGTTCTGCAGTCCAGTGACCAGATCGACGCGGACGAGTGAGGCGTCCGCAAGTCTGCGTTCAACGCGGAACCGCAGCTCGGCGCGGGCAGCTTTAGGGTCGCGCTCTGAACGTAGTTGCTGGACCATTCCTTCGCGCCGGAAATAGTGAACAAGAGTGCCGGCCTCCTGATCAAGATGGCCCCGAAGTACGGCAAGATATTGCCGCACTGGGCTGTGGTTCAAGAACTCTTGAATCAGGACATTGCGATCGCGGTTCGTCTTCGCGAAGAGCAGAATCCCGGAGGCAAAGCGATCTATGCGGTGTACGACGAATGCCTTCTCTTTATTCGCCTTGAGGCTCGCGACCACAACCGAAAGAGCCGACGGAACATCCGAACCCTTTATCGGAACCGACAGCAGCCCCGCCGGTTTATCGACAGCGATAACAGAGTCGTCCTCGTACAATATCGAGACTTCACGCGAAAACCGCGGACGGCGGTCATCACGTCGCGAACTGCGCTCCTGTGCTCCGGCGCGTCTAACGGGTTTTCGCTGATTCTTTTTCACTGGCTAAATACCCTCACGCGCCCTAGGGACGAAGCTGTGCCCGGTCAGTATCTCTCACGAAACTCGAAACGACCTTTACATCACCGTCGGTACGCTGATGCCGAGGACGTCCAGTACGCGGACGATTTCTCGCCTTACGACTGCCGCCGTCGCCAGCAGGAACTTCTTTCGGTCTTCGTCCGCTTCCGTAAGGATGTGGTGCTTGTGATAGAAGCTGTGGAACAGCTGTGCCAGGTTGAATGCATGCTTGGCCGCGAAAGCCGGCTCAGTGGTCCCGATGCACTGTTCAATGATCGCCGAAGTCTGCGCGGCTGCCAGCCAGAGTTCCCATATCTCGTCTCCGGAGCCATTGGAAGACGCAAGGTACTTCTCGAAATCCGGCCTGTAGCCAAGCGCCTCCTCCGCAGAGATTCCGGCCTTCCGGAAAATGCTGGTGATGCGAACCACGGCGTTCAGCACGTATGGTCCGGTCTCGCCCTCAAAGCTCAGCGCGTCCTTGAAGTCGAACGCAATGACTGAGTTCTTCGTGAACTTGAGCATGAAATAGCGCAGCGCGCCAATGGCAATCTGTGTTGCGATCTCCCGCCGTTCGGCCGCCGTCATTTCTGGGTGACGTGCATCCACTTCCTTCTGCGCCGAGGCAATCAACTGGTCCAGCAGATCGTCGGCCTTTACCCCGAAGCCGCGCCGTCCACTCACCTCGATGTAGCTCTTACCCCACTCGTCTTCCGAAAGCACGTACCCGAGCTCCGAGGCGCAACGTGGCGTCAGCGCAACCATCTCGTACGAGAAATGAGTGTAGTGGTTCGCCTGCGACTCGTAACCAAGCTCACGAATCGCGTCAACCACGGTGTTCTGTGGCTCGGCCTGTCGCGCATCGATGACGTTGTAAATAGCCCACATACCGCCGAAGTGCGGATGGTTGCCGCCGCAATCCTCTTTGGCGGAAATCCAAACATGGTGTCCGTTAGGGTACTCGTAGAATTTGCAATAACCGAAATCGCGTCCCAGCAGTCCGAACTTCCACAGGTGATACGCTATGTCCTTGCCGACGTACCCCACGGTGCCGTTCGACCGAACAATGACCTTCGTGTCGTCTTCCGTGAGTTCTTCCTTCGGCTTACCCATCGCTGAAGGCCGTCGCATCACCCAGCACCCTTTGTTCTTGCCTTCATTCTCGAAGTAAAGAACGCCCTTGTCTTTCATCTTCTGGAATGCCAGGTCCCAGAAGTGCAGGCTGAGTATCTCGCTCTCACGTGGGAGGAAGTCATACTCGATCCCCAGCCGGTCCATGGTCTCCAGGTGACGCTTGAGGATGGCCGTCGAGATCAGTTCGGCTATCTCCGCGAGTTCGTTTCCGCCCTTCTCGATGGCGTGCAGCGTATCTAGGCGCTTCTGCAGGTTCGCCTTGTCCTGCTCGTACCAGCTTGAAACCCGGGCGTAGAGGTCCCAGCAGTAGAAGTCGAACTTGTGTGTGTTTTCGATGAGCGACGCGATGTCGGCCTTGGACTTGTTCTCGAGACACACGAAGCCGACAACAACGTCCGCGACCTGCACGCCTGTGTTGTCGATGTAATTCTGCACGTCGACCGGATACCCCGCCGCGCGCAGCAGGCGAACGAACGTATCGCCCAGGATGGCATTCCGCAAATGGCCGATGTGGGCCGCCTTGTTCGGGTTGATGCTGGTATGCTCGACCAGAATCTTCTCACCCGCACGTTCCTGCTTCAGTTGCGATTCGAGCGCCTCACTCGAGGCCAGCGCTGCCGCTGTGGCACCTCGCTTTAGCCGCGCATTGATATACCCTGCTCCGGCGACTTCCAGCTTTTCGAAGCCCTCAATATCGCCGATCGAGGTGACAATCTCTTCGGCGATTTTTCGCGGCGCTTTGCGCAGCTTCTTGGCCAATTCAAATGAGAGCGGAAGTGCGTACTCGCCCATTTCCACCTTGGGCGGTTGCTCGACAACGACGTTGGCTATGTCGATCTGATATTGGCTGCGCAGGAATTCGCGAACACGTTCAACAAGATGGCGCTGCAACAGGCTGTACAATGCGGGTCCTTCCGAAGAATGTGCCTGGCCTCATGCGCCCGGCACGTAAATTACTGAGGAAAAAAGCGATTATAACAAAGCTGCTGGAGTCTTTCGTTTGACGCAATACCGCCGCTTTCCTATGATGAGGAATTCGGCGGACGTCTATGCGAATTGCCTACCTCGACTGCTTCTCCGGTATCAGTGGCGATATGTTCCTGGGCGCTCTGGTCGATGCCGGTGTGTCTCGCGACTTGCTGGAGAAGACCGTCGCGGCCCTTAATGTCGGCGCCTCCCTTGAGTTCTCACAGGTGGACCGCTCCGGCATCACCGCTACCAAGGTCGACGTCATCGTGGCAGGCGAAAAAGATATGCCGCGCGAAGTGTTCCATGCCCGTGAACATGGGCACGGACACGGGCACTCACACGATCACAGCCACTCGCACGATCACGCCCCTGTAGCGCCGGTGCCCTCACCGGCGGGCCACGCCTCGCACGACCACGAACATCCGCATGTTCACGGCCGCAGCCTGCGCGAAATCCGCCAGATCATCGCTGCCGCTCCAATCAGCACGATCGCCAAGCAGCGCGCTACCGCCATTTTTGACGCCCTTGGCCGCGCCGAAGCGAAAATCCACAACAAGGACCTTGAGAGTATCCACTTTCACGAAGTCGGTTCGGCCGACGCGATCGTGGACATCGTCTGCGCCGCGGTAGGCAGCGAAGCTCTAGGCGTGGATGAATGGGTCTGTTCCCCGCTCAACGTCGGCGGCGGTACCGTCGTTTGCGCCCATGGCACGTTTCCGGTGCCCGCACCCGCCACCGTCGAACTGTTGCAATCGCGCAACGCTCCAGTCTTCTCCACCGGCGTTCAGAAAGAACTTGTGACGCCCACTGGCGCCGCCATCGCCAGTGTCCTCGCGAATCGCTTTGACTCGTTCCCTGCGATTACGGTTGAGCGAACCGGTTATGGTGCGGGCTACCGCGATCTCCCCGGACAGGCCAACGTGCTGCGACTCACCATTGGCTCGCGGCCCGAGTCCCAAACGGACCCTCTTGATCTGCCGACGGAAAACGTCTGCGTCATGGAAGCCACCATTGACGACATGACCGCGCAGATGTTCGGCCACTTTCTCGACCGCGCACTTGACGCCGGTGCTCTCGATGCCTTTCTCGTCCCAGTGCAGATGAAGAAGAATCGCCCCGGAATGCTGCTGACCGTGCTCAGTCGTCCGGATGACCGCGATCGCATCGCCCGCCTGGTGTTCGCCGAAACCACCACGATCGGCTTGCGATTTCGCACCGATCAACGCTATGCCCTTGCGCGCCGGCAGGTCACGGTCGAGACACCATGGGGCGCCATACGCATCAAGAGCGCAAGTTTCAACGGAACGGAAGCAAACTGCGCGCCCGAGTACGAGGACTGCCGCCGAGTAGCCGCTGAAGCTGGTGTGCCTCTGAAAAGCGTCATGCAGGAAGCCATCCGTCTATATCTGCAATCATCGGAACAGAAGAAACATGAGTAACGACAAGGCGAAGTTCTATCTCACCACGCCCATTTACTACGTAAATGCGCGCCCACATATTGGGCATACCTATACCACCGTCGTCTGCGATGCCATTGCGCGACGCAAGCGCATGCTGGGCGTGGACACCTACTTCCTTACCGGCACCGACGAGCACGGCCAGAAGATTGAGCGCTCCGCTGCAGCGGCCGGCAAGACTCCGAAGCAGTTGGCCGACGAAGTGTCCGGCGGCTTTCGCGAGCTCTGGGACCGCATGGGCATTACGTATGACAAGTTCATGCGCACCACCGATCCCGAGCATGAGCGCGGTGTTCAGGAACTATTCCGCACGCTGCGAGACAAGGGCTTCATCTACAAGGGGTCCTACACCGGCCAGTATTGCGTCTTCGACGAGTTGTACGTCACCGAAGGCGGCCCCGGTACTCCCTGCCCCGAGTGCGGACGTCCAACGGAAACCGTAACGGAAGAGAATTATTTCTTTAAGCTGTCCGCCTTCGAAGACAAGCTGCTGAAGCTCTACAGCGACAACCCCGACTGGGTTCGTCCCGAGACACGGCGCAACGAAGTAATTTCGTTCGTGCGCGGCGGTCTACGCGACCTCAGCGTCAGCCGTGGCAACATCAAGTGGGGCATTCCTGTGCCGGACGATCCTGATCAGGTGATGTACGTCTGGCTCGACGCGCTCTGCACCTACATGACGGGTCTCGGCTACGGTTCGCCGGACAAAAAAGACCAGGAGCGCTACGCGCGCTACTGGCCCGCCGACGTACACATGATCGGGAAAGAGATCGTGCGCTTCCACTGCGTCTACTGGCCTGCTTTCCTCATGGCTGCGGGTCTTCCGATCCCGAAATCAATCATGGCGCACGGCTGGCTGCTCTTCGAGCAGGACAAGATGTCGAAATCGCGCGGCAACATCGTGCGCTCGGAAACCATCATCGACGTCCTCGGCGCCGACGCTCTGCGATATTTCCTCTTCCGTGAAGTCGTGTTCGGACAGGACGGTTCTTTCTCCTTTGACGCGCTCGTGCAACGCTTCAATTCCGACCTGGCCAACGGACTGGGCAATCTCTCCAGCCGAACGCTCAGCATGATCACGCGTTACTTCAGGGGCGAGGTGCCCTACCCGAGCGTGGCGGCCTCGCGCACCGAGGGTGACAAGGCGATCCAGGAACTCGCGAACGACACGATCACCGGCTTCGGCGTCCTCTGGGACGACTACCAGTTCTCAAAGGCACTCGAGACTGCCT
>JAEZPW010000415.1 GCA_023441255.1 Acidobacteriota bacterium
CCGTAGTAAGGATGTTCCATCACCGGCAGGAACTCCACGTGCGAGAAGTTCATCCGCGTGAGGTAATCCGCCAGCGAAGGCGCCAGTTCGCGATAAGTCAGGAAACGGTCCGGCCGCCTTGGATCCCGTCGCCACGATCCAAGGTGCACCTCATAAATACTCATGGCGCGGTCGGGCGCGGTGCGCTCTTTTCTTCGCTTCACCCATCCCGCGTCGTTCCATCGATACTGCAACTCCCAGCACACTGAAGCCGTTCCGGGTGGCGCTTCGGCACAGAAAGCAAACGGGTCGGCCTTGTACAGCATCCTTCCGTTCGCCGTTTCGATTTGATATTTATAGAGCGTTCCCCCGCGTACTTCGGCAACCGATCCTTCCCATATCCCCGTTTCCTCCACACGCGTCAACGCCTGCCCGCGGCCCCATCCGTTGTAGTCGCCAATTACAGACACGCCTGTCGCGTTGGGCGCCCACACTGAGAAATGCCACGAAGTTTCCTTATCGTTGCGGACCACGTGCGCCCCGAGCCGTTCGTAAAGGCTGTCGTGACCACCCGACGCAAAACGTCGCAGATCGTCAGATGAGAACAATCGGCTGCTTTCGCGAAGTTTCGTCTCAGGATTCCTACTCTGCATGTTGCAGCCTCAGGCAGCACGGCGCCTTTCGCGCATCTCCCTCGCACGTTCATCCAGAATGCGGTTGATGCCTGCGATCGGGATCCCCACCCAGTTCGGCCGGTTGTTGATCTCGTACCCCAGTTCATAAACTGCCTTGTCGATCAGAAACGCATCCAGCAGCATCGCCGTGTGTACGGCATCTTTCGGGATAATCGCCGCGCCGCCGCACGTTCTGAGATACCCGCGCACGAACGCCGCACACGCCCAGTTGCGCCACAACTGTGTGAAGTGCCGCGCCACCTCTCGGTGCGCGCCGCCCTCGATCGCGCTTGTCGTTACCGTATGTGCGGCATAGTCGAACGAGCGCAGCATTCCCGCGACGTCGCGCAGCGGCGAACGCTTGATCCGCCGCTCCGCTATCGAGCGCAGCGGCTCTCCCTCGAAATCGATGATCACAAAGTCCGAGCCGGTATACAGCACCTGTCCCAGGTGATAATCCCCGTGTATTCGAATGCGCTCCACATCGAACCTGCTCTCCACCATCTCTGCGAACAGGTCCAGCAACTCGTCCTCACGTTCGCCCAGACGCACGGCCGCCTCGCGTTCGCCGACGGGAATGCGCTCAATATTCCCCCGCATCATCGCCAGCACTGCCGTGGCCAGCGCTCTCATCGCGCGATAGACCGATTCCTGGTACCCGGCCGAAAATGGCTCCGGCCTGAAGTTCGGATCGTCGCGCCCGTCTGCAAGCATCAGGTGCATCTGTCCGGTACGCTCGCCGAGCAGTGCCGCCGAACGCAGGTACTCTCCCGCCAACTCCGTCATCAGCCTCGGCGTATCATCGTTCGCAAGTTGCAAAGCCGACCTTTGCGGAACTTCCAGTTGCAGCACGTCATCTCGCCGCTCCGCCGCCCTGGCCATCGACTCCGCAAGACTTCGCAACGTGTACTCCCACGCATCGCCGCGGCTCTCCACGAAACCTTCGAGTAATCCGATCGTTCGCGGCTCGGACTCTGCCGATCTCATCTCAAGCCCGCCCGCGACCGGCGGCGTATGGAAGAACCCGTGCTCCGTCAAAAACCGCCCGATCTCGAAATCAGGGTTGATTCCGGCCTCCACTCTCCTGAAGAACTTCAATATCAACCGTTCGCCGAATACCACCGAAGTATTGCTCTGCTCGGCTCCCATTACCCGAGGTTCCACCGACTTCGCATCTCGCCTCAACTCATCGAACTTCTCCGTTCGTACGCTTGCAATGGTCGCGGCGGAACTGTGAAACGCCATCCCCCTGTCTATCGAGTCCAGTAGCGCCACCACGAAATCACGATCCAGAACGGCGTCATACAGAACTCCCTCACCTTCCGCGACCATCAACCTCAGCAGTACCGCCGCCTTCTCATGTTGCATGAGGTGGCGGGCGCGCTCCGCCGTAGCAAACGACACGCCCAACAGATACGTCTCCGGCCCGCCCTCCGCGTATTCCACATCGATCACCAGCGCGTGAGAGGTTCCGTGTTCATGCGGCACTGGTATGCTGTCCGCGATCTTTGCGCCCTTCACCGCGCGCGCCTTGCCTCCGAACCATCGTCGATGGATCAGGAACTGTGGCAGCAGTTGCTCAAGCTGTTCTTTCGCTCCTCCGCTCAGCACCTGCTCCCATGGCCCATCCACGCGCAGCACCGGCAGAGACTTCTCCAGGTCATCGAACGCGCCGATCTTCCTTGTCTCTGAACTCATCTCGCGCCTCGGACTTACATGAAGTAGTCGAAATCGCGCTCCGTCCGCAGCCTTCGACGGATCGCAAAGATGTGCGCCGGCGCCACATTGGGATCGAGCTCAACGTAGTTCCGGCTACCCTGCCAGAAGAACCGTGCGTGGCTAAG
This sequence comes from Acidobacteriota bacterium, assembly GCA_023441255.1. Classification (GTDB taxonomy): domain Bacteria; phylum Acidobacteriota; class Terriglobia; order Terriglobales; family Acidobacteriaceae; genus JAEZPW01. The sequence continues at coordinate 2,498 of JAEZPW010000415.1, forward strand.
CAGGTCGTGCGCCTGATAGGAATGCTGCGCATCGATCTTCAGCGGCTCCAGCGGAAGAGTGAGCCACCCAGAGTGCCTGTGATACGGATCCAGATTCACCACGGTGACTACAACACTGGACATGTCCGGCGTGTGCTTGGAATAAGCGATCAGTTGGTCATTGTCGATCTGGTGGAAGCGGAGCGTGTCATTCCGCTGCAGTGCCGGGTTTTCCCGCCTAATGCGGTTTACCCTGGCGATCAGGTCGCGCAGGCTCTCCGGACGGCTCACATCCCATCGCTTGATCTCGTATTTCTCAGAGTTAAGGTACTCTTCCTTCCCCGGCGCGACCGGCTCGTTCTCCAGCAGTTCGTAGGCCGGACCGTAGATTCCATAATTCGAGTCGAGCGTGGCCGCCAGCACCAGCCGCGACGCAAACGCCGCCCGGTTCGCGTAGTGCAGAAACTCCGGCAGGATGTCCGGTGTGTTCGGCCAGAAATTCGGCCTGAAAAATTCGCGCACGTCGCTCTGCGTCAATTCCGTCAGGTATTGCGTCAATTCCTGCTTCGTATTCCGCCACGTGAAGTACGTATACGACTGCGTGAACCCTATCTTGGCCAGCCGGTACATCACTTTCGGTCTCGTGAACGCCTCACTCAGGAACAGCGCCTCCGGATGTTTTTGCCGAACCTCCGCGATGAGCCATTGCCAGAAAGCGAACGGCTTCGTGTGCGGGTTGTCCACGCGGAATATTCGCACCCCCTGCTCCAGCCAGAAGAACACCACGTCTCTCAGTTCGTTCCACAGCCCTCGCCAATCCTCGCCCTGGAAATCGAACGGATATATGTCCTCATACTTCTTCGGCGGGTTTTCCGCATACTGTATGGAACCGTCTGGCCGGTGCTTGAACCACTGCGGATTCTCCCGCACATACGGATGGTCAGGCGTCGCCTGGAAGGCGACATCCAGCGCCAGTTCGATCCCGAGTTGCTCGGCGCGTGTGCGCAAGCGATGGAATTGCTCCAGCGTACCGAGTGAAGGATGAATATGGGTGTGTCCGCCCGCCGCTGCGCCGATCGCCCACGGACTGCCCGGATCCCCCGGCCCAGCCAACGGCGCGTTGTTGCGCCCCTTGCGCTTCGTTTCGCCGATCGGATGAATGGGCGGCAGGTATAAAACGTCGAAGCCCATTGACGCAACGTACTCCAAACGCTGTTCGCACGCGGCGAATGTGCCGTGCTCTTCCGCGCACGATCGCGGAAACATCTCGTACCACGTGCTGAAGCGCGCCTTCGGCCGGTCCACCACGATTTCAAGCTCGCGATCGTAGCGCGCCGCTCCGCTTCGGTCAGGATATCTTTCAGCTATTTCCGCCAGCTCGGCATCCAGCGCCCGCTTGGCGCGCCTCTCGACCGCCGCATCCGACCTCAGAAACTCGGCCCAGTCCCGCAGCGTCTCCGCGTCGTCCCCCCGCGCACGCCCTGCCGCGCCCTCGATCAGCACTGCTCCCGCCAATACGTCCACCGCGACGACCTGTCCGGCTTCATGCTTCTTTCGAAAGTCATGCCGCCACGAGGCGAAATCGTCCGCCCATCCCTCCACGGTGTATTTGTACTTGCCGATCTTCTCGACCGGGAACTCGCCGACCCAAGTGTCGTTCCCGCTCTCCGCCATCGGCGACTCGCGCCAGTCGTCCTCTCCTTCGGCCCGGCAGAGAACTCGCGCCGCGATTCGGTCATGCCCGTCACAGAAGATGTCCGCCGTCACCTCAACCGTATCGCCAACCACGCGCTTTGCCGGAAAACGCCCGTCGTCCACCACGGGCCTTACATGCTCAATCACCACCCGAGAGGGCGCACGTTCTTGCAAACTTTCAACCCCCGTCGCTGCAGTCTTTGCCGGCCCCGGCCCGCTTCCTTACACCAGGGCAGACAACGACTATTGGGATGATGAAGTTTTCCCTCGCGTCACCTGTGCACCGCGAATCCCACGCAGCACCGCGCAACATTAGTTCACCGCTCGGTGCCCCACATCTGCCGCTTTCAGCAGATGTGGGTTCACGTGATTCCCCTCTCCATGGTGCCCCACATCTGCAGTCTTCAGCAGATGTGGGTTCTTCACTGCACGCTCCCCTCCGCCTCCCAACG
>JAEZPW010000018.1 GCA_023441255.1 Acidobacteriota bacterium
GTTCTCGTCTTTGGGCTGGTCACCGAAACGGCCACTGCAACCTCGCGGTCTACGTTAACGTTACCGCCATTAGGCCACTTTGCCTCGACCGTGTCAACGCCATTGTCGTCGCGCTAAGCGAACGAACTCGGTGACTCAGGTCCCGTCGCGTGGCAATCTTCGAATGGTGCAGTGGCCAATTTCGTCCACAGGTCGTACCGTCGTCGCAGACGTCTAATCCGGGGAAGGCTAGAAAGAGTCGAATGGACCAGCCGTATGCATTTCGGACCTTGCCCGACTACCTGGGAGCAGGGCTTAAGCTTGTTTTGGTCGGCATTAATCCAGGGCAGTTTTCAGTTGACCGCGGTCACTATTTCGCGCGGCCACAAAACCGGTTCTGGCCTGCGTTCTCGGCTTCAAAGTTGAGCGAGCCGATCCGGCGAGCGCTGGGCGCGCGCGTGCTTGTTCCCGAGCACGACAGACTTCTTCCCAGGTTTGGAATTGGATTAACGGACATTATTAAGCGACCGACCAAGAATGCTTCCGAACTTACCGCGGCAGAATTCGAGGAGTGGGTGCCTCGGTTGGTCGAGAAACTGATGTTTTATGCCCCCGGCGTAGTGTGCTTTCACGGCGTCACCGGCTATGTCCCGTTTGCGCGGATAGTGTTTGGCCGCGCAGCCCGAACGCCTCTCGGAGAGCAGGTGGACCGACTTGGCGAGACTCCGCTCTATGTTGTGCCCAATCCAAGTCCAGCAAACGCACACTGCCGTCTAGGTCAACAGACAACCTGGTACGACCACTTGGCGGAGTTCGTGACGACACATTAGCCAGTAGCTCCGCGTCGCAACTGCTCATCTGAAAACACTATCGATTGCCTTATGGATGAACTTCGATGTGTGCGCGACATACGACTGCTTCGGAAAGCAGAAAATGAAAGCGAAACAGCTTACGGCAACTCTGGATGGGGTTTCAACAGCCACGGGAATACGCGCAGAACGCAACCTCATTATCAAGAGGGTTCGCTGTGGTATGCGCCGCGCCCGGCTGGAAGGTCGTCAGATCGGCCGGTCATCACCGGAGATCGACCGCGCCTCGGTTGTGCGTCATCGCGAACACGGACTGAGCCTGGGACAGATCGCCAAGATCTTCAGCATCTCTCGGGCGACGGTCAGACTGATGGAGAGCACGCCGAAGCCACTGTTCCGAAAGGGGGTCGCGCTGACACTGTGCATGAAAACAGGCCACGCCTTCAGCCGCTCTGCGTATCTTCATTTGGAAAGAACACGGAGAAGCAAGTGCCGGAGTGACCTGCTCGGGTACTGCTACGTAGCCGAATCGTGCCGTCATGCTTCCTGATGATGTCGGAGGTGATCCAAAGCCCCAGACCGGTGCCGCTTTCTCCTTTTGTGGTGAAGAAAGGCTCGAAAATCTTTCCTCGAATGTCAGCGGGGATGCCACGTCCATTATCGGCAACGACCACCCGGACACCTGGGCGCCGAGTACGCCAGTCTCGCGATACGTATGCCCGCAGCCGAATCTTGCCGTGATCGCGACCGACCGCTTCGATGGCATTCCCCAGGACATTAGCAAAAACCTGCCGCAACTCGCCCGGTTGAGCAAGTATCGGTCGCACAACTTCGACCTCCTTGCTGATATGAATCGCAGCAGATTCGATTTTTCTTTCGTAAAGAGCGAGAACACTATCGAGAACCTCTGCGATCTGCACCGGCACCGGCTGAGCCGACTCACGCTGAAATGTGAGCATCTGTTGCGTCATTCGAGTTATGCGCGATAACTCCTGCACCGCCATAGAAACGTGTCGCCGTGTGGCTTCTTCCTTCGTGGTGTTCTGGACTATGTAGAGCAGACTGCCCACAGTATCAAGAGGATTATGGATTTCATGCGAGATGGTGGCGGCGAGTCGTCCTGTAACTGCTAGCCGATCGTTCGTACGCACTGCATGCTCCATCTTGCGCTGTTCGGAAACGTCGTGGAAGACTAACACCACACCTTCAATCTGGCCTTCGCGATTCCGGATGGGAGCGCCACTGTCCTCGATAGGAATTTCCGCGCCGTCTCGTCTAATCAGCAGACTGTGATTCGCCAAACCAACTACGTCGCCCGAGCGGATCACCTTATTGACCGGACTCTCCGGCTTGATGCGGGTTACCTCCTGTATGATCTGGAAGACCGCATCCAATTGCTTCGATTTGGCTTCTCCAAATGTCCAACCTGTCAGCTTCTCCGCGAGCGCGTTCATAAATACGATGTTGCCGCTAGCATCGGTTGCAATCACTGCGTCACCAATGCTTTGCAATGTGATGGCCCACCGCTCCTCGCTTGCACGAAGCGCTTCTTCAGCCCGCTTGCGCTCGGTAATGTCCGTTATGGTCAGTACGCAACCGGCTACGCCTGACGGGGTTGAAACCTGAGCTCCGGAAAGCAGCAACGTCAGCGTTTTGCCATCGCTGCCACGAAAACTCGCTTCTCGCCCACGAAAGCTTTTGCCCGCCAATGTTGTGGCCACCGAGAAGGGTTGGAAATGTCTTGAACCGTCTCGTTCATCAACGTGTAATGGCAGCACTGTATCAAATGGCTGGAAAAGCGGATTCACGCCGCAAATCCTTGTCAGCGCATCATTGGCACTGATGATGATGCCGTCTTTGTCACACACAGCAATTGCATCAGCTGCACTTGCCAAAATGGAACGGGCCAGTTCGCCTGCAGCGATGAGTTCGTCCCGCCGCTTTTGTTCCGTTAGATCGGTTGCGACCATGCACAACGTCACTGGCCCATCGCCTTCCATTTTGCGTAAAGATACGTGGGCAGTCACTGGTTCCGCCGCCTGCAGCCTAAGCTCGGCTCGCCCGGGTTGCCCCGCGACGGCGTTGGCAAAAAGCGCCGCGAATCCCTCCTTTGAGTCGAGCGCGACTAACTTCTCGACTGGAGCGCCGATAATCTTCTCCGTCGGGACTTGTAGAAGGTCTGCGATCCGCTGATTGCAGTAATGCACAATCCCCTGCGCGGAAATCGTAGCCGCGCCTTCGTTCATTGCCTCCACCAATGCGCGGTAGGCGTACTCCGCACCTTTGAGAGTGAATAGCTGATCACCACCAGGGCCGGACACTACGATTGCGTCCACGTCGCCAGAGCGAATAGCAAGAAGGGTTTCTTCGGCTTCCGCCAGCCGGGCCCGGAGTTCTTGAACTTCGCGAAGAAGATGTTTGTTATCGGGCAAGTTCAAACTCGGGTTGAGCGGAACTTCGTGATGACTTCTTCTTTGTTTTGCCATGGAACGAGCTCCGTCCGAATGGCTGTCTTCGCTAGCACATCAGTCTCGTTTCGGTTGCAGATCCAAACCAACCAGAATACGTTCTTCGTCAGACATATCCCCGATGAACTTCCGCAACGGCAGCGGCAGCTTCTTGAGCAGGGTAGGGACGGCAACAATTTGTTCGCCGCTCGCTAGCTTCGGATTCTGATAAAGGTCAACGACTTCCAACTCGTATCGGCCTGCTAGATGCTCCTCGCAAACACGACGGACATTCTCAATCGCACGCGTAGACCTTGCGCTCGCTCCCGCAATATAAAGTCGCAAGAGGTACTTGCTGCCCTCGGCCTGGCCCTTTTCGGCCATCGCGCGCTCGAAAGCCTGCGTCGCATCACCTGCCGGCACTTTCGCCTTCGACTGACGTGACACCCGGGCCGCCCTGATTACCTTTTTGCCCATGGACTGCTACCCTCCTGTCTTTACGGGCAGGACGTCGAGTCCTACGAGGACGCGCTCTTCGCTGGCAAGATTTCCGATGATCTTCTTCACTGGTGGCGGAAGCTGTCGGACGAGGGTGGGGACCGCAAGGATTTGATCGCCTTTGGCCAGCGTAGGATTTTTCAGCAGATCGACGACTTCAATGCGATAGCGGCCTTGCAGATGCGTCTCGCAAATGCGCTTGAGATTTGTAAACGCGGCTATCGAGTTTGCCGTCTGTCCTGCTACATAGAGGCGAAGTTCCCACTCAACGCGCGTTTCGGCTTTTTTCTTTCCTGGTGCTGTTTTCGGAGCCTTTGGCACCGGCATTTTGTCTGCTCCTGAGCCCGACTGTGATGCCAATCATGGCGCTGCATTCTTCGCAACGCCTGTCGTAATCACGTTGCCGATGCGAATGCCTTTGTCGGTCAACATGAATTCCTTGATTTCGTGCGAATGGGCCATGCCGCGACATTTCAGAACGAATATGCCGTAACTTCTGCGGGCATTGCTCTCGATATCGCGCAATAGAATCCAACAATCCATCAGCGACGAGACACCCTCACTTGTCGCTTCCTGCGACGGCGTGGTGCCCGCACTCGACAGATGTGTAAACAGCGCTGTTATGTGCTGGACTTTGAGAAAATCTATCATCCGCGTCAGCATCGAGTTGCCCCCGACAAAATCAGACCCGCTGACCAGACTTGTCATTGGGTCTACCACCACCGCAGTTGGTGCGACGTCGCTTATGATTTTATGGATCGAGGCAAGGTGAGCTTCCAGCCCTAAACTGCTTGGCCGAATCGCACGGATGTGCAGCAAGCCCTTGTCCACCAGGGGGCGAAGAGGAACTCCGATCGATTCCATGTTGCGGATGATGTGATCAACGGATTCCTCGAAGGCGAAATACACGCAGCGCTCTCCGCGCTCGCACGTCGCTCTGACGAAAGAGGCCGCCAGGCTGGACTTGCCTGTTCCCGCAGTTCCGGAGATCAGGATGCTGCTCCCCCGGAAGAATCCTTTGTTCCCGAGCATCGCATCCAGGTCGGGAACACCCGAGGAAATCCGCTCCCTCGAGGCGGTGTGAGTAAGCCCGAGCGATGTTAGTGGCAGGACAGATATGCCGGTGTCGGTCATCAAGAACGGGTACTCGTCCGCACCGTGCACGGTGCCCCGATACTTGACTATTCGCATGCGCCGGGTTGAGATCTGCTCATTGACGCGGTGATCGAGCAGGATAACGCAATCAGCGACGTACTCCTCCAGTCCGTAACGGGTCAGTGTTCCCTCGCCACGCTCTCCGGTGACGATGGCGGTTACGCCCTTTTCCTTGAGCCAGCGAAAGAGTCTTCGAAGTTCAGCACGGATTAGAGACTCGTTCCGGAGACCGGCAAACAGCACCTCGATCGTGTCCAGAACAACGCGCTTCGCTTTGACGCTGTCGATTGCATTGCCCAGACGAATGAATAGACCGTCCAGGTTGTACTCGCCCGTTTCTTCGATTTCGCTGCTTTCTATGTAAACGGCATCAATGACGAGTTTCTCCTGGCGTTCAAACGCAGTGAGATCGACGCCCATCGAGGCGACGTTCTGCCGGAGTTCCTCGGCGGTCTCCTCGAATGCCATATACACGCCAGGCTCGTTGTACTTGCGAATGCCGTTCACAACAAACTGCAGTGCAAGAACAGTCTTGCCCGATCCAGCCGAACCGCAGACCAAGGTAGTACGGCCGGTGGGGAGCCCTCCGCCGGTGACTTCATCCAGGCCCTGAATGCCTGTGGCAGTTTTCGTTAACGGGGTGCCATCGGGAGCGGTAGTGATGGGCCGCGAGCCCCTTCTTCTTTCCGGCATAACGTGTGTCTCAACGAACCGAAACGCTGCTCTAGCTTACCCAATCCTGTTGCAAACCGGACAACATGACCGCCCATTGTAGCTGATGCAGTAAATGCATGCTGAGAGCAAGGAGTCGAAAGGATTTTCAATTCTGGCGGGAAAACAAGCGACTTGCGAAGTGCAAAAACAGCCGCTGCATGCAAAACGATCAGGCGGAAGTCTCACTCTTGGAAGCGGGAAGAAGCTGCTGGAGTGCCGTCAAGAGATCGGTTGGCGAGGTTGCCTTCAAAACACGTTTGTCAATTAGTTGCAACACGCCCGGCGGAAGATCAGGGTACGCGGAAAGCAACAAGATTTTCACTTCCGGGCTGCGGCGTCTCAACTCCGCCGCCACTTGGCCGCCATCCATCTCCGGCATGGCGTAATCCACAACAACCGCACTGACCGGGTTGGCCGCGAATAGCTCCAGCCCTTCGCGCCCGCTTGTGGCGGTCAGGACGCTGTATCCTTCCATCTCAAGAAGAATCCGGCGGACCTGAAGGCCGGTCGGCTCGTCATCGATGCACAGAATGATGCTGCGCTTCCGATCCATCCTAATGAACCTACCTGGGTGCGTATTCAGCCCAAATTAAGTCGTCCTCACGTTGCTGGCCCGGGCCCGCTTCACTGTTGCGACGCGTCTGTGACGAGCGTTTTCACAGTACACGACCAGATATTTACTTCATTCCGGCAACGTAGGCAAGCAAAGGAAGCGAAACGACCTTCAAATGGTTGGTTTAGGCGAGCGCCATATAGATGAGCGTACGGAATACACGTGCAAGCCGCTGCGGGGCAAGGGTGCAACCGCTGCACCACGAATGGTGCAGGTGGAGCCTGCAGCGGGAACTCGCAAATCGTGTAAGCTCCCGTGTTTTCAGCTAGATATCGGAAGGCGACGCTCGGCGGGTCGTCGGCACAATCCGGCTGCGATCCACGACGCCGCTGCCTTCGAGTACGGCGTACTGTCGGCCGCAATTCTCTGCAATTGATCCAACTCGACCGGGGCAAAGGTACTTGAACTCGCCCGGCGAACTTCGGACCCATCTCCGCGCGTCTAACCTACTGCGTGCCACCAAGGGAGAGAAGATGAAGACATACGCGGTGTTGTTGCTGGTGCTTTGTGGGAGTGTGATGAGTTGGGCGGCATCGGCGCGGGAGGACGCTCTCGACCGGCTGAAGAACGCGACCGAGGTCCTGCAACAAATTATGGCCGCACCCGACAAAGGCATCCCGCAAGAAGTACTGGATGGTGCGAAATGCGTTGCAGTCGTTCCGCACATGATCAAGGGTGGATTCGTGGTTGGGGCCGAGCACGGGCGGGGAGTAGCAACTTGCCGCCTGCCAAAAGGTGGTTGGAGCGCGCCAGCGTTCTTCGCCTTTACGGGTGGGAGCTGGGGCTTACAGATAGGTGCCGAGGGTGTGGACCTGGTTATGCTGATTATGAATGAA
>JAEZPW010000071.1 GCA_023441255.1 Acidobacteriota bacterium
AGGAGAGACTGAAACTACGCAGCTGGGGTGGTTCGATCGTAACGGCCGAGAAGTCAAGCGGGTTGGGGTTCGCAACACCATGGGTGAATTGGATCTTTCGCGTGATGGCCGCCGTCTCGCAGTCGACTGCAGTGATCCTGGCGGGCACCAGTGCGTGCAGATTGTCGACCTCGAGCGTGGTGCATCGACCCCGGTGCCTTACGCGGCAAGAGAAACCGAATCGGCTGTATGGTCACCCACCGGCGATAGCGTCCTACTCAGTACGGAGGGCGAAAATGGAGCTGCGATTGTCCGCAAGTGGGTGGATGGCTCCGAACGCGCTGAGACTCTCGCGAAAGGTCCTCTCGGCGTGTTTGCCGATGACTGGTCTCGCGATGGTCGATGGGTTGTGTATGAGCGCAACGATAAGGCCTCCAACTTCGATCTTATGCTCCTGGACATGCACGACGACATTTCAAAAGTGTACTTGAGCACTCCGGCCAATGAAGCGCACGCACGTATCTCGCCCGACGGTCACTGGCTGGCTTACACGTCGGACGAATCCGGTCAAACCGAGGTTTACATCCAGAGCTTCCCGGCTACCGGTGGTGGCAAGTGGCAAGTCTCGACCCAGGGTGGTGATCAGGCGTACTGGCGCGGCGATGGTAAGGAACTCTACTACGTCGCACCCGACCTGTCACTCATGGCTGTTCCCATCCGCACAGGCACGTCGCTCGACATCGGCATACCCGTCAAACTTTTCAATACGCATAGCACGGCATCGGGTCCTACTGGGACACGCAACATCTATGTTGCCTCTCCCGACGGCAAGCGTTTCCTTGTTCAGTACGTTCCGGACCAACCGGGAGGCGGGTTTATCGGACTCGTCCTTAACTGGCAACAGAAGCTAAAGTCTCGATCAGGCGAATCGCCCCGTTAGGCGGGCGTTCGGCTTGAGGCGCCGGCCCCAAGAATTCCTATGAGGAGATCATTTACGGTATCGAGGGCATCCATGCGGTTCTGGGCAGGCGCTTCGTATCCGGCGAGGTGCGGTACACCGCTCCGACAACCATTGTGGCCCGCTAAGTAGTCGCGGCTACGCTGCGCCTCAGGGGAAGGCTCTTCGACAGCGCAGTTGTCGTCCTTGACGGGTATTCACAGCTTATGACCCTACGCTGCCTTGAGGCGGCGAGCCCCGTGCCGCAAGAGCCCGAGAGAACTCTCTGGCGCACATAGGGCCGGCGTGCACCCCAGTCGAATCGATGACAATATGCGGGAGAGCAACGAAAGCTGCTATTACGCCATAGGGCTATTGATTTCGAGTGATAGCAAAAGCCCTAGAGGCAGAAATAGGGCGAAAACAAAGGCTGCAAATCATTGGAAACCTGCTTCGCCCCATGGTCCGCCTTTTGGTCTGCGATCGTTTGAATCTCGTCGGCGCGAACGACTTTTCTAGTGCCATTCTTGCGGATAACTTCCCACGCAGAAGGACGGTAAACCGTGCGATTCGGACTCGGATTGTTCCACACGAGTTCCATAACTACCTCCGCTAGGACCTCAATTCATGCCAAATCGAAAAACTTGGCATGTTTACGCCAGCGGACTTTTAAGGCTGCGAACATCAGTCGTGCATGCGGCCTTTGAACGTTTCGGACGTCTGCAGTGAACCGGCATGTCAGGCACGAGTTGCGATGACTTCCAGGTACTCCGCCTGAACTACTGTCACCTCATCGCCCGCGCGATTATGCGCCGACCACAATGCTTCGAGTTCTTCACGCAGCTTTCGCGCAGCAGTTTCATCCAAGGATAAGAACGCGCGATTGGTGGGGCCGTAGTACTGACGAAAGAGCTCCACCACTTCAGCTGGCGGGAAGGGGTAGCTAAAGTTGTACTGTCGTCGCGTCATCTTGAGGTCCGACGCCCCGTGACCCAACCTCTCGCGCACCACTGTCTCATCGCCCCACAGCACCGGAGCAGGCATATCCGATGGAGCGATGAACTTGGCGAAGGTTTTGAACATCTGTCCAACGAACCCTTCACGCGTCCAATTTCCCATAGCGATCGTGCCTCCGGGGCTGCACACCCGCAGCAGTTCGCGGGCCACGAGTTGCGGCCGCGGAGCAAACATAGCTCCGACCAGGCTGGTTACAACGTCGAAGCTGGCATCTTCAAACGGGAGCGCTTCGGCATCGCCTTCCATGAAACGAGCGTTGAGACCTTCCGCCTTGGCTCGCGCTTGCGCTCGCTGCACCAGGTTCGGCGCGATGTCCACACCGGTCGCGTTCACTCCATCGCGTGCCGCCCATAGCGCAACCTGACCCGATCCGCAAGCCACATCGAGCAGCTGGCATCCAGGGGGGATGTCGAGTTGTTCGTAAAAACTGCGTGCGCCCTGCTCCATATAACGGGAAAAGCGGTCGTAGTCTCCAGCCATCCAGGTTTCTTTCAGCCGTGTCTTCAAAGCTTCGATTTCCGGTGCAGTTGTAGTAGTACTCATGGTTCCTCCTCGATGTGCAGCCCACGTCTTGGACTGCTTCAGCGGTTATTGCCGACGTTGTTGCCCAGGCTGGACGGGTTATTCAGCGTTTTGGGATGATCTTGGCAGCAAAGGATTGCGCCACTATCTTCCCGTTCCGCACAATGAACGTGTCCGTAGCGGCTTCGTACGAATTGTCGACGGTTTCTGCGTTCCACAAGATGTAGGCGTAGTCACCATCGGCGTATTGCTGCCGCATGGAAAAGATCGCCCCAGGCTTCGAAAATTCCGAAACGAGAGCCTGGAAAAAGGGCTTAATCGCGGCCGGGCCTTTTAGGGGGCCGCCAGGTGTAAACAACACGGCATCGGACGAGTAATCAGCAAGTACGCCATCGAGGTCATGCTCGCCGAAGCATTTCAGGTGTTGATTGACAACATCGCTGGTTGTTGCCATCGGTCATCTCCTTCCTTCAGTACTTGAATTGACTTGAAGCGCTTTCACGTCCTGCGAACGCTTCAACGAGGCTTACTATGCGTCACTATCGCAGCCCACACTTATCCGCGCGTCCGGCTTTCTTGCTCAGGGGACAGTTGCCATGTGATGATTTGCTCAGGAGTCCGGGGAGGTTTGCCGGGCGTCCGCGGCAGGACGTATGGATGTTCTTTCCGAAGTATTGAAGGTGGTTAAACTCCAGGGGGCCATGTTCTACAACGGAGAATTTTCCTCCCCGTGGAGTTTTTGCTCGCCGCCCTCGCACATGGTCGCGCGCTACGTGGCGCCAGCCGCGGGGCACGTGATCATCTATCACCTCTTGACTGAAGGGCGCGCCTCCGCCCGGCTCGTCGATGGCGAGCGCATCATTCTTGATGCTGGCGACATCGTGATCTTTCCTCACGGCGACGCCCACTTCGTCGAAAACGGCCCACCGACCAAGCCTGTGGAAATGGTGAAGGAATTAGCTCGGATTTTTTCCAATCGATTGAAGCTGTCCCGCCTCGGTGGCGGAGGAGAAGTTACGAGATTCGTTTGCGGCTTCATGGCCTGCGAGCCACGACTAAGCCAGGTTTTTCTTAGCGGCCTGCCGCCAGTATTCAAGGTCAGCATTCGTGACGATGCCTCGGGTCGATGGCTGGAGAACTCGATTCGTTTTTCGGTGAATGAGGCCGACGCTTTCCGCGCCGGCGGAGAAGCAGTCTTGGCCAAACTGTCAGAGGTTTTGTTTGTCGAAACCCTGCGGACTTACATCGCGCAGCTCCCCGCGGAGCAAACCGGCTGGCTGGCTGGCGCACGCGATCCAGAGGTCGGAAAGACGTTGGCGCTGATGCACCGGAATCCCGCGCATCCATGGACTATTGCTTCCCTGGCAAGAGAAGCTGGAGTGTCACGCTCAGTGCTGGCCGAGCGTTTCCAACATTACCTTGGCGAACCTCCCATGGCATACCTCACTCGCTGGCGACTTCAATTGGGAGCGCAGATGCTTGCCTCGACCAGTTATTCGGTGGCGCAAATCGCACCGGAAGTAGGCTACGAATCCGAAGCTGCTTTTAACCGCGCGTTCAAACGTGAGTTCACAGTTCCACCTGCGCGTTTCCGCAGTCAATCGCGAGCGGCTCATACGGACCGATGAGATCGTCGCTGACCCGCGTATGGACTGCCCGTAGTAGATAACGAAGCAGGACTCCCCGCTGGCGTCGTTTTGCTTGTGTGATCTTGAACCAGACTCCGGGAGAGCAACTAAGCAACAGCTGCACGCATCAGCTCTCAACACCGCTACGGCGCTGCCTTGTGCCCTGGGTAAGAAAGCTCTCTACACAAGTAGCCTCCCGGCGGATGATTTTCCGCCAGTGAGGTGCTCGATGGCCACTTCGATCCGGGAAGCTCAGGCTGTGCCGGTACGTGACCTCAGCCAGAACTTGATGGCGATGGCCACGGGTTTTCAACTCTCCGGCTGTCTCTACGTTGCTGCTAAGCTGAACATTGCCGACCGTGTGGCACTCGGTCCGCGATCAGTCGAGGCGCTTGCCGCTGAAACGGAAACACAAGCTGATGCCCTATACCGAGTTTTGCGGGCGCTGATAAGCGTCGGCGTCTTCTCCGAGCCACAGCCGCGCATGATCGCCCTGTCACCTGCGGCCGAATTGCTGCGCAACGATGTCCCCGGAAATGTCCGCGGGCTTGTGGTGTGGGCCTCACACCCGTTCCTGATCCACGTATCCAGCGACCTCATGCACTCTGTCACTACCGGAAAGCCAGCCATCGAGCACCTCTACGGCAAGCCTGCGTTCGAGTGCTTTCCGTCCATGCCGGAAGTGGCTCACGACTTCAACGAGGGAATGACCGCCATCAGCGCCGAACTGGCTCCCGCCGTTCTTGACGCCTATGACTTCTCCGGCACGGGGACGCTAATGGATGTCGCCGGCGGCCATGGATACTTCATCTGCCAGGCCTTGCAGCGCCATCCGCACATGAAAGGAATTCTGCTGGACCAGCCCGACGTGGTCGCAGGTGCAAAGTGTACGCTCTGCGACATGCGCGTGGACGAGCGCTGCGAGCCGATTGCCGGCAATTTCTTTGAACACATCCCAGCCGGCGCGGATACGTACTTCATGCAGCACATTATTCATGACTGGGCCGATGAACCCGCGCTCAAAATCCTCGGAAACGTCCGCCAGGCTTTGGCGGGACGCCCCAACCGCCGCCTCATTATCGTGGATATCGTGCTTCCGGAAGATTCACGCCCGCACCCGGGCAAACTGCTCGACCTGCTGATGCTCATGTTCCCGGGCGGACGGGAACGGACTGAATCAGAATGGCGGGCCCTTCTGGGAAAAGCGGGTTTCGCCATCACCAGGATCGTTCCGACGAAGATGGCCGAAAGCGTCTTGGAGGCCGTGCTGCATTAACCCGACCGTTGCACACGAGATTCGCTAGCTGTGCTTAATGCGAGTTGCAGGCGTGGCGGACGGACACCCGTTCATCGTGATGGAGTATTTGGAGGGTATCACACTCAAGCACCTCATTACGGACAAGCCGATGCAAACCGAACGGGTGCTGGAGCTAGGAATCGAAATCGCTGATGCGCTCGATGCGGCACACGCACAGTCAATCATTCATCGTGACATCAAGCCGGCCAACATTTTCGTGACAAAACGGGGCCACGCCAAGTTGCTCGACTTCGGTCTGGCTAAGCTGGTCCTGGAACGCTGGAGGGCGCAACCTGCGGGCGCTGGCCTCTCCACGGCAGAGACAGAAGTATTCTTGACCAACCCCGGTTCGACACTTGGCACCGTCGGCTACATGTCCCCCGAACAGGCGCGAGCGGAAGAACTTGATCCCCGCACAGATCTGTTCAGCTGCGGTGCCGTACTGTACGAAATGGCCACTGGCCGTCAGGCATTCCCAGGTAAGACATCGGCCGTCATTTTTCACGGCATCCTGGAACGAGTGCCGATCACTCCCCGGGAGCTGAACCCCAATCTGCCGCCGAAACTTGCAGAAATCATCAATAAGGCGCTAGAGAAAGACTGCGAGCTGCGCTATCAGACCGCGGCTGAGCAAGTTGTGATAGCACAGCGACAAGAGTCAATGAATTTGACCCGACTGCCGCTGGCTTCCGGAGGCGGGGCCGCCGCAGGCCCCGAGGAGGAAATAGACACGGGCGAAGTTCGCGATCGTTTCCCCTCCTTTTCTCCTGATGGCCGACGTATCGCTATGTGTAGTACCGGTCTCGGGGACCAGGAGGTCTGGATCCTTGACCTGAGTACCAAGCAGCGGAAGCGGCTGCAGCTTCCACAAACAAATCTCGGCGCGAACCTTCCTTATTGGTCACCTGACGGACGCGAGTTGGCGGTAAGCCGCTTCTACCCAGATGGAACGGTTTCTATGTGGTTGACCGCCCTCGATGGCAGCTCTGCTGAGGAGCTTGTGCCAGCGCGGCCTCGTCTACGGGGAGGTCCTTTCTCGCCAGACGGGCGGACTCTAGTCTATGCGTTCCAAAAGGGGCCTTACTCTCAACTGTATCTGGTTGACGTTGGCAGCCGTCAGGAGCGCCAGCTCACGACTTCTCCCTCGGATAAGTATTTTCCAGTTTGGTCTCCGGACGGTAGATGGATTCTCTATTCCTCGAATGCCGGCGGCTCCGTCCAGATCTACAGAATCGCCGCCTCTGGAGGCGAAGAAAAGGTCTTGACCTCCGGGTACGAGAGGATGGGGCATCCCTTTTATTCCCCTGACGGACGTTGGATTTAGTTCAGCCGAGCCACCAAAACATCTACCGAATGGCGGCCTCGGGCGGCCCGCTGCAACCGGTCACGAAGTTCGCGGAGGGTGGTCTGTTCTTAGAAGAGCCAACGATTTCACCGGATGGCCGCTGGCTCCTGTACAGCCGTAGCAACGGTGGCTCCTCTTTGTGGCTACTTAGCATCGATAGCGGCAGGTAGCGGAGGGTAGATTTGGTAGCGCTACCGGGAATCGAACCCGGGTTTGAAGATTGAGAATCTTCCGTCCTAACCCCTAGACGATAGCGCCACTTAGACACAAAGCGATTCTTTGGTGGGCAAGCTGATTATAGCAGAAGTGGCTCTTGCGTCTACTCAGGCCGCTGCGGCGGACGAGAGGTTTTGTGGGCGCAACACGCTTTCCATGATGGACATTCCATCCTCTTGACAACCCGCCGGATTCGCCGCAGAATCTGTTCATAGGCGAACAAAAAGCGAAAGCAAATAGCCCCTCAGCGGGGCTATTGCCTTCTGCTTACCTTGCCTTCTGCTTACCTTCGAAAGAGGCTTCCGATGCAACGCGCTTCTCAACCCGAATTACCACCACCAGACCTTGTTTATTTCCCAGATGACAGTGAATCGGTGGAGTTCGGTTTCAGCGATGCGGTTGCGAACAACAACAACACGGTTTCAGCAGCGTGCCACGCGAACACTGCGACGCGACCGCCACGTATTCCACCGCAACGTGCATCGTTGGAGCGATCTACTGGTGATGAGCCGACGGCTGCTGCCTCGCCGGTTGGCTTGCGCGACAAGGTTGGCTTGCGCGAGATGGCCGGGGTTGTTGCGGCGTCGCATCTGCGGCGCCCACCGGCGCCTCGGGTGTCCTCTGGAGTTGAGCAGGTAGATTACCTGACGGGAGGACTACCTCGCGGGGGTGTAACTGAAATCTGCGGAGGTCCATCTTCGGGACGCACCAGCTTTATGCTGTCCGCGATTGCCCGGGCAACAGGTCGCGGAGAAATGTGCGCGCTGGTGGATGCGAGCGACTGTTTCAGTCCTCATTCGGCAGCTGCAGCGGGTGTCGATCTGGAGAGGCTATTGTGGGTACGATGCGCAGCAAATGTCGGCACGCTTGCAACTGCGACAAGCGAGCTACCGGCACCCGACGTTGCCGCGGTCTGCTCAAGTTTGCAGCAGAAGCAGGCTGCTGGTTCGGTGATGCCGCATGCAAAGGTGTGGTATGGCCGTTCGCCGGCGCGGTCGGAACGCGGCAGCACTGGGAGAGATGACGCAGGTGGAAGTGAGTCGCTGACGCGGGATACGCACGGCAATGCTTTGACCGCGAAAAATACAGCTGTGCGATTACGGCACGGCGTGACGGAGTCCCGCGTTCGGGCAAGCGACCGGCGGCACTGGGCGCGTTGCGTTGACCAAGCGCTTCGGGCGACCGATCTGCTGTTACAGGGCGGCGGCTTCGGCATGGTCGTGATCGATCTTGGCGATGTGCCGCAGGAGATCGCCCGGCGAATTCCGTTAACGTCATGGTTCCGTTTTCGTCGCGTCGTCGAAAGCACGCCCGCGGTGCTCTTGAGTATTGTTCGGCAATCATGCGCTAAGACATGCGCTTCGCTGGTGCTCGAGATGCAGGGATACCGTCGCGCTGCCGCAACAACACCGGAGGCTGCTCCTGCACATGCACGTATTTTTACGGGCCTAAGCGTCAGAGTCGAGGTGGCGCGTACTGCGGAGCAGCAGGGGCACGAAAAGAAATCCCCCAGCCCGGCGAGCGCAGCATTTCATTCGCAAACCGAGTGGACACGTTCCGCGTCATTTGGCGATCGAGCTATCGGGTGAGCTGTGAACAATTACTGATCGGCGAAATCGCCGATGGCACATTTTTATGGTTTTTGCCTGCATGTTCGTTCCCGACTTCCCTGCCGAGGCACTGGTGCGTGCCGAGCCCGCTTTGCGTAATGCGGCGGTTGTCGTGGTCGAGGGAAGGCCGCCGCTTCTCACCGTCGTGGCAGCAAATGAACACGCACGGCAGGCCGGCGTCGAATGCGGCATGACGAACGTGCAGGCTGCGGCGCGATTGAATCGCCGCGCGAACGGCGAAGATGCCGGCGTTTTGCGGCGCCGTTCACCAGTACAGGAAGTCACTGCCCAAGCGGCTCTCGCTGATTGCGCACGTGCGTTCTCGCCGCGAGTGGAAGAATGCGCTGGAGCCCCCGACACTGTATTACTCGACCTGAAAGGCCTTGAGCGACTTTTCGGAACTCCCCGGAAGATCGCATGTGAATTGGCCCGTCGCGCGTCAGAACTCGGATTGGAAGCGAACGTAGCCGTTTCCGCCAATCTGGATGCGGCAATCTGCGCGGCACGAGGGTTCGTCGGAATCACCGTGATACCACGAGGAAAAGAAGCAGAACGGTTGGGGCCGCTGCCGGTCGAAGTCCTGTTGCAGGTGACGGCTGCCCGCGAACACATGCCTGCTGCGGGCACTGCAAAGGCTTCGCAAAAAAAGTCAACCGACAAGGTCGAAGTAACGCGGACCGCTGGGTTGGTCGACACGCTTGATCGCTGGGGTGTACGCACGTTCCGCGCTCTTGCTGCGTTGCCCGAAGTCGCAGTGGCCGAGCGTCTGGGGTCGGAAGGCGCTTACCTTCAAAAGCTATGCCGTGGTGAAGGCACGCGTACGCTGGTGCCTACTGATACACCCCTGAACTTTGAAGAAACGATCGAGTTGGAATACCCGATCGATGACCTGGAGCCGCTAGCCTTCGTGCTGAACCAGCTTATTGAGCAATTGTCCGCTCGTTTGTCTGCCCGCGCGCTTTCGACCAATGAGCTGCGGTTACGTTTCGAACTGGAACGTTGCCAGGATTGCCATGTTAGAGGGCCGCAGGCTGAGTTTGCCGGTAATTATGAAAATGGGGGAGCGCTTTACGAGCGCACGCTTCGGCTGCCCGTTCCCATGCTGGATGCAAAGATATTCCTGCGCCTGTTGCAGTTGGAACTGCGTGCGAACCCACCAACGGCGGCGGTTACGCGTGTGGCGCTACGGGCACAGCCCGTACAGCCGCGGAATACGCAGGGTGGGCTATTTCTGCCGACGGCACCGGAACCTGAGCGGCTTGAATTGACACTGTCCCGTATTGCAGCGGCCGTTGCAGATACAGAGGACCGGCAATCAGTAGCGCGAGGAATTGAGACAAGGTCGAGAGGGCCGTCAAAGGCAGCGCGCGCTTTCGATCCCGGCAGCCGATTTGTTTGCAGCACGCATACCGTGACCAAGCCGGCATTGAGCGAAATGATCTCGCTCGATAACGCAACCCCCGGGCCGGCAATGCATGACGATGAGAGGTCGGCAAGGGTGGATAGTGCTGCAGAAGCGTCGAATACATTCCGAGTCGGCAGCCCCGAGATACTGGACACGCACCGTTCGGACGCGTTCCGTATGAAGCGTTTCGTTGCACCAAGTGTGGTTACGGGGCCGTCAGGCGCAAAAGAGGCGTGCACTGGCGATCAGGAAGGCACCCTCACGGCACTGCGTTTGTTTCGTCCGCCCCTGGCCGCGGAGGTGGACGTGATCGACGGGCGGCCAACTTGGATACACACGACTACGAGCCAGAGTGCAATCGTCACGATTTCCGGCGGCGTCGCGTGGTGCTGCGGACCCTGGCGAACTTCGGGCGAATGGTGGAACGAATCCTGGTCGCACCAAGAATGGGACGTCGCCGTGGAAGACAACGGTAGACACGTCGTGTGCCGCGTTTATTACGACGAGCAACGCGGCGGATGGTTTATTGAAGGCGTTTATGACTGAGAACAAATGGGGAGGAAGCGGTAGGAATTATCAGACAGGATTGGCAGGGCCGCTGATCACCTGGACCGTGAGTGATTCATTCTTCTCGTTCTAAGTTTCTTCCTTCTGGTTGTTGTCATGTTTGTCGAACTCCATGCCGCGTCGGCATTCAGCTTTCTCGAAGGCGCAAGTGTGCCAGAGGAGATGGCCGACGAGTGCGCAAAAGCTGGCATGAAATCCATGGCTATTGTGGACCGAGATGGCGTGTACGGCGCACCGCGTTTTCACATGGCAATGAAGAAGATTGGGGTGAAGGCACACATAGGCTCAGAAATAACCATCGCAGATTTCAGATTCCAGATTGCAGATCGCACGCTCCGGCAACATCAACCATCATCCATCTGCCATCTGCCATTATTGGTTTCCTCCCGCGCCGGATATCAAAACCTTTGCCGCCTGATCACGCGCATGAAGCTGCGCCCGGTCAATGATTGGATGAACATGTCAGCGGCGACGCGGCGCGATCCCAAACACGCACTACCGGAAGAGATTGGCGCACGCGAGCACGAGCTTGCCGAATATGCAGATGGCGTGATTGCGCTTACGGGAGGTGAATCAGGCCCGCTTGCACAGGCATTGCGTGACGGCGGCATGTCACAAGCACGCAGCACGCTGGAGCGTCTCATCGCCATCTTCGGCCGGGGCAATGTGTACATCGAAGTACAGCGCCATTTTGAGCGAGAAGAAGAAGCGCGCAACCAGACGCTCCTTGCGCTTGCGCGGGAATACGAGTTGCCGATCATCGCCAGCAACGGCCCGAGATATGCACGTGCCGAGCAGCGGCAGATACTCGATATATTCACGTGTATCCGGGAGCATCGCACGCTCGATACCGCCGGCCGGCTGCTCTGCCGCAATTCGGAGCGGTACATCAAATCGCCGGCCGATATGGAACGCCTCTTCGCCGATCTGCCCGAAGCGATCGCAAACACCGCCGAATTGTCTTCGCGTCTGGATTTCACGCTCAATGATCTCGGCTACGAATTTCCCCGGTATCCAGTGCCTGATGGCGAGGATATGATGTCGTTCCTGCGCAAGCGTACCGAGGAAGGTTTCGAAAACCGGTACGGACGAGCCGATGGGGACCTCTATCGCCGCGCGAAGCGGCAGGTCGAGCGCGAACTTGGGCTGATCGAGAAACTTCAACTCGCCGGATATTTCCTGATCGTGTGGGACATCGTGCGTTTCTGCCGCGAGCAGAACATCCTCGTCCAAGGGCGCGGGTCAGCCGCAAACAGCGCCGTGTGTTACTCGCTCGGGATAACCGCTGTCGATCCGGTGGGCATGGACCTGCTGTTCGAACGTTTTCTCAGCGAAGAGCGTGGTGAGTGGCCTGATATCGATCTCGACCTGCCCAGCGGAGAGCAGCGCGAGCGCGCCATTCAGTACGTTTACGAGCGATACGGAAAGCTCGGCGCGGCGATGACTGCGAACGTTATCACCTACCGTGGGCGGAGTGCAGCGCGCGAGGTAGGCAAGTCGCTCGGCTTTGATGGCGAGACGCTCGACCGGCTTTCGTCGATGGTGGGCTCGTGGGAATACAAAGACCCGAGTGACACGCTGGAGCGACAGTTCCGTGATGCCGGGTTCGACCTGCGCCATCCGCGCATGATGAAGTATCTCGAACTATGCCTCGCCGTGCAGGACCTGCCGCGGCACCTCGGCCAGCATTCGGGCGGCATGGTCATATGCCAGGGGCAACTCGATTCGGTCGTGCCGCTGGAGCCAGCATCGATGCCGGGGCGGGTGGTGGTGCAATGGGACAAGGAAGACTGCGCCGACATGGGCATCATCAAGGTCGACCTGCTCGGACTGGGCATGATGGCAGTGCTGGAAGATTCGATACAGCTCATCCGCGACCACTATGAAGAAGAAGTCGATCTCGCACACCTGCCGGCCGACGATCCGGAAGTTTATGCGGCGTTGCAGAAGGCCGATACGGTGGGCATGTTCCAGATCGAAAGCCGCGCGCAGATGTCGTGCCTGCCGCGGGTGAAGCCGCAGAAGTTCTATGACATTGTCATTCAGGTGGCGATCATCCGGCCCGGTCCTATCGTCGGCGGCATGGTAAATCCGTTTATCAAGCGACGGCAGGGACGTGAGCCTGTTACGTACGCGCATCCATCGCTGGAACCGGTGCTCTCGCGCACTCTCGGCGTACCTCTCTTCCAGGAACAACTGTTGCGTATCGCCATGATCACCGCGGGGTTCACGGGCGGCGAAGCCGAGGAACTACGCCGGGCCATGGGGTTCAAGCGTTCGGAAAAGCGCATGCGCGATATCGAGGTGAAACTGCGAGCGGGCATGACGCGCAATGGCATCTCAGCACTAGCGCAGGAAGAAATCATTCAGTCAATCGTGTCGTTCGCGTTATATGGGTTCCCCGAGTCGCACTCTGCCAGCTTTGCCCTGCTGGCTTATGCCAGCGCGTACCTGAAGACGCATTATCTCGCCGCGTTCACGGCCGCGCTGCTGAACAATCAGCCCATGGGGTTCTACCACCCGTCGACCATTGTGAAAGACGCGCAGCGACACGGGCTGAAGCTTCTGCCGATCGATGTGGCGAAATCGGATTGGCTGTGCACGCTGGAAACAGTTGCAGATTGTAGATTGCAGAGTACAGATTGCGAGACATCTACGAGGCATGAAATCTGCAATCTACAACCTAAAATCAGCAATCCGGCCGTCCGCCTCGGCCTTCGCTATGTTCGCGGGCTGCGCGAGGAAGCAGCGCGAGCGTTGGTCGAGCGACGTCGTCTGCGTCCGTACGGTTCAATCGACGAACTCGCTCGCCGTGTTCCCGAATTGAACAAAAGTGACCTTACGGTGCTAGGCGAAATCGGTGCGCTGAACTCGATGGGGGATGACGAGCAAAAGAGCAACCGCGGATCAACACGGATAAACTCAGATCCGGCAGAATCAGAGATCAATAATCGGAAATCGGGAATCTTCGCTTTCCATCGTCGCGACGCCCTGTGGCAGGTCGAGCGCGCGGCACGTCATCCTGGACCACTGCTGGAGGATATTCCCGAACGCGACGCTTCTTCGCCGCTAATCCGAATGACGCCGGAAGAGCGCCTGGTCGCAGATTATCGTGGTACAGGGATGACCGTCGGACCACACCCAATGGCATATCGCCGCAGCGAACTCGATGGGATGCGCATTTTCCGTGCGATCGAACTCGCGGACATTCCGAACGGGCGGCATGTCCGGACAGCTGGATGCGTCATCGCGCGACAGCGCCCGGGAACGGCAAGCGGGTTTGTTTTTCTCAGCCTGGAGGACGAGACCGGAATCTCGAATGTGATCATCAATCCCGACCTGTTCGAGCGGCACCGGCTCATGCTGGTCAGCGAGCAGTTCCTTGTGGTTGAGGGCGAATTGCAGAATCTTGATGGCGTGGTGTCCGTCCGCGCTGCGCGAGTAGCGCCGCTACTAGTGACCGAGGCTCAAACCAGTTCGCACGATTTCCATTGATTCAACGCTTCGGCAAGACGAACTCCAATCCGACCACTACGGCACGTCCTGGCATGAGCACGTTCTGAATTTCTTCGTATTGCGTGTCGGTCAGGTTCGTGAAGCCGAGCCGCGCACTCACATAGCCGAACTGGCGGACAAGGGTTATGTCCCAAACTGCGTAGGCATCGCCGCGAGAGGAACCTGTTTGGCCAACGGCACAGATCGACGACGCACAATAACGCTCGGCGACTCCCAATCTGCTGCGTCCGATCAATTTTCCCGGCAGCGTCCCTTGCCAGCTGACAATCCCATCGTGCCTGAGGTGGTTGAAAACGTAACGAGAATCAAGGGCCTGAAGCGCATCCTGGGAACCGTGTAGCGCGGTGTACGCGAGGTCAACCTTGTGTCCGTGAGCGAGACGGAACGTGAGTGACGTCTCGATACCGGTAAAACGAAGATTGTCCACGTTCAGAGCGTGCCATTTCGAGTCGCAAGGAACCTCAGTGGAAATTGGACTGTCCCCTGTGGCGCACCTGGCGTAGTCGATCACGTCGTGATCGCGCCGTTGAAACACCATCGCGCCGGCACGCACGACTCCGCCGCGATCCCACTCGACTCCTCCTTCAAAGCCCCAGGCGGATTCCGGTCTGAGGTTCGGATTACCGACGCTGGCGGGGTCGTGATAATAGAGGTCGGTGTAAGTTGGGAGCCGAAAGGCATGGCTGACGCTGCCACGGACTTTGAGACCCTCTGCCAGCCAGAAGCCTGCAGCCGCAGTCGGAGAGAACTGCCCGCGAGTTGAGTTGTACACCTCTTCCCTGCCCCCGACTGAAAAGGAAAACCGCCGCAGCGCCCGCATGTCATAGTTGACGTACACGGCGCCACGATTGCGTGCGTGCACTCCCAGGTTGCTGCTGTCGATCGAGTCGCGGTAGGCCTCAGCACCATAAGAGAGGGTTCCGTTCTGCGAAACACTGTCCTGACGCCGTAGTGCTGCCTGCCAGCTTAGAGTGGCGTGGTTGTTCTCGTAGACGTAGGGCCGGTCACGATAGAGATCAAATAGGTCTGTGTGGCGGCGAAAACCGAACTCGACCTGCGTTTTCGGCCCAAGCTCCTGCCGAGCCAATGCGAGCCATGATTTCGTCCGCTCCCACGAGTTGAAGTTTCCGTAAAACTGATCGGCGCCAAACGGGCGGTCGCCATAAGCAAGCAGTATCCCGGTATCACCGACTCCGGTTTGAATGTGCGTGTCAGCTGCGACGGCTAGCGAGCGGTAGTCTCGGTCCGGAAGGAAGCCGCTGGAGAAATCGCGCGCGAAACTGAGTTGCTGGCTGAAACTTCCTCGAACAAAAGCGGCCGAGGCATTCTGCTGGTTAACTCCGAAGTTGCCGATTCCAGCACCCACCCTGAACTCCGACGCTACTGGCGGGCGGGTGATGAAGTTCACGGCACCGCCGACGGCGTCAGAGCCGTAGAACGTCGACCCGGCGCCGCGCAGGACCTCGACTCGGTCCAGAGCGGACAGTGGAATCGGCAGATCCAGGTTGTGGTGACCTGTCTGAGCATCGTTAACTCTGAGTCCGTTCACGAGAACCAGCGTTTGTCCGAAAGACGACCCACGTATGCTCAGGTCGGCCTGGGTACCGTTAGGCCCCCGCTGGCGCAGATCGAGAGATGTATCAGTCTCAAGTACTTGCACCCAGTTGCCGAATACCGGAGCAACTTCACGCAGAGATATGGCGGAGACGGCGCGGTCTATGTTCTCGATCGGTGCGGGGACAAAGGTGCCTGTCACTACTATCTGCTCTTCATGTGCGGGAATCGGCGGAGTTGCCGCACACTTCTCCTCCCCAGAGCACGTCGTCTGTGACTCCTGAGCCAAGCAAGAGAGCGACGCGATCGTTCCGAGCAGCACTACGGCGAAGAACTTCAAGCAGGTCATTTGCACCCGAAATTTGTATTCGGCAGGAATTCGAGTCGAAAAGTACATAATACCGAGTAGACCTGTCGCGAGGTACCCTCTTGAACAGCGGATCCAACTACTCTGCAATTCCACTCTCCAGACGCGCGGTTCCGGTCGAAACAAGCTAATATTGAGCCCAATGGTGGGTGAGGAACACAGGCCATGAGTTCTGGGCCTGCCTACACAAAAAGCCGTGGTGGAGTTGTGTCTAATGGCGACGGTCAAGAAAGCCCGCACGAAGAAAACACCTGAGACAAAGGAAGCCGCACAGTCAAAGCCGACTGCTTCGGCCACCTCAACCAGCGCACCATCACAGGATTTGCAGGAATCCATCCGGGAACGTGCGTATGAGTTGTACCGACAGCGTGGCGGGCAGGACGGCATGGACAAGGAAGACTGGGCGCGTGCCGAAAAGGAAGTCCTGGAGAGATTTCGAGGTCGGACTGCCTGACTGGCTCAAAGCACAGGACTGCGACAGGGCTGGAGGCGGGGTTCTGACGGAGCGAGCGTAATTCTTTGTAACTCGAACGTATGCTCCTGAATCTTTTAGATTTACGGCCCGGTGCTCACGCCAGTCACGCTCATGGAAGTGAAAGTGCTGCAAACCGAACGTGAGCAACTCGGAGAACACCGAAGAGTTCGGATAGAAGAGATGACTGCGGCAGAAATCATGCTGTAGTCGGTTGTTGTCTGGTTCCGGACATCTGCCGAAAGAGTAACTCTCAAATGGCACTGCTTGGAAGTTTTTCACTCCTACTGGCGCTAGCGCTTGGTCTCTATTCGTTCCTGGCCGGACTCTACGCACTTTGGCAAAAGGACAGTACCTCAGACCGTCTGGGCGAAACGGCTAGACGCGCGGGTATCGCGGTGTGGGTGGCAATTACCGCCGCTGCGGCAGCGCTGGTGATCGCTGCTTTCACGAACGATTTCTCGCTGGCCTACATCATGCAGCACAGCAACCGCGACCTGCCGGCGCCCTATAAGTTCGCCGCGCTGTGGTCAGGCCAGGAAGGCTCGCTTCTCTTCTGGGCATGGTTGCTTTCTACGTATGGCCTCATCATGCGTTTGCGGCACAAGGTCGACAAGCGACTGGTCGCGCACGCGTCGGTCATAGTGGCTGCCGTTCAGGTGTTCTTTCTGGCGCTGGTAAACTTCGCGGCGCCTCCGTTTTCGCTGGTCAAGAATGCGCCTGCGGATGGCAACGGACTGAACCCGCTACTTCAGTACCCCGAGATGGTGGCGCACCCGCCAATGCTCTACCTGGGCTACGTGGGATTCACCATACCTTTCGCTTTTGCGTTGGCCGCGTTAGTCATGCGGTATCCCGGTGAGAAGTGGATCCACATCACGCGCCGCTGGACGATGGTGACTTGGGGGTTCCTGACCATTGGGATATTTCTCGGTTCTTACTGGGCCTACAAGGTACTCGGTTGGGGCGGATGGTGGGGATGGGATCCAGTTGAGAATGCTTCGCTGTTGCCGTGGCTGACAGGTACGGCCTTCCTGCACTCGGTGATGATGCAGGAAAAGCGCGGCATGCTGAAGGTCTGGAACGTGTGGCTGATCTTTACGACGTTCCTGCTGTCAATCTTCGGCACGTTCCTGACACGAAGCGGCGTTGTCAGCTCCGTCCATGCATTCGCGCAGTCTTCGATCGGCACATGGTTTGTGGTCTTCCTGGCGTTGATTTTCGCTACATGTGTGTTCTTTTTCGTACGCAACAAGGATCATTTGCGCAGTGAACATCGCCTGGAGTCGCTGGTCTCGCGAGAGTCCAGCTTCATGTTCAACAACCTGATTCTGCTTGTAGCGTGCTTTACCGTGCTCTGGGGAACGCTCTTCCCCGTGTTGTCCGAGTGGGTTCAGGGGACGAAGGTGACGGTCGGCCCGCCGTTTTTCAATAAGGTGAATATCCCTGCGGGGATCCTGCTTCTGCTGCTGACTGGCGTAGGCCCTTTGCTGGCGTGGCGCAAGACTTCTGTGCAGAGCATCCTGCGAAATTTCAAGTGGCCAGCCGTGGGGGCCATTGTGGTTGCAGTTGCCCTGGTCGTCGGCGGAATGAAGCCGTGGGAGGAGCAATCGTATTTCTATGCCTTGGTTGCTGTCTCGCTGAGCGTGCTTGTGCTGCTGACGATAGTCTCTGAGTTCTATCGCGGAGCACGCGTCGTCAATGCTCAAACGGGACAGAACCTGCTGTTATCGGCGGTCACCCTCACACGGCGCAACACACGCAGGTACGGCGGATACATCGTTCATTTCGGCGTGATCGTTGTGATGATCGGATTCGCCGGGGCGGCGTTCTATCAGAACACAGAAAAAGAGTTGGGCAAGGGCGACACAATGCAGATCGGTCCATACACGCTGGTCTGCGACTCCTACACGCAGGACGACAAGCCGAACTATTCGAGCGAATGGGCGATCATTAATGTCTTCAAGAATGGGAGCCAGATCGCCACGATGTATCCGGAGCGACGCCTCTACAAGGCAAGTAACCAGCCGGCAACAATGGTGGCGAACCGCTCCACGCTCCAGGAGGACCTCTACCTGGTCTTCTCTGGGATAAACCAAGACACGGGGCGTCCGATCATCAAGGCACATCTGAACCCGCTCGTCTGGTGGATATGGGCTGGCGCACACTTAATGCTGATCGGCACGGTTATCGCGCTGGTTCCGAACGCTCGCCCCGTTAAGGTGATCTCCAGCGAACGTGTCCACGCTCCTGCGCGAGTGCGTGCGGTCGCAGGGGATCGCGTCGGAACCGCAGGTGATCCCGTTGGAGCTGGCGACTGATGAGAGAGGTTATGCACTGGTGTTCGGGCGGCCGTAAGCAGAGAGTACACATTTCAGGTGTGTTCGCAAAGAACGCGCCGCGGATCTCGCTCGTGTTCGTGGCGCTTGCTCTTCTTCTCGGAGCAACGGACGCAAATACCCGATTCGACAGCCTCGGCCACAAGCTGATGTGCCAATGCGGCTGCAACCAGGTGCTGCTGGAATGCAATCACGTTGGCTGTACGGTTAGCGATCGCATGCGAGGCGAATTGACCGGGATGATCGAACGTGGCAACAACAATGACCTGATCCTGCAGAATTTCGTGCAGAAGTATGGGAGCGTCGTGCTGGCTGCTCCAACGACCACGGGATTCAACCGAGTGGCCTGGATCATGCCGTACCTGGTGCTCGTCCTCGGCCTCGGAGTTTGCGTATTAGTGGTGAGGGCATGGAAGCATCGGCGCCCTGCCCTCGCCGCACCTGCTGTTGCGATCCCCATCAACGGCTCTGAGCTGACGGAATACAGGAAGCGAGTACAGGAGGAGACCGAAGTATGATCGCGGCAACTGCTGGTCCCGTTGCGTTGCTCTACGTTGCGAGTTCCGACCCCGCATGGGTGCTCTTCCTGTGCGCGGTGATGGCCATCGCGCTGTTTGTGTACGTATTTCGAGTTCCCGAGGACTTGTCCAAAGGAGCCGAGAAGACACGCCTGACTTACCTGAAGGAACGAAAGGATCAGGTTTACGAAAATCTGCGGGACCTGAATTTCGAGTACAAAGCCGGCAAGTTCCCGGAAAGCGACTATGAGCAAATGCGGACGTCGCTTGAAGAAGAGGCCGCTGCTCTTCTCGCGGAGATCGAGCGCTTAACAGCGGCGCAAAACGATTTCGCATATCGCGGCGTATCCAATCCTCTGAAGAAATCGAATCTTAAAGGAGCACGATCTTGAGGTTCGCCTCGCTTGTCAGTTTCCCGCGAAGCGGGTTTGTTCCATTCTCCATCGGGCCCGCTCAAGAAGATAAGAAAGCGGTGGAGCACCGGTACGTGCTTCTCGTGGTTTTGGCCGCGATGCTTTTTGTCTTCGCAATGCCCGCACTTGCCGCCATAGAGGGAACAATCACGAACGGCACGACGGGGAAGCCGGCCGCGGGAGATGAAGTCGTCCTGCTGGACCTTTCACAAGGCATGACGGAGGCGGCGAAAACGAAGGCGGATTCGAGTGGCCGGTTCAAGTTCGACGTTGCGGCAAACTCGGGCATGCCACGTCTGGTTCGAGCGAATCACCAAGGCGTGAATTACTTCAAGATGGTTCCGCCAGGGACGAACTCGGCAGAACTGCAGGTTTACGACAGCGCAAGGAAAGTAGACGGCCTTGCCTACAACGTGGAGACTGCATTTCAGACGGATGCAGGCGCGCTGCAGGTCGTACAGTTTTATGTTGTACGGAACATGTCATCGCCGCCGCGAACGGAGAGCGGTAACGGGTTCGAATTCGTTTTGCCGGAGAACGCGAGCATTCAGCAGTCCGATGTACAGGGCCCCGGCGGACAGCCGATTCAGACAGCAGCCAATCCCAAAGGCAAAAACAAATACGCGTTCGACTACCCGCTTCGTCCCGGCGAGACAACGTTCCGTCTGATGTACACCCTGCCGTATTCGGGCGAAATGACCTTCAAACCGACGCTGCTGTACCCGATGGAACAGTTCGCGGTCGTCACGCCGCCGGGCATAACATTCCAGGCGAAGAACACGAGCACGTTTTCGTCGCAACAACATCAGGGCGGCATAACCATCCAGATTGCGAATAACGTGGGACCGGATTCGGACCTGTCCTACCGCGTTTCAGGATCAGGCCAGATGCCTGACACAAGCGGTCAGGCGGGAGATCAGGGCGGCGGAATGGGGGGCGGCGAGCAGACTGGACGCCCCGGAGGCGGCATTGGGGCACCGATCGACACTCCCGACCCGCTCACCAAGTACAAGTGGCCAATCCTGCTGGGATTGGCGGTACTTCTGCTGTTCGGCGGGTTCTACGTGATGACACATCGTCAACCTCGAGCCGCTGCTGTAGCAGCGGAGTCGGAACGCGAGGTTGAGATTGAGCAACCTTCTGTTCAAGAGCAAGGATCGAACGCGCCGAAGGATCGGTCCTCCCTGTTGCTGGAGGCACTCAAGGAAGAGCTGTTCCAGCTTGAGCTTGACCGCCAACAGGGAAACATTTCAGCCGATGAATATGCGCGGGCCAAGCAGGCGCTCGATGGGACGTTGCAACGTGCTCTTGCCCGCAGCAAGGATGTGCGCCAGGTGGGCGCGTAAGAAACAACCAAGACAAGGGCTGGAGTTGCTCAGTTCACCATCTCGCTCCAGCCCTCAATTGCGTTCAGCCAGACGCCAACGCGACCGAAAAGTGGCGCATCTTTCACGCCGGAGGTACACCAGCGATGCTGATGGAAAAGGGCGTGAATCTGCTCTCGAACAATCTGCCGAAGGTTATTTCTCCGAAGACACACGCCATTATCGACTATGCCGTAGTCGCGGGCGGATTCTTCGCGGTTGCAGGGATTGCCTGGAAGAGCCACAAGAAAGCCGCGATCGCCTCGTTGGCCTGTGGCATTGCCGAAACCACGATCGCAATGATCACGGATTATCCGGGAGGTGTGGGAATAAATGCCATCAGTTTCCCCACCCATGGCAAGATCGACGCCGGCAGTGCGGCAGTGTTTGGCACTTTGCCGAACCTGATTGGCTTTGCGGATGAATGGCCCGGCTGGTTTTTCCGCAGTCACGCCCTCGCCCAAGCTACGGTCACGGGACTGACCGACTTCACGGGTGAACGCGAGCGCGTAAGGGATAGGGGATACCGCGCAGCATAGAGTTCACCAGTTGCTTCGAAGATTTTTAGAATACCGTCGGTCCTGAGAAGCAGTTTCTGGTTTCTAGTTTCTGGTTTCCAGTTGGGCGACCCTCGCAGGTCGCCCTTCGCTTTTGCGTTAATTCTTGTGTGGGGACGGCGCTGTGCTCGGTCCTGCCGTACGCATCACGTTTGCGGGACCGGACTGTTCGCCTTGCACTGCGTACCCGCGGATCTTTGTTCGTCTGTTCTTGTTCGCTGAGGTTGTGCGAAAATACAGACGAATCCCATGCCTGATTTCACTGACAATCCTCTCTCTGAACAGAACGAATCATTCGAACAGGTGCTGGCCGAGTTCGAACGGGGCCTGACTCGAAAGAGTGCATCCGGCGAACGTCAACTGGAAGGCACGGTCGTCGCCATCAAGGATGATTCCGTCATTCTCGACATCGGCTATAAAAGCGAGGGCATTCTGCCGCTGGCTGATTTCCAGGCTGCCGGCCAGACCGTGAAAGCGGGCGACAAGATTCCCGTAACAGTGAAAGGCCGAGGCCCCGAGGGCTACTACGAACTGTCGCGCTTCAAAGTGCGGACACCTACGGACTGGTCAGCTCTGGAAAAAGCTTTCGCCGACAAGGCTCCTATTGTAGGTGTGGTGACGGCGGTCATCAAAGGCGGCCTTAGCGTAGACGTTGGCGTTCGTGCGTTCATGCCCGCGTCTCGCAGTGGAGTCCGTGAGACTGCGGAGATGGAGAAGCTGGTCGGACAGGAGATCCGGTGCCGGATCACGAAGCTCGAGGTCACTGACGAAAACGTTGTTGTGGACCGGAGAGGTGTTCTCGAAGATGAGGAGCGTGTTGCGAAGGAGCGCCGGTATTCCGAACTCCAGGAAGGCGACACCGTACAAGGGACTGTGCGCAATCTCGCCGAATACGGCGCTTTTGTGGACATCGGTGGAATCGATGGACTGCTCCATGTGGCTGACATGTCCTGGAGTCGGGTCAAGAGTCCGTCGGATGTGGTCTCGGTCGGTCAGCAGATCGAGGCTCGTGTATTGAAGGTGGATCGCGAGAAGCAACGGATATCGCTTGGCCTGAAGCAGCTTCAGACGCATCCGTGGGACTCAGTTGCGGACAAGTACAAGCTAGGCGAGCGTGTGCGAGGTACCGTGTCACGTCTTACCGACTTCGGAGCGTTCGTCGAACTGGAACCCGGGGTTGAAGGGCTTATCCACATCTCAGAAATGTCATGGGGCCGGAAGGTCAGAACAACGAGCGACGTTGTAAAACCTGGCGATAGCGTTGAGGCGATGATTCTCGGCGTGAACACGGACGAGAAACGAATCTCGCTGGGGCTGAAGCAGGCGCTTGGGGATCCCTGGATGGAAATCGAAAAGAGACATCCTGTGGGATCGGTGGTTGAAGGGCCGGTTGCCAGCATGACCAACTTCGGGGCGTTTGTTCAGCTTGCCGACGGGCTCGAAGGGATGGTTCACGTCAGTGACATCACTGCCGAAAAGCGCATCAATCATCCGCAAGACGTGCTGAAGCTCGGCCAGCTGGTGAAAGCGCAAGTGCTCGAGATCGACACGGAGCGGCGGCGCATGCGCCTCGGCATGAAGCAACTTCTCCCCACGAGCCTGGACGAATACATCGGCGAACACAAAGCTGGTGATGTCGTAACCGGACGCGTGGTCGAGATCGCCGGAACGTCGGCACAGGTTGAACTTGGGGAAGGAATTCAAGGTACGTGCAGTCTTCCCGTGTCCGCCGGAACTGATGAGACGAAGACCGAAGCAAAAGCGGATTTATCTTCGCTCACCTCGATGCTGCAGGCGAGATGGAAAGGTCGATCTGCTGTCCAGTCATCGAAACCGGAACCGATCGGCGCAGGCCAGGTGCGCAGCTTCCGCATAGTCACACTAAACCCGGACGCGAAGCAGATCGAGTTGGAATTGGTGAAGTAACGCGCAGAAGAAACCCACCACCAACATTGGGGCGGGCCGGCCGCCTGCTGCCGACTACTATAGTAAAGCGGAACACTCATGCAAGCAGCCAAGACTGTTTAGCATTTCGCAGAGCACGCCCCACTTCAAAGCTTAGATCTTCACAGCAACCCTCACCTTCTCCCGTTAGTGGGTGGCACGAAATTTCGTGTCGATTGGGAAACTACTAACCACGGCGCCTCATCACAGCCGGATATCCCATATAGACATAGCTGAGCCAATGATGGTAGTTCCGCCGCTTCGTCTTCGAGCTGGGAGCGCCGTCTTTCGCGAGCTTCGAAAGAGGAACGGTATGTCGAGAGCCTTACAAACGGGGATCCTTGTTCTTCTGGCGTTCGGGATCAGTGCTGCGCAGACCGGCACGTCGCTGCCGTGGATGAACAAGGATCTCAGTCCCGAGCAACGCGCCGACATGTTGATTGCGCACATGACGCTCGAACAGAAGGTCGAGCAAATTTCCAACGACACCCGTCCCGCTGAGAACCCTGCGAATCGGCCGCCAGGTTGTGAATTCACAGCAGTTGGTCGTCACATCCAAGGAATCCCCGAGCTTGGAATCCCAACCGTACGCATGATCAACGGCGGCACGGGGGTTCGTGGAGGCGACTGCAAGAACGAGCCGGTGGCGACCGCACTGCCGTCCACGACCGCGGCTGCGGCGACGTTCAATCCCGAACTGAACCTTGTGTTAGGAGAGGTGCTGGGCAACGAAACGCGCCTCGATGGGCACCAGGTGATGCTCGCGCCGGCTATGAACCTGCACCGCATACCGTACGGTGGGCGCAACTACGAATACTACAGCGAGGACCCGTACCTCTCCGGGGTGCTGGCGGTTCAGACGATCAAGGGCATACAGTCCCAAGGCATTCAGGCTACGGCGAAGCATTTCGCGGCCAATGAACAGGAAACGCAGCGGCGTCAAATGGCCACTGTGGTGCCGCCACGCGCACTGGAAGAGCTGTATCTCCTGCCATTTGAGATGTCGGTCAAGGAAGCACGGCCGGCGGTAGTCATGTGCGCTTTCCCGGAAATTAACGGGACGTCCGCCTGCTCCAGCGAGGACCTGCTCAAGACCACGCTACGCGAAGACTGGGGATTCGGGGGATGGGTTATGACGGACCGGCGCGCCCTTCACGATACGGTGCCGTCGATCAAAGCCGGGGTTGACTGGGAACTTTCGCACGAGACACCGCTGTTCTATTCACTTGAGCCGCAGAAAGGTCAGCGTGGAAACCCTGGCGGCGAAGGCCTCAGGGTAGATCTCGAAAGCGGCAAAATAACGGAAGCCGACATCGACCAGATGCTCCGGCGGCGCTACATTCAGATGTTCAAGTTCGGACAGTTCGACACCAACTTCGACGCCCTGTATGGATCGACTCCGGATTTCGCGGCACATGGAAAGGTGGCTCGCGAAGTTGCCGAGGAAGCGGTTGTGCTGCTCAAAAACCAGAATAACTTCCTGCCGCTGAACCCGAAGAACGTTAGATCGATCGCGTTGATTGGCTCGGATTGGTTCGCTGGTTCGGCCAAATTGCCGCCAAGGTCCGTCAGGGCCAACAACGTGGGTGTCATCGCTCCCTATACAGTCACTCCAGAGGAAGGTCTGAAAAATGTGCTGGGTGCGATGGGCTGCTCGGCCACGGTCACATACAACAGCGGGGCCGGAACCAAGTCTGACCGGCAAGCCGCCATCGACTTGGCGAAGAACTCGGATGTGGTCATCGTGATGCTGGGCGACAACCCACACGAGCTTTGCGACCGGGAAACACTGGGCTTTCCGATGCTGCCCCCAACCGACCCCAACTTCTGTGCGTGGGATGAAATCGCCCCCGGTGAGGAACCTTCGGGCGGCAGCAGCACGACACCAGACTTGAAGCGCGACAGCGCAGGCGAATTCATCCTGCCCAGCCCACCCGCAAGCAACGATGGAACCAAGCAAGACAGGCTTATGAACGAGCTGATTGCCACGCCAGGTGTGGCGCAGAAGATGGTGGTGGTGCTCAAGACGGAGGGTATGGTCCTGATGCCGTGGCTTGGCGAGATACCCGCGCTGGTTGAGGCCTGGTATCCCGGGCAGGAGGACGGCAACGTCGTCGCCGACATCTTGTTCGGGGTGCGCAATCCATCGGGCAAGCTGCCGATGACCTTCGGCAACTCGGGTAGTGAGGCCGCCTATGCCACTACGGCGCAGTTTCCGGGGCTCTGGGTTGAACCGCCCTGGTGGTTGACACGGCAACGTCTATCGGCGCAGTACACAGAAGGTCTTCAGATGGGGTACCGCTGGTATGAGGCCAACAACGTGACGCCGGTGTTCCCTTTCGGATTCGGCCTGTCATACACAACATTCGCCTACAGTGGGCTACTAGTCACACCGGCTGTCGACCCCCAGACGAATCACAAC
>JAEZPW010000103.1 GCA_023441255.1 Acidobacteriota bacterium
ACGTCGTAACGGGCCCCCTGGCCGAGACTACCCGGGCAGCGTAAAGCAGCATCTAGCATTCGGGCTCTTTTGAATCAGCGTGACCGCCGTCCTGGCGGTCACGCCTTTGTGGAGGAAGGATGCGCAAAACTCTCATATTCAGCTTGTGCGCCGTGCTGGCACTCACAATCATCGCCGTTGCCCAGACTGGAGGCGGGAATCAGACGGGTTCCCAGCAGCCGGGTGCCGCGAAACAACCGGCCAGCCCGCGCGGCCAGGCCACGTTCACCTTCGACAGCGGCAAAAGGATCACGGTCGATTACGGTCGGCCCTACATGCGCGGCCGCAAGATCATGGGTGGGCTCGTCCCCTATGGCAAGGTTTGGCGCACCGGC
Source organism: Acidobacteriota bacterium (assembly GCA_023441255.1). GTDB lineage: Bacteria > Acidobacteriota > Terriglobia > Terriglobales > Acidobacteriaceae > JAEZPW01. The sequence continues at coordinate 375 of JAEZPW010000103.1, forward strand.
GCAAACGCCGCAACCGGCTTCGTGACCGAAGCGCCTGTCACGATCGGAGACGCAAATGTTCCGGCCGGTTCATACACCCTCTACACCATCCCCAGCGAGAACGGGTGGAAGCTGATCATCAACAAGCAGACAGGCCAGTGGGGCACCGAATACAACCAAGGGCAGGACCTCGCGCGCGTCGACATGAAGACCACGCAACTGCAGAGCCCTGTTGACCAGTTCACCATTTCTTTCGACAAGCAGGGACCGAATGCAGCGATTATGAAGATGGAGTGGGAGAACACGTCAGCATCGGTCGAGATCACCGAGGCGAATAAATAGGGAGTGTCAGCTGTCAGTTCTCAGTTTTCAGTCATCAGTTCTCAGCTGCCTGACCAGAGGGTGGCGGCTGAGAACTGACGGCTGAGAACTGACGACTGAGGACTGAGGACTGACATCCCGAACTACATCTTCGCGCCATCCCAGCTAATCTTCTGCTGTACCGACCCCGTCGACGCTGCCGTCATCCCTGGTTGTCCACCGCCGACGGAAATCACAAACTCGCCTGGTTCGGAGACGCGGTTTCCCTGGTCGTCAATCACGCTCAACTGCTCCGGCTTCAGAACGAACCGCAGCTTCTTCGTTTCGCCCTGCTTCAGATGAACGCGGTCGAACGCCTCAAGGGAACGCAAAGGAACCTCATATTTCGACGACTGCTTGCTCACGTACACCTGTGGCACTTCGTCGCCGTCCGTCTTGCCGGTATTCTTTACGTCCGCCAGTATCTCCACCAAGCCGTCGCTCTGCGGCGTTGCTTTCAGGTTGCTGTACGCGAAAGAGGTGTAACTCAGGCCATAGCCGAACGGGAACAGCGGCTCACCCTTGAAGTATCGATACGTTCGACCATTCAACGTCTTCAGCGAGTAATCCTCGAAGGAGGGAAGATCTTCAACGGACTTGTAGAAGGTCACCGGCAGCCTCCCCGCCGGATTCACATCGCCGGCAAGCACCTCGGCCACCGCCATCCCGCCGTCCTGTCCCGGATACCACGCCTGCAGGATCGCGGGTAGGTTCTGCTTGGCCCAGTTCACCGAGAGCGCGCTCCCGCTCGTGAGCACGAGCGCAACCGGCTTCCCTGTCGCTGCCACGGCCTTCAGCAGGTCTTCCTCGAACTTCGGCATGTCGAGGCTGGTGCGGTCACCGCCGCTAAAGCCCTCGAGATCTACGGGCATCTCCTCGCCCTCCAGCCTAGGACTAATGCCAAGCACGGCGATCACGACGTCGGCTTTCTTGGCCGCCTCTACCGCGTCCGTGAATAGGGTGGGCGGAACCCAGACTAGTCTGGCCTTGGCATCGGCTCCCATCTGCATGTATTCGATACGCAGCTTGTAATGCTGTCCTGCCACGAGATCGACGGCCTTCATGACCGGCGGCTCGGACGAACGTCTCCTCCAGTCCTGGATGACAAGTTTGTCGTCCAGATACAAACGGAAGCCGTCATCGGAATCCATGCCAAGCTGGTACTTACCGGTGACCGGCGGAATCAACTCGCCCGTCCATCGAACGGAGAACGTGAGGAAATCGATCTCCGGGGCCGGGCTCTTTTCGAACTTAATGTCCAGCGGCGCAGGATCTGTCCGCGTCAGAACCGGCTTGCTGTGGAGGTCTGTCGTTGCGAAGTATTCGGCGTTGAATCCCGAGCTCAGCGCGGAGGCCGGCACCGTGATCGCCTCACCCGGCATCACGATACCCGGTGTATAAGTCACTTCCGCGTTGGCGAACCGCTTTTTGATACCTTGCAGAATGGTGGTCGATCTCGATGGCGTGCCGTTGTAGTTGCCCAGCATCATTTCCACTGAATCGGCCAGTGGACCCACGACGGCGATTCGCTTCACGTTGCTTTTCAGCGGCAACATGCCTTCGTTCTTCAGCAGTACCAGCGACTGCCGGGAAGCCTCTAGCGCCAGCTTGCGATGCGCTTCGGTGTCATTCGCGGAAAACGGGATCTGGGCGTACTTAACCATCTGCGGCGGATCGAACATGCCCAGTTTGAAACGGGCCGTGAACAACCGGCGCAAAGACACGTCGAGATCTTTCTCTGACAGCAATCCCTGCTCCACAGCCCTGATAATTTTCGCGTATTCAGACCGCTCGCTGCCTTCGGCCCATCCGCATTCGTTATCCGTACCGGCCTTGATAGCCAGCGCCGAGCCCTGTTCGAGCGACTTCGCATAGAGATGGTTTTGGGAAATGTCCGTCTCCGCCCCGCAGTCTGAGACCACATAGCCCTTGAAACCCCATTTACCGCGAAGCGTCTTGCCCAGGAGGAAGTCGCTCGCGCAGGCAGGCTGCCCGTTCACTCGGTTGTAAGCGCACATCACGGACTGGGCGTTCGCTTCCTGCACAGTAGCCCTGAATGCCGGCAGGTACGTGTCTTCCATGTCGCGCAAAGAGGATTTCGCGTCAAAAATGTGGCGCAACTGCTCCGGCCCGCTGTGTACGGCAAAGTGTTTCGGTGTGGCAATCACCTTGAAGTACTTCGGGTCATCGCCCTGCAGCCCCTTCACGAAGGCGACTCCCATGCGTGCCGTGAGATAGGGATCTTCGCCATAGGTTTCCTGGCCTCGTCCCCAGCGCGGGTCACGAAAGATGTTGATGTTAGGCGACCAGAAAGTCAGGCCATAGTAGATGTTGCGGTTGCCTTGGCGCACGGCTTCGTGATGCTTGGCGCGAGCTTCCGTCGAGATCGTGTCAGCCACCGTGTGCATCAGGTCAGTGTTCCACGTCGCAGCAAGCCCGATGGCCTGAGGGAAAACGGTAGCATGGCCCGAACGTGCCACGCCGTGCAGGGCCTCGTTCCACCAGTTGTAGGCCGGCACCCCGAGCCTGGGGATGGCAGGTGCCGAGTGCACCATTTGCGAGGCCTTCTCCTCCACCGTCATGCGCGAGATCAGGTCATCCACACGCTTCTCGACCGGCTGCGAGGGATCCATGTAGAGCGCCCCCGCCGGCGGTTGTGCCGGGTTCTGGGAGAAAACTGCTGTCGTTGTAAAGAGGACAAGGATGACTAACACCAGGTGAACTGACCAGCGGCAGGCGTGATGAGCCACGACAACCCTCCAGGTGATTTGCGTGTAAACGATTCGACAGAGTTGCAGGATATCACTTGGGCTGAACAGACGAGAGCCAGAAGCGGAACTTCGCGCGCGCGGACCGGTTTCCGCGTCCGCCGTGGCACTACTTTCGGGCTTTACGCCAGCAACTCTGTTCGCTATCGTGAACAGCGAGGAAGGTGACGCGATGCGCAGAACGCTTCTATTTGTCGCTGCTTTGCTATTGGCTCTCCCGGTGAGCACGTTCGGGCAGGAGAAGGAGCAGGACCGACTGGAAGATGCTGGTCATGTTTTGCAGGAGATCCTCAACATTCCCGACAACATCCCGCAGGATCTTCTGGATCGCGCCGAATGCGTTATCGTGCTCCCCTCCGTCAAAAAGTTCGCCATCGGTATCGGCGGCAGCTACGGTCGCGGTGCGATGGTATGTCGTGGCGGACAGGACTTTACCGGCGCATGGGGAGCACCGGCCATGTACGCGCTCGAAGGCGGCAATATCGGCTTTCAACTTGGGGGTCAGGCCACCGATTTTGTCTTGCTTGTAATGAATCCGGGTGGGGCACGTTCTCTTCTGAAGTCGAAGGTCAAACTCGGCGCCGACGCAGCCGCTGCTGCCGGTCCCAAAGGTCGCACCGCACAGGCCGCCACCGACGTGGTTATGCGAGCCGAGGTACTCAGCTATTCACGCTCCAAGGGACTTTTTGCCGGCATCTCGCTGGAAGGTTCCACGCTGCGAAGCGACGGCGGAGCCAACGAGAACCTCTACGGCAAGAAGCTAAGCGCCGCAGATATCATCACGCGTCACGCTGTGGGAACTCCTACAGCCGCAAGTCGCCTGGTTTCAGTGCTGAACAAGAAATCGCCACGCAATTTAAGCGACAGGAAATCGCTACACTAACATTTAACGGTGGCGGATATTTCGCCTCGGCTGCGAACTCGCAAGCTGCTTGTCGTCTTCTGATCCAAACGATTGCGCGTGAGGCTTCGCGCCTTGGTGGCGCATGAGTTGCGCTGTCAGTTCGTGCACCTCATGTGCGCGTTTCGCCAGCCGGCACGCCAGCTCCCGTGTACGAACTGCGCCCAAGTGCGTCGTGATTGGCTTGTCGGAAGCCGATCGCTGCTGGTTCAGGACCCACTGGTCAAGTTCTTCGGAAATTGCGAGCACAATCTGACGGTTGTTCTTATTCGGGCGTCGCACCGGTAGTCCCAAATCCCGTTCCCATCGCTGTACCGTCCGTACGCCCTTTCCGAGATGACTCGCGATGTCTTTCCAGCACGACAAAACTGTCGCCATTTCGCCCTCTACTGCTTCGTTCAGGCTGCGTGTTGTTGCAGATGATCCAGCTTTTTTCGAAGTTGATCGAGCTGGCGGCGCATTTCTGCTACCTGCTGCGGTGGCAAGTCCCGGTCGGACAGATATTCGGTTGCCTTATTGGCCGCCTCGGACGCGCGCATGACCAGATTGTCCGCATGTTCACGATTGCCCAGTTTGTATTCGGTCTCTGCCAGATCACAGAACGTAAACGCAAGCGAGAACTCCGACTCTATGAACTGCTCTCGGTTGCGCTTCGTCACACCCTCAAGTCTCTGAAGGTCTCGACCGGGATCGTTCTTTGGGGCCATAAAACAGTCGTTCGGATGACTCCGACATGTCGAATCGATGCCCGGACGTGAGCTCATTAACGGGCGAGATTCACAGCAACATTCTGCTGCCCACCGGGAGCGAGGTTCACCGTGGTCACAGAATCCTTGTATCCCGGCATAACGATCTGGATCGAGTGCGGGCCTGCTTTCAACGTGAGCGTGGCCGGAGTACGGCCGGCCATCGTCGAATCGACATAGACTTCCGCGCCAGAAGGCGTTGACTGCACTTGCACCGAACCCGTGCCAGAAACACTCGCTGTAGTTGGTGTTGGCTGCTGCGATGTAGAACTCCCCCCGGGAGCTGCGGCGGCAACTGCAGAACTCGCAATGCCGGCTTCCTTCTGCATCGCTGGTGTTTCAGAGTGGCTGTTCGTACTCGGACGGGGCTCCGAACCCGGCGCGACCTGCGCCGTATCTTCATCCCTGCTGTTCAGCGGCATGCTATGCGGTTTCGGAGGGCGTCGAGTGCTCTCTATTTCGCTCGCGAACTCCGCCGTGGGTGCCATCGAAACCACTACGTACTCGCGCTCCTTGTCGTTTGACTCAGGGACGCGCAGCAGCATCTGGTCTTTCTTGAGCCGGAATTCAGCCTCTTCCCCGACCGGCAACAACGCGGGGTGTTTTTCTTCCTTGGGCCGAATCCGATAGGTCACTCGATCGGTTTTAAGCGTGTACTCCTGGCAGAGTAGCTCACTCGACTTCGAATGTTCCGCTCCGGTGATGATAGCGCCCGCGAAAGTCGGCCCAGTCTTCTGCATGTACCCACACGAAACGCTCTGCATCTCGGCTAGTACGCCGCGCGAGTAGGATTTTTTGTCCTTGGCTTCGGCAAGACCGAGCAGAAAAGAGATCAGCAGCGCAAAAGTGATGACCCGTGTTGCACACATGAGAACTTGGATGACGACTCTCATGGCAAGGTGAATCCGAAACTTGGCTGAAACAAAAAGGGCGCAGCCTCAGCTGCACCCGATTCACTGCCGCCAGGCCTCTATTCGGCCGCCGACTTCGCCTGTTCCGGCTTCCACCGCAGGACCGGCTTGCGGGCGGCACTGACCTCGTCCAGCCGTCCGATTCTCGTCGTGTGAGGGGCTTCCAGCAGCAACTCAGGCGACTTCCGGGCTTCCTCGGCAATCTGCTTCATGGCGTGGACAAACAGGTCCAGTTCTTCCAGCGACTCGCTCTCGGTCGGCTCAATCATCAAGGCGCCGTGCACGATAAGGGGAAAAGATACCGTATAGGGGTGGAACCCGTAGTCGATCAGACGCTTGGCGATGTCGCCAGTCTTGACGCCATTCGCCGTTTGCAGCCGGTCACTGAAGACGACTTCATGCAGCGTCGGCGCCTTGAATGGAAGGTCGTAGACTTCTTCCAGCTTCTTGCGAATGTAGTTGGCGTTCAGGACGGCCTCTTCCGTGGTCTCGCGCAGACCGTCAGGCCCGTTCGCAAAAATGTACGCTAGTGCGCGCACCAGCATGCCGAAGTTACCGAAGAAGGCCCGCACACGCCCGATCGAGTCGGGCCGATCGTAGTCGAAGGAAAGGGTCCCGTCCGCGTTCGTCTTCAGCGTCGGCACAGGCAGGAACGGCTCGAGAATTTTCTTGCACGCCACCGGACCCGACCCCGGGCCTCCGCCTCCGTGTGGGGTAGAGAACGTCTTGTGCAAGTTGAGGTGCATCACGTCCACGCCGTTGTCGCCCGGACGAACCTTGCCGACCAGAGCGTTCATGTTGGCACCATCCATGTAGAGCAAGGCGCCTTTCGCGTGCAGGATGTCGGCGATCTTGCGGATGTTTCCTTCGAATACTCCCAGCGTGTTCGGATTCGTGAGCATCAGCGCGGCGACATCTTCGTTCACCTGCGCTTCGAGCGTCGCCAGGTCCACTCCGCCGTCTGGTCCCGACTTCAGGTTCTCCACGGCATAGCCAGCGATTGCGGCAGTCGCCGGGTTGGTGCCGTGCGCTGAATCCGGGATCAATATCTTCTTGCGGGGATTGCCTTGCTTCTCCAGGTACTTGTGAATCAGCAGGATGCCTGTCAACTCTCCCTGCGCACCCGCGGCAGGCTGCAGCGTGATGCAATCCATGCCGGTGATTTCGAGCAGCGCATCGCTGAGTTCTTTCATGACGCGCATCGTACCCTGCGAAATCTTCTCCGGCTGGTAGGGATGTGCTTCTGCGATCTCCGCAATACGCGCCACGGCTTCGTTCACGCGTGGGTTGTACTTCATCGTGCACGAACCCAGCGGATACATCCCGTGATCCACGGCGTAGTTCCAAGTCGAAAGCCGAGTGAAGTGCCGGATGATTTCGATCTCGCTCAACTCCGGCATGCGTCCGAGGTCCTGGCGTGCCGCGTTGCCTAGCAGCTTGGCAGGATTTACCTCCGGCACATCCAGCGGCTCCAGTTTGTAGGCCTTCTTCCCCGGCGACGACTTCTCGAAGACAAGCGCTTCGTTTTGGCTGATATGCGTGGTGCTTTTGCACCATTCAAAGTTCTTGTCGCGGCCGGCCATTACTTCACCTCCTGTGCTGCGGCATCGATGGCTTCCTTCGACACCATTTCGGTGCAGCACCAGAGCGACACGTTTCCAAGTTCCGGGTAGAACTTCTTGATGACCGGGAACCCGCCCACAATGCCTTTCTTGAGCAGCCGCTCATTGATCCGGTACGGCCCTTCCTTCGTCTCAACCACGAATTCATTGAACCTGGGTGCTCCGCTGAACAGCACCTTCGCCTTTTTGCCGAACTGCTCGACCGCGTACTGGGCCTTCGCCAGGTTCTGGATTGCCAATTCCTTCAACCCCTCGCGACCGTAAACGGTCATGAAAATGTTCGCCATAAGTGCGATCAGCGCCTGGTTCGTGCAGATGTTCGAAGTCGCCTTTTCACGCCGAATGTGTTGTTCGCGAGTCGAAAGCGTGAGCACGAATCCGCGTTTTCCATCTTTGTCCCGCGCCTCGCCGACGAGCCTTCCGGGCATCTGCCGAACGAACTTGTCCTTGGTCGCTATGACGCCTGCATACGGACCGCCGTAGCTCAGCGGCACGCCGAACGACTGCGCCTCCATGGCCACGATATCGGCCTCGACTGGCGGCTTCACGATTCCGAGCGACACCGCTTCCGAAATCGCAACTACCAGCAGCGCGCCCTTCTTGTGCGCAATTTCCGCAACCGCAGCCACGTCTTCGATGGTGCCGAAGAAGTTCGGCGACTGGATCATGACGCAAGCCGTATCGTCCGTTACTGCGCCATCTATGGCTTTGAGGTCCACGCGCCCGTTCTCGCCGAACCCGATGGTTTCGATGGGCATGTGTTGGTTCTGGGCGTAGGTCGCGAGCACTTCCCGATACTCCGGATGAACACTCTTCGCGACAACGACACCGTTCCGGCCCGTAACCCTGCACGCCATCAGTGCCGCTTCAGTCGCCGCCGTCGAACCGTCGTACATCGACGCGTTCGCCACCTCCATGCCGGTCAGTTCGCAGATCATCGTCTGGAACTCGAAAATGGCCTGCAGCGTGCCCTGCGCGATTTCGGGTTGATAGGGGGTGTAAGCGGTGAAGAACTCGCCGCGTGAAATCAGCGAATCGATCACCACCGGGCGGTAGTGGCGGTAAGCGCCCGCACCGAGCATCAACGTGTAGTGATCACCGTTCTGATGACCACGCTCGCGGAACCAGCGAATGATTTCCGACTCGGCCATCGCGCGCGCCAGCTTCAGGTCGCCATTAATGCGCGCTTCCGCTGGAATCGGGGCGAAGAGGTCGTCGACCGACTTGATGCCGATCTCGCGCAGCATCCGCTGCCGGTCAACGTCAGACTTAGGGATATATCTCATTTTCGGGTCATCTGGCCATCGGGCGATCGGGCCATCAAAAATGAGACCCGCCATCCCGCTTGAGGCGGGCGACCTGTTCGTCATCGATGGCGCGATGGCCGAATGACGAGATCGCCCGAGTTACGTTATCCGCGCTCGTTTACGTATTGCTCGTACTCTTCTGCGGAGAGCAGCTTGTCAGTCTGCCCTGGATCCTTCAGTGTAACTTTGATCATCCAGGCATCGTGTGCCGCGGTGTTCACCTTCTCGGGAGCCGTCGTCAAGTCCTGATTCACGTCGGCCACCGTTCCACTCACCGGAGCGAACAGGTCGGACACGGCCTTCACCGATTCAACCGTGCCGAAACTCTTGCCGGCCTCGATCTCGGCGCCGACCTTCGGCAGCTCGACGAACACGATATCTCCCAGCGCATTCTGCGCATAGTCAGTAATGCCAATCGTGCCGGTCGTGCCTTCAATCTTGATCCATTCGTCTTCTTTCGTGTACTTGCGATCGTTCGGGAATGCCATTCTTGCTCTCCAGCGCGGAAGTAACCTCTACGGCCGTGCAGGCCCGGCTTGCTATTCAACAAAGTCACTCGTGCCCCGTCCAAGCCAGCTGGGGCGGGGAATTAAACGCCCTTCTTCGGCCGCTTGTAGAACGGCGTGGGTACCACCTTTGCCTTCACCACCTGGGACCGAACCTGAATCCCCACAACTGTATCGACAGCCGAAAACTGTGGCGGCACGTAGGCCAGCGCGATGTTCTTCTTGAGGAAGGGAGCGGGCGAACCGCTTGTGACGTACCCGATCTCGCCTCCGTTCTCGTCCACCACCTTGTAGCCATCGCGCGCAATGCCCCGCTCGATCATTTCAAGTCCGACCAGTGTACGCGTTACGCCCTTTTCCCTGACCTCAGCCAGCGCGGCGTGTCCGATGAAATCGTCCTTCTCCATCTTGCAGAAGCGGTCCAGTCCCGCTTCCCACACGTTGATCGAGTCGGAAATTTCGTGGCCATACAGCGGCAACTTGCCCTCGAGCCTCAGAGTATTGCGCGAGCCCAATCCACAGGGCAGGATACCGAACTCCTTGCCGGCCTCCATGACTTTGTTCCACACCATCGCGCTGGTATTCTCGTCGGCCGGTACGTAGATCTCGAAACCGTCCTCGGCCGTGTAGCCGGTGCGGGCAATCATGATGTTCTTCAGGCCGCATACGGTACCGTGTGTCAGCCAATAAAACTTCACTTGCGCGAGATCGACATCGGTCAGCTTCTGTAACGTTTTTACGCCGTTCGGTCCCTGTATTGCGATCTGGGTGTAGTCGTCGCTCAGGTTCTTGATTTCGCAATCAAAATTGCGCGTGTTGTTGTATACCCAGTTGAAGTCTTTCTCGCGGGTGCCGGCGTTGATGACCAGCAGATAGTCGTTTTCACCGAGCCGGTGGACGATGACGTCGTCCACGAACGTGCCCTGGGGATAAAGCATCGCCGAATACTGGCACTGTCCGATCTGCAGCCGGGAGGCATCGTTCATCGCGATCTGCTGAACCGCCGCCAGCGCCTGAGGACCGCGCAGGCTGATGTCGCCCATGTGACTGACGTCGAAAATGCCCACGCTATTGCGGACGCCAAGATGCTCGTTCACAAGGCCGGCCGGCGCCGGATATTCGACCGGCATGTCCCAGCCGTTGAACTCAACCATCTTTGCGCCCATCTGACGATGAACGGCATTGAGCGCCGTTTTACGGACGGGCATGCCAGCCTCAGTCGCTTGCTGTGACAATGGTGTTCCCTCTTGGCAGACGCAGCTTGAACTGCTGATTTGATGTGGCGAAACAGTTTACGCTAACACGCAGCATCGGGCGGGTCAATTTTCACCGTTCAGCCCTCACCGCTTGCTGGTTCGCAATGTGTGCCAGATTTGTACTTGTAACTACGGCAGCATTGAACTGTGACGGCTAGCCTTACGGGCGACAGACACCAGCGCTTTACGTCGCTGACTTTACGAGGTACGCTGCCCGACATGGCGGAAAACAAATACCGGTGTCAGCAGTGCGACAAAGATGAACAGCGCTGCGACTGCGATAAGTACTGCTGCTTGTGTCAGGGGCTCGAAACGGCACGCCTATGCGGGGATGGCCTGTACTACTGTAAGGACTGCCGCGAAGCCTGCGGCTATGCTGCAGAAGGTGAATGAGAGCGCCATGCCCGGAGTGGCAATGAAGAACAACCTCAACTTCCACTCGCTCACGCCGGACCGCTGGTCGGACCTCGTTCGCCTGTTCGGCGAGCGTGGTGCGTGCGGCGGCTGCTGGTGCATGTCATGGCGCCTAAAGAAAGCTGAGTTCGACGCCGGCAAGGGCGACAAGAACAAGCGCGCGTTCAAGCGGTTGGTAGACAGGGGAGCGCCGACCGGGATCATCGCGTATATGAGCGATCAGCCGATCGGCTGGTGCTCGGTCGCTCCCCGCGAAGACTTCGTGCGCCTTGAGAACGCACGCACGCTCAAGCGCCTGGATGACAAGCCAGTCTGGTCCGTCGTGTGCCTCTTCGTCGCCAAGCCTTACCGCAATCAGGGCATTTCCGTCGCGTTACTCAAGGCCGCGGCGGCGTGGGCCAAGTCGCAGGGCGCAACGCTCGTCGAGGGGTATCCGACGGAACCGTCAGCCAAATTGCCGGATCCGTTCGTGTGGACGGGCTTGGCTTCGGCATTTCGCAAGGCTGGGTTCAAGGAAGTCGCCCGGCCCGCGAAGACGAGGCCGATATTTCGGAAGCACGTGTGAAGGGCCCTCTCCGCACCAATTATGGGAACCGCACCGATCGCTGCTCGCAAGTTTCAAATATGCCGCGAGGAAGACATCTCACTTGGCCTAAGCACGCTCTAGTGTGGATGTGGAATCGGACGAGATCGAGGAAATATCCGAGGAGGCTAAAGAGTCAGGCCATAAGACGATTGGCCTGACGATGGCCGTAATCGCCGTTCTGTTGGCGTTCGCGACCATGTTGGGTCACCGCACTCACACCGAAGAAATAGTGATCCAGGCAAGAGCTAACGACCAGTGGTCCTACTTCCAGGCCAAGAACGTCCGTTCCCATATGTACGAAGCCAACTCCGAGCTGGCGGAGGAGATCAAGGCGGGCGCTCCGGTTGTAGAGGAGTTCAAGAAGAAGTCAGAGGCCCAGGGGAAAGACGCGGAGGAAATCCGCGCCAAGGCCGAAGAGTTGGAAAAAGAAGTGGCGACCACAGCCCGCCGCGCAGACCGCTTCGATACCTCCGAGATTTTTTTTGAGATCGCAATCGTCCTCTGTTCCATCACTCTCCTGACCCGGCGACAGACCTACTGGATGGTCTCGTTTGTCAGCAGCGGCATTGGGTTGCTGTTCCTCGTGCTGGCATTCCTCACACGCTAATCCCGCCGAGCACGTCTGAGATTGCCGACTGATACAGTAGCAAGCGTTGAAGCCCGTTCTGTCGCCCGCACCTGCATCTAACGTTTCCAATGAACTCCAACCGCCACGGGGAAGTCTCGGGGTGCACGTCGCAGGGCTGCTACCGTACTTCAAATCACTACCGCTTCCTGATACTCCCCGAAGACCTTGCGCAGTGTGTCGCTGATCTCGCCCACCGTTGCGTAGTTCTCGACGGCGCTGATGATGCGCGGCATCAGGTTGTGGCCGCTCAGGGCCGCATCTTCAACGGCCTTGATCGCGTTGGCCCAGGGCTCCTTCGGACGCTTCGCACGCAGCGCGCGCACTCGCTCGACCTGTCGCGGTTCCAGCGCGGGATCAATTCTCTGTAGCGGCACTTCTCTCTCTTCCTCGACGGTGAAGCGGTTGACGCCGACTACGACCTGCTCCAGATTTTCGACCCGCTGCTGGAACTCGTAGCTGGCGTTCTGGATCTCCTGCTGCACGAAGCCACGCTCGATGGCCTTCAGCATGCCGCCCATTGCTTCGATTTTGTCCACGTACCCCTGGGCGTGCTTTTCGATCTGGCTCGTCAGCCACTCGACGTAATACGACCCGGCCAGCGGGTCGACCGTCTGGGGTACGCCCGATTCGTGGGCGATAATCTGCTGCGTGCGCAGCGCGATACGGGCTGACTGCTCCGTCGGGAGCGCGAGTGCTTCGTCGAACGAGTTGGTGTGCAGCGATTGCGTTCCGCCCAGCACGGCCGAAAGTGCCTGCAAGGCGGTTCGCACGATGTTGTTTTCCGGCTGCTGAGCCGTCAGCGTGCTGCCGCCGGTTTGCGTGTGGAAACGTAGCATCAGCGACTTCGGGTTCTTGGCCCCGAAGTGCTCCTTCATGATGCGCGCCCACATGCGGCGGGCGGCGCGAAACTTCGCCACTTCTTCCAGGAAGTTGTAATGTGCGCAGAAGAAGAACGACAGCCGAGGCGCGAACTTGTCCACGTCCAAACCGGCGTTAACAGCGGTCTGTACATAGGTGATGCCGTCGGCCAGCGTGAACGCCACTTCCTGGACGGCCGTGCATCCAGCCTCGCGCATGTGGTATCCGCTGATGGAAATGGTGTTCCAGTCGGGCACCTGCTCGTTGCAGTAGGAGAAGATGTCGGTGACGATTCGCATCGCTTGTGCCGGTGGATAGATGTAGGTGCCGCGTGCGATGTACTCCTTCAGAATATCGTTCTGAATCGTCCCCGAGAGCTTCTTGGCGTCGATTCCCGCTCGCTTCGCTACTGCAATATAGAGCGCAAGGAGGATGGAGGCCGTGGCGTTGATCGTCATCGAGGTTGAGATTTTGTCCAGCGGAATGCCCTCAAAAAGCCGTTGCATATCCTCGATGGAATCGATTGCGACACCTACTTTGCCGACCTCGCCCAGCGCCATCGGCGAGTCCGAGTCCATGCCGATCTGAGTTGGCAGATCGAACGCTACACTCAGGCCAGTGGTCCCGTTCGCCAGCAGGTACTTGTACCGGCGGTTCGACTCCTCGGCATCTCCCATGCCGGCGTACTGCCGCATGGTCCAGAGCCGTCCGCGATACATCGTGGCCTGCACGCCGCGCGTGAACGGATATTGCCCAGGGTACCCGCAGTCCCGGTCGTAATCCCAGTCGGCCAGATCAGCCGGTGTATACAGGGGATTCACTTCAATGTGGGAGGAGGTTTCCTGGACTTGCGCATGGGGAACAGTCTTTGTGTCGGCCATGAAAGGTGCCATCCTGGGGACGAGGTCGGGCGCTATTGTAGTCCCATTCTATGGATGATTGGACGGTTCAAAGTCGGACAGGTAAAACTGCTTTGCCGCGGCCTTGCAGCCGGACTAAACCGTCGCCTTCGCGGCCTGCCCCATCATTCGTCCGATCTGTTCCTGCACCTGTCTTCGGAATTCAAATGGATTTGCGATTTTATGGAACTCCTCGGTCGTGCCGCCTGTCCCGCGCACCGCGATCGTGCCGAACCCCAGCATCCTGCCCCAGATCGTCTGGTCCACTCCGACGGTTTCAACCTTGTTGAGGAATATCTCTGAAGTGCGCTTGTGCACGATTCCCAATTTCACGATCACTCTCTTGTTTGTGACCACGAATTCAGCCGCTTTGCGCGCGATGACGGCGGCCCCAAGCACCATGCCCGAGATCAGCAGAAGGGCGAAGGCTGCTACAAAGTAGGCGGTTGCATCCCGCTGCGAACTGCCAGCCAGAATGACGCCGACTGCACAGATATCAATGACGAACGAGAGCAGCACGGCTTTGATGAGAACGATGGCGTGCAGGCGGCCATGAAAGGTGATGGCTTCGCCGGAAATCAGGTTCTGTTCCGCGTATGACAAGTGGGTTCCTCCCAGGCAGAGCGCATTATGGCAGTTGACGCCCTGCTTGGGAACGTATCGCAGAAGTTAACCTGCTACGGTTGCGGCTGCGCCGAGGGAGGCTGCTGCCCCATGCCGTGTCCGGCACCACGCCCCCATCGCCCACGCATCTCTTTCAGCTGCTGCTGTTGCTCGGGCGTAAGCAGCGCCATCACCTGCTGGTGGGTGGACTTGCGTATCTCGCGTATCTTGCCCTGCTTCTGCTCCGGGGTTAGGGACGCGTCCGCGCGCACTGCCTGCACTTGCTTGTGCTGGTCCAGGAGCAGCGGCTTCATCTTCGCTTTTTGATCCGGTGTGAGGTTCAGCCGTTGCGCCATCTTCGCCATGCGGCGACCCGTGCCGCGACGTGGCAGTCGCGCCACCTGCTCCGGCGTCATGAGCGCTTCAACTTGCGCCCGCGAGGAATCGCGCAACTGCAGCATCTTGCCCCGTTTCTGCTCGGGTGTGAGTGACGTGTCCTGCCGGATCGCCTTTGCCTGCTGCATCTCGTCCTGCAGGATCGGCTCTATCCGAGACCTCTGGTCCTCGCTCAAGTTCAACATGCGACTCATCCTGTCGAGACGCATCGAAACCGGGTCTTGCTGTGAATTCGCCGATTGTCCAGACGTTTGATTCCGGTCCGAGCC
>JAEZPW010000193.1 GCA_023441255.1 Acidobacteriota bacterium
GCACTGGAGAACGCGCTCGACCGGACCGCCTGGGATATCGCCATCTCCGATTACGTTATGCCAACGTTCAGCGCCCTCGCCGCACTCGAAACACTTGCAGAACGCGACCTGGACCTACCCATCATTATCTTGTCGGGAGCCATCGGCGAGGAAACAGCTGTGGCCGCTATGCGCGCTGGTGCTCATGACTACCTGATGAAGGACAATCTCACGCGCCTGGTTCCGGCGATTGAACGCGAATTGCAGGAAGCGGCGAATCGCCGTGAGCGGAAGCGTGCGGAGAATGCACTGCGTACGGCCGAGAAGCTTGCCACGCTGGGCCGTATCGCCGCGATGATCGCGCATGAGATCAATAATCCGCTCGAAGCCGTCACCAACGTCCTCTACCTGCTTCAGCACCATCCTACCCTCGATGAAGAGGCGCGCGCCTACGTTGACATTGCGGACCAGGAGCTGATCAGGGTTACCAACATCGTCCGGCAGGCATTGAGTTTCAGCAGGGCGGGCGGCGGACCCTCCTGGATTCGACCTTCTGACATACTGCAGAATGTCATGGACCTGCACCGGTCCAGAATTGAGACCAAGAAGGTCCACATCGAAAAGCGTTTTCGTTACACCGGGCGTATCGAAGCGGTTGAAGGCGAACTACGTCAGGTCTTCTCCAACCTGGTGATGAACGCCGTAGATGCCTGCGCCAATGGTGGGCGCGTGGTGCTTGACGTGGCATCGTGGCGCGACTGGCGGACCAAGCGCGCGGGCGTGCGGATCGTCGTCGCCGATAACGGTTCGGGAATCCGACCGGAGCACCGCCGCGAGATCTTCGAGCCGTTTTTCACGACTAAGGGCAGCAAAGGTACCGGCCTCGGGCTTTGCATCGCCCGGCAGATTATCGAAAAACACGGTGGTGACATCTGCCTTCGCAGCAGCATCCTTCCCGGGCGGAGCGGAACCATATTCTCTATTTTTCTCCCCCACAGCACCTCGACAAACAAAGTTTCCAAAATGGCACTCACTGCCCACGCGTGATTGCTGCCCACCCGTTTTTCTCTGAGCATCAGTAAAGTTCCGTCGCAAATCACGTTCTCGGCATCCAAGAAGTGGAGTAGCTGCTGCTCTGGAAGTCGCGTCGAATAAGTCACAGGACGGTTGTTTTGTCGCTCTTTGAACGACTGAGTATCCGTGGTCTTGAACTGAAGAACCGCATCGCGGTCTCGCCGATGTGCCAGTACTCAAGTACGGACGGTTTCGCAAACGACTGGCATCTGGTCCATCTGGGCTCGCGGGCGGTCGGTGGTGCAGCGTTAGTCTTCACAGAGGCAGCTGCCATCGTTCCCGACGGGCGCATCAGCCCCGACGGCCTCGGTATCTGGAAGGACGAGCACATCGAACCGCTGGCTCGGATCGTGCGTTTCCTTTCGCAACAAGGCGCTGTCGCAGGCATTCAGCTTGCGCACGCAGGACGGAAAGCATCCACCAGCGCTCCCTGGCTCGGAGGTGGCCCGCTCACACCGGACGAGCGCGGCTGGCGTCCCGTCTACGGCCCATCTCCCATACCTTTCGACGAGGGATATCCCATACCCGAGGCGCTCGACGATACGGGCCTGGCCCAGGTCGTTTCCGCTTTTTCAGCTGCGGCCCTCCGAGCGCTTGACGCGGGTTTCAAAGTCATCGAGATTCATGCTGCTCACGGTTATCTGTTGAACGAATTTCTGTCTCCCCTCAGCAATCGCCGAAACGATGCTTATGGTGGAACCTTTGAGGCACGAACGCGCCTGGTCTGCGAAGTCTGTGCCGCTGTTAGGAAGGTTTGGCCGGAGGAATTACCCCTGTTCGTCCGATTGTCGGTTACCGATTGGTCAGAAGGCGGATGGACCGTGGAAGACTCCGTCTCCCTTTCCCGCCTGGTCAAACCGCTGGGGGTAGACGTCATCGATTGCTCCTCGGGGGGCATCGTGCCTCGCGCCCGAATACCCGTCGGCCCGGGATACCAGGTCGCGTTCGCCGAACGAATTCGCGCAGGGGCAGACATCATGACCGGTGCCGTGGGCATGATTACGTCACCAGAGCAGGCGGACCAGATCGTCCGGACCGGGCAGGCAGACCTGGTGCTCCTTGCCCGGCAGTTTCTTCGCGAACCCTACTGGCCTTTGCGCGCCGCGCGAGACCTCAGAAGTGACGTCACCTGGCCGGTTCAGTACTTTCGGGGAAAACACCAGTGACCAACATACGAAGAAAAAATGTTTTTTAGGTTGTCAACTTTGCTCCTGTCTTGTAGTAATGTACGTCACACGTGCTCAGGCTTGTCCTGACAGGGCTGGCGGAAGCCGAGGGGTGCTGGTGGACTTCCGGCCCGTGACTTCGAGACCAAGAGGGTGGATTTTCCGCGCGATTGTGCAAAAGACATCAGCTTTGCACGACGCGCTCACTAAATGAGTTGTTTCTGAGCCGGTAAGTTGCTGTCACATAAAGACCTCCCCCAACGTGAACAGCGGAACCAGAATTGCACTTGTTGAGCCGTTTTGGGGTGAACATGATCTGCCACGTCGTTGATCAGAGGGTGGAGTTCTTTTCGGTCTTGGCTGAGAAACTTGGTCCGGATTTTCAGATGGACCCGGTAGATGCCGAAGACCGGGAGAAGTTAATGGCCTGCGACGTCCTCATCGTCGGTTTGCCGGGTCCTGACCAACCAGACTACTCAGCCCGTCTGTCACAACTTCAGAAGCTGGTCAGGAACCCTGTCGGAGTGCCCGTAGTTGCCTTCCTCTCGTCGCACGAGCGCCAGTTGGCCATCAACGCGCTAATGGCTGGAGCCTACGACCACTGGCTCGAATCAGGTTCCATGGATGAACTCCGCCTGGTTCTGCGACGTGCCTCGCAGTTCTACGAAATGAACCGCGAGCTGCAGCGACTCCGCTTCTCCGGCCTGGAACTGAGCGACTTTGTCTCGATCATCGGCTGCGACCCGAAGATGCGCGCGATCTTCAGCTTCGCCTCCAAAGTCGCTTCGACTGACGCTACGGTGCTGGTTGTAGGCGAGACTGGCACGGGCAAGGAATTGCTCGCGCGCGCCGTCCACAAGGCCAGTTCGCGGGCCCGCGAACCATTCGTAGCCGTCGCCTGCTCTTCCCTGCCTGAAACGCTAATCGAAGCCGAACTGTTCGGGCATGAACGTGGTGCCTTTACCGGAGCCACTTCAGCCAGGCGCGGACGTTTCGAGGCCGCCGAACGCGGCACCATTTTCCTCGACGAAATCGGAGAGATTCCGCCCGGCCTTCAGGTCAAACTGCTGCGTGTTCTTCAGGAACGCACGTTCGAGCGGCTTGGGAGCAATTCCCCGAGGCACATGGAAGCCCGTGTCATCTGCGCGACCAACCGCAATCTTCGCGATCTCGTAAAAGCCGGCACCTTCCGGGCAGACCTGTATTACCGGCTCAACACGATCGAACTCAGCCTGCCTCCGCTGCGCGAACGCCGCGATGACATTGCACTGCTCGCCCATTCGTTCCTGCAGAGCTACGCTGAGAAGCACAAGCGTCCGGCACGACGCATCAGCGGTGCGGCCTTGGCTGCGCTTCAGGAATACGACTGGCCGGGCAATGTCCGCGAACTGCAGAACGTGATGGAGCGCTCGGTCGTCATATCCGACGGTCCAGAAATAACGATCGAACAACTGCCCTCTCAGTTCGCCGCCTGGGAACTACATACTGATGACAGCTGCTCGTTCGAGGAGGAAGTCCGAAGTTTCAAGCGGCGGCTGATCCAGCGCGCTCTCTCAGACACGAACAATAACAAGTTGCAGGCCGCTCGCACGTTGAAGATTGCCCGTTCTTCCCTCCACCGTCTCATCGATGAACTGGAGATTCCCGTGATCGAGCGCAACAACGTTGCCTAGCGCGACGCTTATATGATTGCGAAAGGCGGAGAGACAGTCTCCGCCTTTTTGTTGCCCTCAACGCTTTGGCCCTTTTACGCTTGATTATTCTTCTGCGGGAATCTCGAGGTTTACCAACTCCCGCCGGAATCCGCGCGTGTTATACGCCCCATACGCAATTCCCACCGCCATCCATGCGACCCCGAGCAGTTTCGCCCGCCAGCTCAAGCTCAGCCACAACGTCAGACAGATCACGAATCCTAGCACCGGCGTGATGAAGTTCAGAAATTTCTTTTCGCCCTCGCGCAGGTAGTAGCGCGTGAACGCCGCCCCATTCACGCCCATAAATGCCAGCAGCGCGCCGAAATTAAGCAGCTCCGCACCGCGCTCAAAGCTCAGCACCATCGCCCCGATGAGCGCGAGCACTCCGACGAACAAAACATTATTACGCGGGATACGCCTCTTCTCCTCGATCGCACCAAAGAACGACTTCGGTATCGCGTTGCTTCGCCCCATGCCGAAGAGAAGTCGTGCCGCGCCGAGTTGTGCCCCCATGCCCGATCCCACGGTCGCTACCAGCAGCGTGATGTTGATCAGGGCAAACAGCCACGGACCGGCAGCGCGTCCGGCCACGTGCACGAAAGCCGTATCTACATCAGGAAAGTGCCAGCCGGGCCACACCAATTGCGCTGCATACACTTCCACCGAGGCGAGCACTCCTGTCAGAAGGCAAACCAGCACGGTCGCCAGCATAATGTTGCGCCTCGGATTTTTCGCTTCTTCCGATAACGTGGATATGCCGTCGAATCCGATATAGGTAAGCACCGCCAGCGACGTGCCGCCCAGCACCGCGCGCATCGAGAACGTTTCCGGATCGTAAAAGGGACGCGTGAAGAACGCCAGCCCTTCATGCGGAACGTGGAGCACGTAACGGATCGCAGCAACCAGGAAGATTATGATGACCACGCCCATTCCTGCCGCAAGACCGGTGTTGATGCGCGCCGAGGTCTTGATGCCGTGCAGGTTCAGGAAGGTGAACAGGGACACGAAAATCACGACAACGACGGGATAAGGCACGCCGGGAAAGAAGTTTAGCGCGAACTTGCTGCACAGGATTGTGCAGATCAGCGGGTTGAGCATGTAGTCCATCGCCATGCTCCACCCGGTAATGTAGCCCAGCGCTGGATGTATCTCGCGCCCCACGTACGTGAAGGCCGACCCCGCGCTGGGATAGGCGCGTGCCATTCGTCCGTAACTGATGGCTGTGAATAGCATCGCGACCATGGCGATCAGCACCGTCGTGACCGCGTGTCCGTGCGCGCGCACACTCATGACGCCATACACCGGCATAGGCGCCGTTGGCTGGATCACGATGAGGCCGTAAAGAATCAGGTCCCAGAGTCCGAGTGCTCTGCGCAGTTGCGGTGTCGAATCCACTGATGAAGCAGTAGAAGCCGTTGGCATGAGCAGTGTCCGTTGAAGGTGTATCACCGCCCGTCCCCGGCGGCGGTCCTGTTCGCGTCCAAACATTGTGTGCGACGGGACTGTGCCCGTCGCGCACAGAATGTCATCGCAGGAATCCGGGCGGCCGCGCTCCCACGCAGCCGCCCGCTGTCGCGACCCTCCGGCGACAGTTACATCTTGCTGACCTCGATGAGCAGATGATCCGTGAACTGCGTGTTCAGCTTTGGATCGGACGCATCGACTGTCCCGAGGTCCCTGTTGTTGGCGTAGTCGAACACCTTGTACTTGCCGGGCTCAAGTCCGCGCAGTTCCAGTGTCCCCTTCCATGTGTCGGTCGGCTTCGCCGCGAAGAAGGCGTAATACATCTTCCCGTCCTTCTCGATGGCATACGCCTCCGGGCTGTCATAACCGTATATGTACAGGTTGCGGAAGGTGCCGCGCGAAAGCATCTTGTCGTTGTAGATGTCGATCCACTTCTTCCAGTGCTGCTCCTTCTCCGGCGTGAGCATCACTCTGTTGAACTTGGGCCCGTAATTCGGCCATGTAAACTTCGTCCCGAGCACGGCGCCCGTACCGACGGACGAGGCGAAGTCCTTGCCGACATCGTGCTCTGTGTTTGTATTTGGGAAGCGAACGTCCGTGAGTTCGACGTGATCGCCATACACGGCGGCCTGCGGACCGAGCAGCGCCTTGTACATCTTCGTGCGCTCGCGCACCTGCCGAGCCCCAACCGGATCGGCTGTCACCGCCTGGTCGATATAGGGCAGCCACGCAAAATTCGGCGGCGTGCCGCACGGACAGCTCTGCGTCACGCTATCCGGTTTCAGGGCACGCGTAGTCTCGAAGATGATCTTGTAGATGTCGCCTACGGCCTTTGTCGAATCGCTCGGCGATTTGTGGTGGTGCTTTGGGTTGTAGCACGCCGGAACCGCATAGGAGAAATCCAGCTTGTGGCCGTCGTAGCCCCAATCGCGAATGAATTTCTCGGTGAGCTGCTTGTAATACTGCTGCACCTCCGGAAGCGCCGGACATAGCGCGCCCAGGCTCGCCGTCGCTCGCGCAGGCTTGCCGTCTTTATCGAGAATGAGCCAGTCCGGATGCTCCTTCACCACGTTCGACATCTGATACGGTTTCTGGTTAAGGATGTCTTTCCCGCCGCCATCTTCAGCCACGATCGGGATCCACCAGATCGTGATCTTCATGCCGTTCTTGTGGAACTCATCGGCGATCGTCTTGACCGAATCGTCCGGGAACCGCTCAGGACGCGGGTCCCAATCACCGCGGTTCGTGAACCAGCCAGCATCGAGCGTTCCCCACTTCAGTCCCAGCTCCTTCAACTTTGGAATGGTGCCCAGCATTTGCTTCGGCGTGAAATTCATCTCGTAGCCCCAGCCGCACCAGTTCGCCTGGTAATCGCCTTCGGTCGCCTTGGGCAGGGTCCATCCCTGTTTCTGCAATGCGGTTGAATAAAGATGCAGCGGCTCGTAGAAGTCTCCGTGGTAAACCGACACGAACGTCAGCGGAGTAGAGAATGTTTCACCCGGCGCGAGCGACTGCCCTTCCATTGTCAAGGATGCCTGGACGCGTCCGTCGCCCGCAGTCGACACTGGCAGGGACACCGCGAGCGGAAGCAATTCTACATGCCCGATCGCCTCGCCCACATCGCGGGTCCAGAACGCTACCACGGGCACGCCGCCTCCGGTCATGTTTTCGTCATTGTGCATGACAGCTTCCATGACGTTCGCCCGCGAGAACTTCGACGAGACCGGCATCACGTCATCCTTGCCCCACTTTTCGCTCGCCCCGCTGAACGAATACATCTCGTACGGCTTTACGTTCGGGTCCGCATTCGACGCGCTGAACCGGTGTCGTTGCGAAACCGCGCGCTGGATCTGCACGGCAGAGTTACCGGTGTTCTTATAAGAGGTAGTCGTGAATGCCATCGCGGGAAAGTCGTCATACACTTCGACAATGAGCGTTTTCTCCAGACCGCTTTCGGCGCTCTTTCCATGAATTTCAATACGCTTGCCGTGCTGCCCGATCTTTCCCGTCGCGTCACTCAGCTTCGCGTTTTTCAGGTCCAGGGCAAAGTCCTGCACGTCTTTTCCGTTGATCGCCACGTAATCCGCCGCGTCCTGCTGCGGATCATCAAGGGTCACATCTTTCGCCCCGGTCAGATATGCGCGTACGTAGCCAGTCGGCATGATCTCGAACCGTGCGCTTTTCGTCTTTATCGCAATCGGACCACCAGCAGGAGTATTAACCGCGACCTCGGATGTCGCTTGTGCGGAAACGGTACGTTCTCGCGTGCAGCCGTTCGAAAAGACAATCACGCACATGGTGGCGCACAACGCGAGCGCACCGATCACCCGGCGAATCCTGCTCTCATGAGAGTCACAAATTTCCATAATGTTCACCTCGCGGCAACTCGCTGCACCTGTAACGCAGCGGCAAGCTCGCCCCCGAACGACACTCCCAGGGAAGACGCAAAGGCGAGCAGCGCTTCCAGCGTGGCATCAGGATGAATCGTGTGCGGCGACTGCACGGTGTAAGCGGCCAGCAGAACGCCAAAGTCGAGCGCCGATCTCGACTGACGTTCTGAAAAACCACCGGTGCTCCATATGTGCCAGTCTTTGGCTGATGCGGGTGTCTCTGAAATGAATGGGACACCCGATGCGAGCGAGCAGATGACTCCGGCCAGCAGCGCATCTCCGGCCCCAGCCGTCGACACTGCCAAGACCTTCGGGGCAGGGCAAAAGTCCCAAGCGCCCGCTTCGAATCCGTATGCGCCCCGTGATCCCGCAGTAACGACGATGCGCATGTCCGGCCGTTGTGCCGTGAGCATCCGCGCGCAGGCCGAAATCAGCGCCGCCGTTCCCGAGTCTCCATCCGGAGCACCCACTACGGGTACTGCACCTTTCCCCTGAAGGGGAACGTGCGATTGGACCAAAGCGGCAGCTTCGTCCTTGTTGATCGCCAGCAGGTCGATGTTGGACAGCATGCCCGTGTCGCGTGCCTCGATCAGTTCGGCCGAAGCGAACGATGCCGCGACATAGCTTCCGGAATCCATCGCCAACGTCAGGAATTCGCGACGCGTTTTCATTGGCACTTCAGGCAGGCACAGAGCGATTCCGTGCGACCCTGCCTCCCGCAACAGATCCTGGACCTGTCGCAAGTCATCAACGCTTAGCGCTGCTGCGGCCGAATTGCTCGTCGTGATGTTCCCGCCAGAGCTGTCCGAATAAACGAAGCACACGCTGAACAACGTGCGTGTAGCTGCGTCCTTCCGGACGAGTCGTGTATCGATGCCGGCTTCGTCCATGTCGCGCACCATCTGATGGCCCACTTCGTCGTCGCCGACCACTCCCAGCGCAACCACATGAAATGGCGGCCCGCTGGGCGACGCGTCCATTAATCGCGCAATGTAATGCTCTACGATATGTAGCTTGCAGTAGTCGCGCGCGTCCAGCAGGGTACCCAGGCGGCTTTCATTGCGGCCTAGGGTCTGGTCCCCGTCCAGCGCAAACACAATCCCGCTGCCGATGCCACCGATGCCCACGACGCGCCTAAAGCCCGCGTCCGCATTCGCTCGCAGGGCCAGCATGTCAGAAGAGCTCCCAATCCGGGTTTTCGCTAATAGGGTGCCGTGAAGTATCGAGCGTGGCCGTGATCACCGCGTCCGGATGCGTCTGCAGCAGCGTCATCGGATACTCCGGGGTCGGCTCGCTGAAGAGCGCCACGCGCAATGCCGTTTGCTTCCACGCACCTGTATCGCTATAAACGCGCACTTTTCTCGCCGACAAACACTCGCGAATCCCAAGCGTCACCGACATCGGCGGAACAAACTGGTAGGCTGAGCCAAACGTGCGCTGCGCCAATGAAATGATCGTATCGATATTGTTGTCCTGAATGCGGATCGTCGATTGCGTCATGTCTTCGAGAGTGGCGTGATAAAACGGGTGCCGCCGCGCCTGGTTGTACGCCAGGTGGCCATCCTGCCCCCAACCGCCGATCGTGATGTCGATCGCGGCCGTGGCGATCTCTTCGCGAACTCGTTCCATACTTGCGGGCGTAAGCCACCATCGCTGTGACTCGGGCACGTTCAATTCCGTACGAACGGGACCGTAGAAATGTTTTTCCATATACGTGCGGAAGTTGTAAGGATGATTGTGCGGCAGCAGACGCCCCTGCCAGTCGAGGCACTCGTCCATGTGAAACACGTGGAGATTGCGCAGCGACACGCCGAGGGAATTCACCAGGTCGGTATACTGCTTGTACCAGCACGTTGGCCCGCACGGCACGATGGCCCTCGTCGCCGTGCCACGCCGATTGTTCTCCTGCACCAACTCCACCAGTTCGCGCGCCATCAACTGCCCCATCTCCTGAGAGTCGCGTACCTGGCGAAATCCAACTCGCAACGCCGGATGATTCACCAGCTTATCCGCTGGTATCTTGCACCACTCGTAGAGCTGCCGCGGATCAACGTACGCGGTCGAAATTCTTGCCGTCTGTGTGCTGTTCATCTCTATAGGTCCAGTACCTGGTAGATTTCTGTCCGCATTCCCGTTATGTATGGCGACTGTTCCCTGAAAAGGTCCGTGTGTGTCTGGTCGGCTGCGACCTGTGCCAGCGCACGCTGCACATCATTAAGGCTCGGAAATTCGCATTCCCAGATCAGCGTATGCGTCGGTTCACCCGAGGCCACCGGCGTATATCGTTTGCCCTGTGGGAAGTTCGGACACTGCCGTTCCAGGTCCTTGAACTTCGCTTCAAGATCCATGAATGCTCTCTGGTTCGATGGCTGATAGTGCTGCACAAAGCGCAGTATGTAGGCCATGGTTCTCTCCGAAAGGACTGGTTCCGTGTGGAGCGGTCGTGTGGGGATGGGGCTGCGCCCCGTCCCAGAGCGCACCAGCAATCCTCTACACGGGACGGGGCACAGCCTTTTCCCCACACAAGCTAGAACGAGAACTTCAGCGCGAACTGGATCTGCCTTGGATCGCGCGCCGCAGTCAGCACTCCGAACTGGTCCGTATTGCGCACAATGGAGTCGTTCGAGATCTGTGGCTCCGGTCGCACGAACATGAAGTTCGGATGGTTCAGCACGTTGAAGAACTCGGTGCGGAACTCCAACTGGGTCCGTTCGCTCGTCTTGAACATCTTGAAGATGGAGAAGTCCCAGATGTTGTAACCGGGTCCCTGTATCGTATTACGATTCACATTCCCAAATGACCCGATCGGTGGATCGCCGAACGCGCACGGGTTGAACCACGCGTTCACCGTATGTATCTGGGTCGGCGCGACGCAGGACGGATTCCCGGCGACCGGTCCCGCCTGCCACGGGTTGCCCACCAGATCGGGCCGCTGTCCGCCGGCGACGTTGCCGCCGGCATCTGAGTTGGAGAAACTATTGGCGTCGGTGATCGTGAACCAGTTGCCGGTCGAAGCGCTGAAGATGCCGGCCAACTGCCAGCCGCCGATGATCTGGTTCATCGCTCCGCTCGCATCACCCGCAAATTTCTTGCCCTTGCC
>JAEZPW010000199.1 GCA_023441255.1 Acidobacteriota bacterium
CCCTTGTGGTCTCCTTCACGATCGCGACATCCCACGGCTTTAGCATCACAGCTTGTGCGTTCATCACCGTTTTGCGTCAGTAGGTCAGGTCCCGGCTTGTTACCGTAGCTAAACATCTGGGGAGCGAAGAATCGTGCCTCGCAGAGCAGCTGAAGTTGCTTCCCAGAAGAGTGTTGAAGTAGGCTCCGGTGCGTACATGCGGCTGGGTGCTGCACAGGTTCGCCGGCCAAAGCCGACTGGCAGAGGTGAATATGCGCGTTGCGGTGGGAGCCGATCATGCCGGGGTGCCCGCGAACGAACGGGTCATCGCAGAACTTCGCCAATCAGGCTATGAAGTTGTTGACCTGGGGTCGCACGACGCGTCGCTGCCCGACGACTACCCTGACTATGCACAAGCCGTAGCCCGGGAAGTGGCGAGTGGAAGGTGCGAGCGCGGATTGCTCATCTGCGGTAGCGGCGTTGGCGTGACGGTCGCAGCAAACAAGATCCGCGGTATTCGCGCGTGCATGTGTCACGACATCTATTCAGCGCACCAGGGAGTTGAGCACGACGATATGAATGTACTGTGCCTCGGTGCCCGCGTTGTCGGCATCGAGCTCATGATTGACCTTGTCCGCGCGTTTCTCGGGGCGCGCTTCACGGGTGAAGAGAGGCACGTGCGGCGTCTGGGCAAGATCCGAGCGCTCGAAGAAGCTTGTGCAGCGAACATAGTTGGATCTTGACGGGCGAACGGGTGGGCCGCCCAGACCGGCAACTCACAATTGTTTCGCACGATGGGCCACTTCCATGCGTGAAGGGGCATCTCACGACCCCGCAACAGGCTGCCGTGCAGCATCTTCTGCCACTTCAGGCGCCAGCTTTCGCAAACGCCTTTCGTCGTGGAGGTCTCATGAACGCCACCAACAATGCCGCTCGGCGAGTGTCAACCGGCGAATTGCGGCTGTGCGAGAACTCCGAAGAAGTCGCCGTGGCTGCGGCGGATCTGTTCATTGAGCTTTGTGCACAGGCCATAGCAGGGCGTGGACGTTTTCGCGTTGCGCTCTCAGGCGGTTCCACGCCGAAGCATTCGTACGAGTTGCTGGCGGGGCAAGCGCGCTCTTCGCGCGTGGATTGGCAAAAGACAGACATCTTCTGGGGTGACGAAAGGAATGTGAGTGCCGACGATCCTCAGAGCAACTACCGAATGACGCGCGAGGCACTGCTGGATCACGTTCCCGTGCCGCCAACCAATGTGCACCGCGTGCGAACGGAAACCGAATCGCCCTCTGCGGCCGCGGAAGCATACGCAGATGAGATTCGCAGCGTCTTCGGAATCAAAACCGGTGTCCCCAGCTTCGACCTCGTACTGCTCGGGCTCGGAACGAATGGCCACACCGCATCGCTGTTCCCTTACTCGCCGGCGCTGAATGAACACGAGCGCCTCGTTGCCGCAGATTTCGTCGAAGAGGTGAAGATGTGGCGCATCACTATGACAGCGCCCCTGATCAACGCCGCGCACACGATTGCATTCTTGGTTTCTGGCGCAGACAAAGCGCAGGTGCTGTCGGAAGTGCTCTCCGGTCCCAAAGACGTACAGCGATTGCCGGCGCAACTGATCGAACCTCGAAAAGGCAACCTGTTGTGGGTCGTGGACCGGCCTGCAGCACGACTCATCCTTTAAACCATCCCGAACTCTAAGGTGAAGAATGGAACGCACGAGTTCGCTGCACCAGCAGGAGAAATCGCCGTCCGGAAGACTGGCAGGCAAGGTTGCGATCATCACGGGAGGCGACCAGGGTATCGGCAGAGGTATCGCATTGCGGCTTGCCTCTGAAGGCGCTGACGTGGCGTTCTGCTACCGAAAGAACCGCGAGGGCGCCGAAGAGGTGGTGAACGAGATTTCAAGCCTCTCGCGCAAGGCAGCCGCATTCGTCGCAGACCTGGCGGATACATCACAGGCCAAGCAGTTCATTGACGAGGCGTATGAAACGTTCGGCGTGGCCCACATCCTGGTAAACAATGCAGGTCTGGAAAAGAGCGCCAACTTTTGGGATGTGAGCGAACAAGACTACGATCGGGTCCTCGACGTGAACCTTAAGGGCGTGTTCTTTACCTCGCAGGCCGTGGTGCGCCGCTGGCTCGAGAAGCGGCAGCCAGGAAAGATCATCAACATCAGCTCGGTGCACGAGGAGCTGCCGTTCCCGCATTTCTCCGCATATTGCGCCAGCAAAGGTGCGCTTAAGATGCTCACGCGCAATCTTGCCATTGAGCTTGCTCCTTATGGGATAACTGTCAATAACATCGCCCCCGGGGCAATCGAAACGCCGATCAACCGCGCGCTGCTACAGGACCCGCAGAAGCTCTCGTCCGTACTTAAGAACATTCCTTTGCGGCGCCTTGGAACGACGGACGACGTCGCTGGAGTCGCCGCCTTTCTCGCGTCCGCGGACGCCGATTACATGACGGGCACCACGGTCTTCGTAGATGGCGGGCTGCTCTGGAAGTACGAAGAACAATGAGAACGGAAGGTGCGTATGGCAGCAGAAAGCGTTTCGCAGCAGATTCGGTTGGTCATTGCAGACGTTGACGGCACGTTAGTCACGAAAGAAAAAGTTCTGACTCCGCGTGCTGCAGCCGCAGTTGACGCTCTGAAAAAGTCCGGCATTGGCTTCAGCATCACCAGCGGACGTCCGCCCCTGGGGATGAAGAAGGTCGTAGACGCGCTGGAGTTGACGAACCCCGTCGCGGCGTTCAACGGCGGAGTGATCGTGAGGCCGGACATGTCGGTGCTGGAGGAGAATTTCTTGCCAAGAGATGTCGCCGCGAGAGTGATAGAAACTATCGCCGGTGACGGACTCGATGTATGGCTGTACACTGACCACGATTGGTTCGTGCGCGACCCCGGCGCCCCTCATGTTGCGCGCGAAGCTTGGACAGTGAGCTTTCAGCCCAAGGTCGTGCCTGATTTCAATCCGCACCTGGACCGCGTCGCTAAGATCGTCGGCGTCAGCGACGATTACCCCAAAGTGGCCGACTGCGAGGCACACGTTCAGCGCCTCTGTGACAGCGCCGCGTCCGCCGCAAGATCACAGCCTTACTACCTGGACGTGACACACCCTAATGCGAACAAGGGACAGGTTGTGCTTACGGTCGCGAAAATGCTCGGGATCAGCCCGGCCGAAGTCGCAACCATAGGCGACGGACCCAATGACGTACTCATGTTCAGGAAGAGCGGACTGAGCATTGCCATGGGTAACGCCAGCCCCGAGGTGCAGGAGAGTGCGGACTACGTAACCGCGTCCAGCGAAGATGAAGGCTTTGCCAAGGGGATCGAAAACTATGTCCTGCGGCGCGCGGCGGTGGGCAAAGCTTCGTGATCGGGACGCGACCGTGACCAGACTGCGAACACGCCTTCAGACGTAAATTACTGACTAGTTAATTGTGGACGCGGCATTGCGAGGGCATACTGCACGCTTATGCCCAAAATCAATCGCTCGTCCAGTGCGGCACTATTGTGCCTATTTGCGTTTCTCCTGCTGTTCGTGCCCGCGATGGCCCAGAGCACGGGGTCGCCGAACCTCGTGATCAGCCAGGCCTACGGTGGCGGCGGCAACAGCGGCGCAACCTACAAGAACGACTTCATCGAGATATTCAATCGAGGCTCCGCACCGGTAGACTTGTCTACCTACTCGGTCCAGTATGCATCGGCCGGTGGGAGCGCCTGGTCTGTCACCAACTTGAGCGGCACTCTCCGACCTGGCCAGTACTACCTCGTTCAAGAAGCTGCCGGATCGGGCGGAACCGTAGCTTTGCCGACTCCGGATGCAACGGGCAACATCGCCATGGGCGCTTCCGGATTCAAAGTTGCGCTCGTTGCGAGCCAAACCGCGCTGACCGGGGCGTGTCCGCTCGCCAGTGTGGTTGACTTCCTCGGCGCCAACAGCACAGGAACGGGCGCATGTTCTGAGGGGTCTCCGACGGCTGCGCTTTCCAACACACTTGGGGCAATGCGCAAAACCGGCGGCTGCACCGACACTGACGTAAACTCGTCGGATTTCCAAGTGATCGCGCCCGCTCCGCGCAACTCTGCGACGGCCCTCAGTCCGTGCTCGGGCGGTGGCACGCCAACTCCAACGAACCCGACCGCCAGCAGTTCAGCTACTCCTGCGAGTGTTGAGGTCGGCGGGACCACCTTATTACAGGTTACGGTGACACCGGGAACAAATCCGGACAGCACCGGCATCAGCGTGACGGCTGATCTGTCGGCACTCGGCGGTTCTGCCACGCAGACGTTTTACGACGATGGGACAAACGGCGACGTAACTGCCGGGGACAACACGTTTTCGTTTCTGGCGACGGTGACGGGCGGCGCCACGGCCGGAGCGAAGAGCATCACCGCCAGAGTGGGCGACTCGCAACTGCGGTCGGCCACTGCTACCATCAGCCTCACCGTTACAGTTCCCGCTGTTGCGTATTCGATCCATGAGATCCGCGCCAATTCCTCTGCCCTCATGGGTACTCTGGTGGAAACCACCGGCGTTGTTACGGGTCTACGCAGCAATGGCTTTTATCTACAGGAAAAGAACGGAACATTTGACGGCACTACCTCGCTTGCCATTTACGTCTACACCGGTTCCGCTCCGCCGGCGCAGGCAGCAGTGGGCAACGAACTCGATGTAACCGGAACGGTCGGGCAGTACCCCGCGGGCTCTCCCACCGAGTTGGAACTGACTAGTCCCACCGTGAAGGCCGTGCTCGGCACGAACACCGAACTGCCGGCGCCGATTGATCTAGTTCCGGACGGTGCGCAGATGCAGAGTGCCCAGTTCGAAAAATACGCCGGCATGCTGGCCAAGGTGGCCGGCACTACAGTCGTGGGTCCGACGAACAGCGGAGCCTTCTATGTGACGGCTGCTGGCGTACCGCGTCCCTTCCGCGAACCCGGAGTCGAATCTGGATTGACGTTGCCCAATGGCGCAGGCGCTAACGTTCCCCGCTATGACGGCAACCCCGAAATCCTGCGCGTGGACATGAGCGGCTGCTCGAACCAAGCCAACCTTGCAACCGGCGACGCGACCGGCGATTTGGTCGGTCCGCTGGGCTACTACTATTCGAGCACGTATGGCGCGTCTTATTCGCTCTTCACCTGTGTGACGGGAACGACCTCACAGACCGCGTTGCCTGTTGCCGATCGCGGAGCGAACGAATTCACGGTCGCGAGCTTCAACATGTGGAACTTCGCTGGTTCTGCGACACAGACCGCAAAGGCCGCGCTGGAGATCGTCAACGTGATGAAGATGCCGGACATTATCGGGGTCGAAGAAGTGAAGGATGCGGCCTCGTTGCAGCAGGTGGCGGATGCCGTCAACGCGGCGGCACCGAGTGGTGTCACGCCCAACTACCAGGTCCAGATGGGCGTAATCTCGGGAACGCAGAATGTCGGCTTCCTTTACCGCGGCGACCGCGTGAGCAACCCGAGTTTTACCGTGCTGGGCAATGCCGACAAGATGACCGGAACCTGCACCAGCTACACCATCTGGGACCGTCAGCCATTCCAGATGGACGCGACTTTCACGACCGCGGACAACAAGCCATTCCCGGTCACGCTGATAGTGAACCACCTCCGGTCGCTCATCGATTTGGATGCGAACACGAACGCGGGGTTCTGCGCGCGTTGGAAGCGTCAACTCGAAGCTGAAGGCCTGGCTCAAATGCTGGCTGGTCTGCAACAGTCGGGTAAGAACGTCATCGCCCTAGGCGATTTCAACGCGTTCGACTTCAATGACGGTTACGTCGACGTGCTTGGCACCGTGACGGGTGATCCCGCGACGGCAGACCAGGTGGTTTTGCCAACAACGGACTGGGTTGACCCGAATCTCACGGACCTGGTGAAGAGCTGGCCCGACAAGGTGATCTATACGTACGTCGAGAATGGCAGCGCGCAGTCCATCGACCACATCGTGGTCAATGACGCTTTGCTGGCACTGCCCCATCACGTTGAGGTGGCACACGCGAATGCCGACTTCCCGGTTGCGTTCAGCACAGACGCAACTCGGCCCGAACGCGTTTCCGACCACGATCAACCAATCGCGTATTTCACGCTGCCATCGCCGAGGCCGGTATTCGAAGTCTCGGCCACAACTGTCGACTTCGGAGAGGTGGTCGTTAACAGCAGTTCGGTAGCTCAGACGTTGACGGTCACGAATTCGGGAGCCGCAACGCTGAATATCAGCGATGTGCAGGTGACAGGCGAGTTCATTGCCAGTCACAACTGCGCAGCCGTTGCTCCGAGTGAAACCTGCACGATTTCCGTCAGCTTCGCTCCCCAGAGTTCCGGAGCCAAAGTTGGAACGATAACGATTACGCACGACGCTGCTGGATCGCCGGCATCGGTTGGGCTAACCGGCGTCGGGATGAAAACATTGCCTGCGGCGACCCGGCCGACGATGACGCCAGCTCCGATAACCCAGTTCGGGGCACCCGTAAACGTGACGATCGCGTCCGCAACGCCCGGCGCGACTATCTACTACACACTCGACGGGAGCACTCCGACGACTGCGTCGAGCGTTTACAGCACGCCGATTCTGGTCAGCGTGAACACCACAATGAAGGCGGCTGCACTCGCACCGGGGTACAGTTTGAGTCCGGTGATCACGGGTGGGTATGTGATACAGGCTGGCAAGCCGACGTTCTCGCCTGCTCCGGTTGCAACGTTCTATTCGGCCCAGACCGTAAGCATTACGTCGGCGACTGCCGGAGGAACGATTTACTACACGACAGACGGTTCGACTCCGACAACGGCTTCGACCCTTTACACCGGGCCGATCACCGTAACGAAGAACACCACGATCAAGGCCATTGCTGTCGCCCCGAACATGGGCAGCAGCGTGGTCGTGACTGCGGGATATGTGATCGCAACGGGAGCGCCAACCTTCTCGCCGGCGCCGACAACGATCTTTTCCGGTCCGCAGTCCGTAAGCATCACGACGGCTATTGCCGGAGCAACGATCTACTACACAACCGACGGTTCGAGTCCTACAACAGCTTCGACCGTTTACACCGGACCGATCACCGTAACGAAGAACACCACAATCAAGGCTGTTACTGTCGCCGAGGGAATGAGCGCCAGTCAGGTGAAAACTGCGGGCTATTTGATTGCGGCAGCTCGCCCGACATTCTCGCCGGCTCCGGTCATGCAATTCACGGGTCCAGTGAATGTGAGTCTGTCGTCCACCACCGACGGAGCTCAGATCTACTACACCCTTGACGGAACAACCCCGACTACGGGGTCCGCGCTCTACACAGGCCAGCCGATTACTGTGTCCCAGAACACCACGATCAAGGCCATTGCGGTGGCCGCTGGTTACGCGAACAGTGCGGTGCTTACTGGCGGTTACGTGATTCAGGCCGCCAGGCCGGTGCTCTCGCCTGCTCCTGTCGCCCCGTTCGTCGGCGCGCAGACGGTGACGATGAGTTCGTCGACGGCCGGCTCGACGATCTACTACACCCTGGACGGCACCACACCAACCACTGCTTCCACCTCGTATGTCGGGCCGCTCACCATCAGCGCGACGACCACTGTGAAGGCAATCGCCGTGGCCCCCGGTTTCGGAAACAGCGTGGTAGTGACTGGGACCTACACCATTCGGTAAAAGCAAGCCGTACATACCGGCGGGAGGGAATGCGTTCTCCCTCCCGCTTTTTTTTGTGCCAATACGGGAGAGCGGTGCTACTGCACCTTTGTGTATTTCTCTTTAGAAACTGTTTCAAAAACGTGGTAAGTTGACGAACGCGACCGATCCGGCCTTTGACAGTGTTTCGCTGGCGTCGAGTGGTCGCGCCAAGACTGGTTCGAAGAGATTTCAAATGCGACTGAAAAGCAGCCTTCTCGCTCCACTCTGTGCTGTTCTCGCGCTGGGATGTTCGTCCTTGACGTATGCCGCGCTTAGCCCAACGAATCTGAAGGTGGAATACCGCACGAATCCATCAGGAATTGACGTCGCGGAACCGCGCTTGAGTTGGATTCTCACTTCGAACGACACGGCCCAGCGAGGCCTGACGCAGGTCGGTTACCAGATCATGGCTGCAACTTCATTGGAACGACTGCAGAAAGGGAGCGCCGATCTGTGGGACAGCGGGAGAGTGGCATCCGACCGCTCCATCCAGGCCGTGTATTCGGGAAAACCGCTGCAGTCAGGCCGACGCGTCTGGTGGAAGGTTCGCGTCTGGGACAACAACGGGATATTGTCGCCCTGGAGTGAGGCGGCATGGTGGTCGATGGGTTTGTTGTCGCCGCAGGACTGGACCGCGAAGTGGATCGGCCTCGAGGCGGGTGCGGAGAACGCTGAGAACCTGAGGCGCTCGAAATGGATTGCACCGGCGAACAGGCCAGCCACCGGTTTCTTCCGCTATGAAATGGAACTGAAAGACAAGCCCGCGGTGGCGCTGGGGATGTTCGTCGGATCAGGTACAACCACCGTATATGTCAACGGCAAGAAGACCGACACACCACCGCGAGGAAAGGATTCCGTAATCGCCGGCGACATGACGGGAAGCTTTCGCGCCGGCAACAACGTGGTCGAAGTTGCCGTAACCGGCGGAGGTTCGGAAGGTGCGGCGCTGATTGGAGCGATCGACTTCGATACTCCGGACGGAGATCAGGTCACTGTTAGGACCGATGACGCTTGGTCGGCGGCAGGCGAACAGCCGCAGAATTGGCCGAAGGAGGGTTCAATTCACGCTGAATCAGCCAAGGTGCTTGGGCCTTACGGGATGCAGCCTTGGGGCAACGTGGGATTCGCGGACCGCACAAGGATGCACGCCCGCATGTTGAGGAAGGAATTCACCGCAAAATCGCCGGTCGAGCGTGCGACCGCTTACATCAGCGGATTAGGCTGTTTCGAACTCTACCTGAACGGCAAGAAGACGAGCAGCGACCTACTCGTGCCTGCACTCAGTGACTATGACAAGCACGTCTTCTATATGACGTATGACGTGACCGAGGCGTTACAGCAGGGAAAGAATGCAATCGGTGTACTGCTCGGCAACGGCCGATACTTCTCGCCACGGGGATCGTTCAACTTCTTCGAAAACCGCACGTTCAACGGTCCGCGTCTGCTGATGCAACTCGAGGTGGAGTACGCCAATGGCAAACGGGACGTAATCGCGACCGATGGAACGTGGAACATAACCGAAGACGGCCCAATTGGCAATAACAACGAGTACGACGGTGAGGAGTACGATGCCCGCAAGGAGATGA
This sequence comes from Acidobacteriota bacterium, assembly GCA_023441255.1. GTDB lineage: Bacteria > Acidobacteriota > Terriglobia > Terriglobales > Acidobacteriaceae > JAEZPW01. Next base: position 9,239 of record JAEZPW010000199.1, read on the forward strand.
AAGGGTGGGACGTGCCGGGCTTTGACGATTCGGCCTGGCATAGGGCGTCTGTGGTTGACGCACCCTCGGGAAAGCTCGTCGCACAGCCGATCGAACCGATTCGCGTGATCGAAACGCTCAAACCTGTAAAGGTGACCGAATCGGGCGCGAACAAGTACATGGTCGACCTCGGCCAGAACATGGTCGGCTGGGTGCGAGTGTCGGCAACCGGACCCGCAGGCGCCCAGATCAAGTTGCGCCACGCCGAGACGTTGCGACCTGACGGCTCTCTTTATATCGACAACCTGCGAACGGCGCGGGCCACCGACATTTACACGATGAAGGGCGACACGACCGAAACGTACGAGCCGCGTTTCGTGTACCACGGATTCCGCTACGTCGAGGTGACGACTTCGCCGGGTGTTTCAACCCCAGTGATAGAGGGACGGGTGGTCTCGGATGCAATCGAGGAGACCGCCAGCTTCCAGAGTTCAAACGCGCTGCTGAACCAGATACACAAGAACATCGTGTGGGGGACAAAGGACAACTATCACAGTGTTCCGACCGACTGCCCGCAACGCGATGAACGCATGGGCTGGCTTGGCGACCGCGCGGCATCGAGCCGTGGAGAACTGTACCTGTTCGACAATGCCGCGCTCTACAGCAAATGGCTCGGCGACATGGAGGATACGCAGCGACCTGACGGATCACTAAGTGATGTGGCTCCCGCGTACTGGCAGGCCTATAGCGAGAACGTGACTTGGCCGGCAAGTTTCATCGTCATACCACGTCATCTTTACGAAGTTCACGGGGACACTCGAGTAATCGAGCGGCACTACCCGGCCATGAAGAAATGGATGTCGCACATGGCCACGTATATGAGGTCGGATCTAATCTCGAAGGATACTTACGGCGATTGGTGCGTGCCTCCGGAGTCGCCGACGTTGATACATTCCGAAGATCCGGCCCGCCGCACGGATGGCGAAGTACTCGCCAGCGCCTACTACTATTACTTGTTGCGCATCATGGCGGAGAACGCGCGTCTGCTGAACAAGGCGCAGGATGCCAATGAGTACGAGGAACTGGCGGACAGGGTGAAGCTGGCCTTCAACAAAAAGTTTTTCCACCCGGATACAAACACGTACGCGAATGGCACGCAGACATCGAGCATTTTGCCGCTGGCGTGGGGTATTGTTCCTGAAGACCGGCGCGACAAGGTGTTCGAAGCGCTCGTCAACAAAATCGAACAGCAAAACAAGGGTCATGTCGGCACGGGCCTGATCGGGATTCAGTGGCTTATGCGGACCCTGACCGACAATGGCCGTGCAGACCTTGCTTACGAGATCGCATCGCAGACTACGTACCCGAGCTGGGGATACATGGTGAACAAGGGTGCGACCACCGTCTGGGAGCTCTGGAACGGCGACACCGCCGACCCGGCAATGAACTCCGGCAATCACCTGATGCTTGTTGGTGACCTGAATGTCTGGTTCTATGAACGTCTGGCCGGTATACAGCCGGACCCGGCAAGGCCGGGGTATAAACACATCATCTTGCGACCCTATCCAGTTGATGGACTTTCCTTCGTGAAGGCGTCGCACGCTTCGCCGTATGGAGCCATCAGCAGCGAATGGCACAAAGACGGCACGCGCCTGCAGTGGAAGATTACGGTCCCACCGAACACGACGGCCACGATCCACATACCCTCGAGGTCGGCTGAATTGGTAACGGAAGGCGGGAAACCGGCCTCGGCATCGACTGGCGTGAAGTTCGCGCGCATGGAACACGATGCGGCCATATATGAGGTCGGTTCAGGTACATACACGTTCGCCTCGGAGATGCCGTCAGGCAAATAGGAGCGGAAACAGTCCTCACCGGTCCTTGCGCTGGATCGCTTCAAAGAACTGGACGGCATACGGCGAGAAAGATTTGCGGCAGGGCTGCTCGTGGATTCGGTCTCGCATCAAAGGCGCGAGTGGGTGTAGAGTATCGAATCCATCGTGGGTGACCCGTGGCTCACAGGTTCGCCGGCGCCGGTCACCTCAGGTTCAGAGCACTTCGTGCCGCCGCAAGCACGCGTTAAATTCGCGTCGATGTACGCGGTCAGACGACAATTCGTTCCTTCCAGACGACCAGGCAGAGGGATCCGTGGCCACCAAAAGTGTTCCTGTGGGTCAACGCCCCCAATTCTCCCGGGTGACATCGATCACCGAGTCTTTATCAGCTGAGCATCGACGCATCCTGGACCGCGGCACAGACCCCGTTCCGGCATGGGACAAGTGGGGCCCGTTTGTCAGTGAACGCTCCTGGGGTACCGTGCGCGAGGACTATAGCCCGAACGGTTCAGCCTGGGATTACTTCCCTCATGACCTGGCGCGCAGCAAGGCCTACCGGTGGGGTGAAGACGGCATTGCCGGACTTTGTGACCGCTATCAGCTGCTTATCTTTGCCTTCGCATTCTGGAACGGCCGCGATCCTATCCTGAAAGAGCGCATGTTCGGCCTCTCAAATCCCCAGGGCAATCACGGCGAAGATGTTAAGGAATACTGGTTTTTTCTCGACAACACCCCAAGTTACAGCTACGTGCGGATGCTCTACAAATACCCGCAGCGCGCCTACCCTTACGAGGAGCTAATTCGCGAAAACGCGCGCCGAAAGGGCCAGTTCGAATACGAACTGCTCGACACGGGCATCTTCGACAACGATCGCTATTTCGACATTTATATCGAATACGGAAAGGCATCTCCCGAAGATGTTTGCATACGCATTGAAGCCATAAACCGCGGTCCAGAACCCGCTGAATTGCACATTTTGCCGCACCTCTGGTTCCGTAACACATGGGCGTGGACCGATCCGCCCGGCACGCAGCCGCAGATCCTCCCCTCTATCGATCGAGACAACCTTGCTCTTGTCGCCGAGGATCCGCGCCCCGTTCCATTGCCCAATCTGCAATTCTCTTACGCGCTTGGCCGCAGGTTTCTCGCCGCGCCGGCAGGCGGGACGCCTCTCTTCACTGACAATGAGACGAATTGGTCGCGCGTTCCGGGGCAACACAGCCGGCCCCAAAGCCCGTTCGTCAAGGACGCCTTTCATCGTCACATCGTCAACGGCGAAGAATGCGTCAACCCGCAGCAGATCGGGACCAAAGCTTGCATAAGGTATGACCGCGTGATTCCGGCGGGTGACTCCTGGACGCTCAACTTTCGCCTGCTCGAGCATCCGCCCGCACCCGATGCCCTCGACGAAGTCGAACCCATAATCACGCAGCGCAAAAAAGAAGCGGACGAGTTTTACGACATCGTTCATCCGCCGCGTGCAACCGAGGAAGAAAGACTTATTCAGCGGCAGGCCATCGCAGGCATGCTCTGGAGCCGGCAGATTTACCTCTTTGACGTAAATCGCTGGCTTGATGGCGACGCCGTGGCCCCCGCGCCCGAGTCGCGTCGAACCCTTCGCAATGTGCACTGGCGCCACCTCAACTCGATGCGCCTCATCACGGTGCCCGACCGCTGGGAGTTTCCCTGGTTCGCGGCCTGGGATCTCGCCTTCCAGTGTGTCTCGCTTGCGCTGGCCGACCCGGCGATTGCGAAAGAGAATCTCTGGCTGCTTCTCTTCGAACAATTTCAGCATCCGAACGGGCAAATCCCCGCTTACGAGTGGGAGTTTTCGGAACTTAACCCTCCCGTCCACGCCTGGGCCTGCTGGCGCGTGTACAACATTGAGCGTCAGCGCACCGGGCACGGCGATCTCGACTTCCTCGAGAAGTGCTTCCACAAGCTTCTCATCAACTTCGCCTGGTGGGTGAACCGTGTGGACCAGGAGGGCAACAACGTCTTCGAGGGCGGGTTTCTCGGTCTCGACAACATTACCGTCGTAGACCGCAGTGTGGGGTTGCCTGGCGGGGCGCGCTTGGAACAGTCCGACGGTACCGGCTGGATGGGCTTCTTCTGCCTGAATCTCATGCGCATCGCGCTCGAGTTGGCGAAACACAACTCCTCGTACGAGGTGCTCGCCACGAAGTTCTTTGAGCACTTTGTCTACATCGGATCGGCCATGAAACACATGGGCGGCCGTGACTATCAACTATGGGACGAGACGGACGGTTTCTTCTACGACGTGATGCGCTACGCCGATGGCACATTCCACAAATTCCGCGTGCGCTCGGTCGTGGGCATCATCCCGCTCTTTGCCATTGAGGTACTCCGCCGTTCCGAGTTGAAGCAGCACAAGACATTTCTCGGTGATGTCGAGTGGTTCATCCGGAACCGTACGGACATCATCGGTCAGGCATGCTTCACCATGGGCGAAGGAGACAATCAACGCTACGTGCTTTCCATCGTCGATGCGCAACAATTTGCACGCGTGATGCAACGCCTCGCCGATCCCAACGAATTCCTCTCCCCCGTTGGCCTGCGGAGTCTGTCCAAGTGGCACGATGAGCACCCGTACCGCTTCGGAGATATCGCTCTGCGCTACGAACCCGCGGAATCTGCATCGAACGTCAAGGGCGGCAACTCCAACTGGCGCGGGCCTGTGTGGTTTGCGACATCCTACTTGCTGATCGAGGCCTTGCAGCGTTTCAGCGAGGCCCTCGGTCCTGAGTTCGGCATCCCCTGTCCGGCGACGAATTCCTTCCTGACGCCAGTCCAATTGGCTGAAACGATTGCTGACCGTCTGATCGGGATCTTCAAGCGCAACGAGCACGGGTTGCGTCCATGTTACGGCGGTACGCTCAAGTTTCAGCAGGATCCACACTGGCGAGATCACCTGCTTTTCAACGAGTACTATCATGGTGACAATGGCGCCGGGCTGGGCGCCAGTCATCAAACCGGGTGGACCGGGTTGGTTGCCAATCTGATAGACGAATGGCGGCGTTGATCGAGGAAGCACATTCATGTCGGCGAGTGGCCAGTCGAATACTCTTGTCACCAGGCTCCTGGAGCTTGCCCGCCGCGATCCGAAGTATCTAGAGGACCTCGAGAAGTTTCGCCGGACCATCGCTGTCATGTTCACTGACATCCGTGGTTCCACGGCCTATTTCGAAAAGCATGGTGACGTCGCCGGACTGATGCTGGTTCACGAGTGCAACACCATGGTGCGCCGCATGGTTCAGAAGCATGGCGGGCGAGTCATAAAGACGATAGGCGACGGCTGCATGGCGACGTTCGACGACTGCCCCCAGGCCGTTGCCGCTGCTGTCCAGATGCAACTTGCCATGGCCGACATGAACTCACAGCGCAGTCCCGACGAGCAAGTAGCCATTCGTATTGGTCTGCACTACGGCTCCGGCATCGTAAAGTCCAGAGATGTCTTCGGCGATGTCGTCAACATGGCGTCCCGTGTCGAAAGCGTAGCTACGCCGGGACAAGTCGTGATCTCGGCGCCTTTGTGCGAGCAGGTCACCTCTTTCGGATTTCGTATCTCAGAACTCGGTCGTTTTGCGCTGAAAGGCAAGTCCGGAGAACAATTGCTCTATGAGGTGATCTGGAAAGGAGCCACCACGCACGGCAGTTCATTGTTGCCCGCTGCCGTGCCGGAACCGGCGCCGCCTTCCTACATGCTTCAGGTGATGAAGCAGGACGGCAGCATCGGAGCTGAGTACCAGCTGAAGTCCGCTCTCACCATTGGGCGTTCACAGGGAGATATCCGCTTCCCCTCGGACGCAAACATGTCGGCTGTGCACGCCCGCATCAGCCTCGACGAGGGCCAAGTGCTGGTCGAAGACATCAGCCAGGGCGGCGAAAGCGTATTCCTGCGCCTCTCAGCTGCTTACACCCTGCAGGATGGCGACATCGTCATCATGGGTAACCAGGCTTTTCGCTTCAACGAAGACAGCATGCTTATGTCGGCGGCAACCGTGCTTGGCGCGAGTCTGCCCGACATCACCCGGGCGGCGGAAGATGCCGCCGCAGCCGAGTTCGTTCGCCTCGATGCCGCTGGCGCGCCTTCCCAACACTATCCGCTCCGCAACGAAACCACTGAGTTCGGAAGGACTACAGGAACATACACCTTTGGCAGCGATAAGCTTATGAGCCGGGTTCACGCTCGTGTCCTTCAACGTGGAGAGGACTTCGTGCTCGAAGATGCCGGGAGCAGGAACGGCACCTTCGTAAAAGTGCGCGGCAAATCGCCGGTGCCGGTTGGCGCGGCCGTCCTTGTGGGTAGCCGACTTCTTAAACTGATCGAGCGTTCGTAAACGTGCAACTCTGCTTTCGTGGTAGCTTATACGCTATTGTGGGGCGGGCTGTTGGCCTTCGCCGGCGGGTGGCTTCTCTTGTTATCAGCGTAGCGCAACCCTCAAGCAGTTCTGCTCATCGCAGTGCCCGGAGTGTTGCCTCTGAACGGGGCTTGTCCGCTGGTCGAGTCGAGCCGCCATGGGATCAGTAACGGTCAAGAGAATCGGCAAGTACGAGGTTCTCGACGTCCTTGGCAAGGGCGGAATGGGAGTCGTCTACAAGGCGACAGATCCTGCCATCGGCCGTCTCGTCGCCATAAAGATGATCACCGCCGGCTATGCGGAAGATCCGGACTTCCTTCGTCGCTTCTATCGTGAAGCGCAATCCACTGGCAAGCTTCAGCACCAGAACATTGTTATCGTTCATGATCTGGGTGATCAGGACGGAACACCCTTCCTGGTGATGGAATTCCTTGAAGGCGAAAGCCTTCAGTCCGTCATCAACTCACATAAGGCGATGCCTTTGCTGGAGAAGCTTGGCATCATCATTCAGGCATGCAACGGCTTGCACTACGCACATCAGCGTAATGTCGTTCATCGCGACATCAAACCCGCCAACCTGATGATCCTGCGCGATGGTCTGGTCAAGATCGTCGACTTCGGCATCGCCCGCATCGAGAACGAAAGTGTCACGCTCCCCGGACAGGTTGTAGGCACGATCCACTACATGTCTCCGGAACAGATCAACGGCGTTGCTGTCGACTGCCGTACCGACATCTTCGCAACCGGTGTCGTTCTGTACCAGCTTCTGACGTACTCACTTCCTTTCCAGGGCAAGGACACCGGCTCAACGCTTCTCAAGATCATCAACGAACCTCCCCCGCCGCTGCAACGCTTCCTCGATGTCTACCCTCCCGAACTGGATCACATCGTCCAGCGGGCTCTCGCCAAGTCGCGCGAGGATCGCTACGCTACCGCGGAAGATTTCGCTTTCGACCTCAGTCAGGTGCAGGACCAGCTCAAACGCGAACTGGTGTCCGAGTACCTGAAAGTCGCTGAGGATCTCCTAGCCAGGTCGGAGCTAACGAAGGCAAAAGAACAGGTTTTTCAGATTCTTAAGGTCGATCGCCAGAATCGACATGCCAGCCAACTCCTCCGGGAAGTTCAACGCCTCATCCAGAATCAGCAGCGAAGCGAGCAGATCAGTCAGCTGCGGGCGCAAGCCGACGATGCCATCGCTGCCCAGCAGCTCGAGCGCGCCCTGAAGTACCTGGATCAGGCCCTTTCAATCGATCCAGAGAACCGCGATGTGCGGGAATCGAGAGACCGCGTTTCTGAACAGAAGCTGCGACTGGAGAAGATCCAGGATTCCATTCGCCGCGCCGAGTCGGCACAGGTAGCCGGCGAACTCGACGAAGCCCTCGCTGCTGTGGAAGAGGCCCTCAAACTCGGCCCCGATGATCTCGAAGCCAAGGCCCTTCATTCGTCGATCAATCGGGACATACAGGAGCGCAACCGGCAGCTCCAGTTGCAGGAACTCGTCGGCGAAGCCCAGCGGCAAATCTCCTCGCGCCGTTTTACCGAAGCGATAGCGGCCCTGCAGAAGGCGGAAGAACTGGACCCTTCCGCTCCCGGTGTGAAAGACCTGATGACGCTGGCTGCCAACGGCCGCGAGCAGGAGCGCCGACGCAAGGAGATCGAGCAGGTCACATCAGAGATTCAGGACGCGCTGAACCGGGACGATTACCTGGTTGCGTGTGCCAAAGCCGAAGAAGCCCTGCAGAGATTCCCGAACGAGCGCAGTCTTCTCAAACTTCAGTCACTCTCGGAGCGGCAGCGCCAGGCTGGCGAAAAGAGACATTTCATTGACGAGCACATTGCGGAAGCACGGCGCCTGTTGCAGTCGCGCCAGACAGACAAAGCTCTGGAGGTGCTCGACGCAGCTTGCCAACGCTTCCCGACCGAGGCCTCTTTGCTGTCGCTTCACAGTGTGGTACGGCAGACGCTCGACCAGGAGCGCACGGAGGCGCGCAAGAACGACTATATCCAGCGGGCGAAGGAAGCCCTCAGGCGCAAGGATTACGACGAAGCTACTAACATCCTGGAGGCTGGGCGCGCCGAGATTAACGTCCCCGAGATTGAAGACCTGCTTCAATTCGTAAAAGAGGAAGCCGCCGCCGATGCTCGTCGCCAGGTGGTCGATGCAGCCGCACATGAGGCGCACCGCCTGATCTCTGCTGAAGAGTACGAGGACGCCATCAAGTTCCTGGAAGCTGTTCTGCAGGAAGTCTCGGATGGAGAGCTGGAAATCTTCTTGGCCGATGCTCGGCGGCAGCGTGAGGACTTCAACAGACGCGTCAGCGAGGCCGTCGAAACCGGAAATCGCCTCCTGCGTGCGGGGCGGTTTGCAGAGGCTGTCCGCTACCTCGAATCGCAGACGCAGCCTTGTGGACGCGCCGCCGAATTTCGCGAGGTGCTCGAACACGCGCGCCGCGAGCAGGAGCACATGCGGGTCATCGCTTCCGCCGTGCAGAGTGCGCGTACCGCGTTACTGGCTCAGGATTTCGATTCCGCCCTCCAGATCCTTGCGCACTGCCGGCAAAGCCAGGGAGATCATCCGGCTCTTTCCCAACTCGAGACGGAAGTCGAGGCTGAGCGGAGAGAAGCGGCCAGCAAGCCTGTCTCAAAGGCCATCGCGGACGCGCGCATGTTGCTCCTCGGGCGCTCATACCAGTCCGCACTCGAGCTTCTCGACGGTGTCGCGGCGCTGGTGGAGTTCGTCCCAAACGAAATACGCGACCGTCATCTCATGTTGCGCCAGGAAGCTGTGCGCGGACTCGACCGTGCGCGTAAGGAATACGAATCGCGCATCACGGCACCGCCGCCGCCACCGGGTGACGACGAAGGCACCGAGCAGCAGCTCGAGTGGAATGCCCCGATGTCGAGTACCGCAGTAGCGTTGAAGAAGAACCGCGCGCGGGATCTCGAAGAACTCACGCAACTTCGGCAGGAAGCCGACATCGCCACTACATGGGCGGCTCTCGATGCCCTCTCAAAGCGTGCGCGCTCCATCGCAGACCGGCATCGCGGTGATGAGGAACTCGAAGGCGTTGCAAACACAATCGCGCTCCGGGCCGAGACCCGTGCGCGCGAGCTACAAACTTCGGCAAACGCTGCGCCCCATTCGGATATAGCGACGCTTCCACCTGCGCCCGCGCCTCCCGAGAAGTCGCAACCTGCGGTTTCGACTGGAACGTTCATTTCGACCCCACAATCGGTTCCCCCGATATCTGCCCCCCAAATGCCCATGCGGGTCGCTGCGGAAGAGAGTCAGCCCGCGGCAACCAACTTCGACGCTGCTCCCGAGCTGGACATCCCGGGCCCCGCCGCCGACGTTGTTTCGATGCCACAACCTGCGACGTCTGTGACGACGCCGGAAGTACATGGCACGTCGGCGCTTCGCGCTCCCGCTCCTTCTGAGGAGAATCAACCGCCTGCGCGCACTCCAGTCCTGGTTCCGCCTGTCCTGAAGAAGCCTGCTCCACCGCGTTTTGTGGTTCTGGTGGTTGGGTTGGTCCTTGTTGGGGCTGTTATCGGACTGATCGTTTGGCGCGGCACCCGGAAGGTATCGCCCCCGCCGCCAGGTTCCCTTCCGGTCGTGGTTCGCACTGCCCCTAATGGCGCTGTCGTTCGGGTCAAGAATGGACCTGTTTGCACTACGCCGAATTGCACACTGAACCTCACACCGGGCACTTATAACGTGACCGCCTCTCTTGCTGGATACGCGCCCCAGTCGTCGGAACTCGTAGTTGGCCCGGGCGGCCCTCCTGCGCCGTTGTCAATTGCTCTCAAACCTCTGGATCCTGCGCTGAATGTGAACGGAAACTTCAGCCGCGCCAAGGTACAACTGGACGGCAAGGACGTAGGTGCACTCGTCGATGGCCAGTTCTCGCTCGCGGCACTGCAACCCGGTGAACATAGCATCGATATCGCGGGATCGGACGGGCAGGCCGGTTTTCAATTCAGGGCGGATCCGGCGCAAGCTCCTGTCGTAAGCAGCCCGGTCAGCGCTCGCAACATCTCTGTTCTGGTCGTGAATACGCTCGGCGGCAAAACACACGTCGACTGCAATTGTTCCGGTGCCCTCAAGCTAGCCGTCGATGGTCGCGAAGTGGGTGAACTGAACGACCAAGGCCGCAACCTCGGAGACCTCGGTGAAGGGGTTCACCAGTTGCAGGTTGGCACGGGCGATGACGCGCGCACCGTAAGCGTGAAGCTCGGCAGTGCTCCCGCGATGCAGGTGTTCCTGAATGCAGAGCGTGACGCAGGTACCCTTATCGTTGAAAGCGAAGTTGACAACGCTGACGTGTTCATAAACGACAAAAAATACAGGCGCCTCACCGAAGGCACACTCCGCATCCCGCTCGATGCGCGCAAGTATCAGATTCATCTCGAGAAGAAGGGTTACCAGTCGTCCGAACCGCAGGAAGTAGAGATTAAGAAGAACCAGGAAACGCGACTCAGCATCGACCTGCAGCCAAGCGAAGAGAAAGCGTTTCTCTCTGTTCGTGGAGGCGTGCCCGGCACAAAGATCAGCGTCGACGGCAAAAGCGTTGGCACGGTTGACGACAACGGCAAATTCTACTCCACCGGCGTTGCTCCCGGCCCGCACACCGTAATGCTCGAGAAGGACGGCTACGAGCCTCGCAAGCTCGAAACGACGGTCCGAAGCGGCGAGATCAAGAATCTGGCCGCGAGCGACGTCCAACTTGCTAAGGCCGCCACACCACCCCCTACGCCGCAACCTGGCGCACCGGTCGCAACCGTTGACGCTGCCCAGCGCGATTGGGAACAGGTTCGCAACAGTTCTGATGCGAAAGCGCTTCAGGGCTACGTGGACCGCTACCCCAACTCTCAATTCAGTGCCCAGGCCAGGAACAGGATTGAACAGATCGACTGGGACCACGTCAAGGACGCAACCGATCCCTCGCAGTTGCAAGCCTTCGTGAACAAGCACCCATCGAGTCAGTTCGTCGCCACCGCGAAGGCCAATATCGAGAAACTCAATAGCGCCCGAGCCGACGCTGAACGCGCTCGCGCCGAGGCCGAGCATCTCGGGTCCGAACGCAGAGCTGTCGTGAATGTCATCAAGCAATACTCCGCGGCATTCCACGACAAGAACGTCGACAAGGTCACCCAGTTGTATCCCGATCTTGACAAGCAGCAGGTCAAGAAGCTGAGGGACGTTTTTAGGTCTGCTCAGTCCGTGCAAATGGATTTGCGTCCGACCGGCGATCCCCAGATCAATGGCAACTCAGCCACAGTCGTTTGCCAGCGTTCAACCCAATACACGTTCCCGGAGGGACCGCAAAAACCACCCGACGATGTTGTCACCATACAGTTGAAGAAGAACGGAAGCTCGTGGGTCCTGCAAGGTATCCAGTGAACTGACCACGAGCGTCGCGCAGCATGGAGGAAGTCGATGTTCAAGCGCACACTTGTAGTCGTTCTCCCGTTCCTTTTGGCCCCCGTCCTCGCCCTGGCACAGGCACCGCCACAGAAACCGGCTTGTAACCCGTCCTTCAACGGCAAGGTCATCTGTACGCTCCCACAGATCTACGGGGAAACCGGACTTACGCTTGCCAATCCGAACCACAACGCCCATTTTGTCGGAAGCTTCCAGCAGGGGTTCGCTCCTTTGACCCTCGCCGTCGGAACGGAACTGTCTCTGTTGCCTTTCGCGTCCCCAGCTTCCGGTGTGATCTTTCAGTTCGACCGCTCGCTCGGCGTTGTCACTCGTTCGACCGAAAGTTATGGCCCCATCCTTGCGGAGCGCGCCGAAACAATTGGCAGACACCGCCTTTACCTCGCGGCCACCTACCAGTTCTACGACTTCAGCAGCATCGATGGCATAGATCTGAACCACATCCCTGCTGTCTACTCCCACGTGGAGTTCCCGGTCGCTGGAGTCGTTCCTGCCTTCGAGCACGATTTCATCACTACCGAGAACCGCCTCGACCTGAAATACCATCAGGTCACCTTTTACGCTACGTTTGGCATTACTGACCGAATCGACGTTTCAGCCGCCGTGCCTATCCTCGATGTTCGTTTCGGAGTCACGTCCGCGGCTCACATCGTTCGCATAGCACCACCCGATCCAAGCAACCGGCTTGCTGAACCCATAACAGGGCAGTTTCACTATTTCTCCGCGGCTGATCCGAACGGCAGCATCGATGCAAGTTTCACCAATCACGACACTGCCAGTGGACTGGGCGACGTCATTTTCCGCGTCAAGGGAACCGTGGTGAAGCATGAGCGAGCGCGCGTCGCTCTCGGCCTTGACGTCCGTGCCCCGACCGGGGATGAATTGAATTTTCTCGGAGCTGGCGGTACAGGTATAAAACCGTTCCTGGCAGCTTCCTATGGGGCGCGAATCTCGCCCCACGCAAATATCGGGTTTGAGTACAACGGCGATTCGATTCTTGCTGGTAACGTGCAGACTGGCGCCACGGCGAAATTGCCGAACCAGTTCTTCTATTCCTTCGGCGTTGATGCCGGCATCAACAAGAAACTCACGGCTGCTATCGATTACCTCGGCCAGCGTGTTTCCAGCACCGTGCGCGTGAAGGAGGTGCCTTTCGTCGATGAATTCGGCGATGCCCACCCCGGCGTGACTCAGACTGTCCTAACCCGCGATTCCCTCAACTTGAGTGATTTAGCGCTTGGCCTGAAGTATTCGCCATTCGGAAATTTCCTGGTCACCGGAAATGTGATGGTCAAACTCAACGATGCCGGGTTGCGTGCGAACGTCGTTCCCCTCGTCGGCATTTCTTACACGTTCTAAAGGAACTTTGGCGCGCTGCTATAGATGGGCGCGCCTCATCCTGGATTTGGTGAACGGCGGCTACTCACGATCAGCCACTTACGTTCTGTAGCGTAAGCGCAGAAATTTGGGCTGTGAGACAACATCGTTCAGCTAGTCGCAATCAAAGCAACCTCAGCAGAGCAGATTACGCGCTCTGTTTCCCTCCGCTGTCGTTGTTTCGACGTACCCCAAGCCTCTTCCGGGTCTTGGACAGAACGTTCGGCAGCGAAAGCAATACCCCGCCAGTAAGACCCGAAGTGGAGGTGGACCAGCGATGGAATTCGCAGCCGCCCAGAAAGACTTCTCACCCCGCGCTCTGGATGAACTCGCAATCAACACTATGCGCACGCTCGCCATGGACGCCGTGCAGGCCGCGAACTCCGGCCATCCGGGCACGCCCATGTCCATGTCGCCGGTCGTCTATACTCTCTGGCAATACGTCCTGCGCTTCGATCCTGAGAATCCCATTTGGCCCAACCGAGATCGCTTCGTTCTTTCCATCGGCCACGCCTCGATGTTGCTCTATTCCATCCTCCACCTCGCCGAAGTTAAGGCCGTCAACCCGCAGTACGAAACGCTCGGTGAACTCAGCGTTAAGCTCGACGACATCCGTCATTTCCGGCAACTCGACAGCAAATGCCCCGGCCACCCCGAGTATCGCTGGACCTCCGGCGTCGAGACCACAACCGGCCCCCTGGGACAAGGTGTCGCTAGCAGCGTGGGTATGGCCATCGGCGGGCAGTGGCAGGCGAACTACTTCAACCGCCCGGGCCACAAGCTGTTCGACTACAACGTCTACGCCCTCTGCGGTGACGGTTGCATGATGGAAGGCGTTTCCAGCGAGGCCGCCTCCCTCGCCGGACATCTGCAGCTCTCCAATCTGTGCTGGATCTACGACAACAATCGCATCACCATCGAAGGCTCAACCGCGCTGGCTTTTACCGAAGACGTCGCAACCCGATTCATCGGCTATGGCTGGAACGTCACCCGTGTCGGCGATGCCAACGACATCGACATGCTGCTACGCGCCTTCGACGTTTTCCGCAACGAGCAACACCGGCCCACACTCATCATCGTTGACAGCCACATAGGGTACGGCGCGCCCAACAAGCAAGACACCAGCGCCGCCCATGGCGAACCGCTCGGCGAAGAAGAGATCCGGCTAACCAAACGCCGCTACGGCTGGCCCGAGGACCAGAACTTTTACGTACCCGCCGCTGTTTACGAACATTTTCGCGGCAGCATCGGGAAACGTGGCCAGCAACTCTCTTCTGAATGGTCAGCCATGTTCCGCGATTACTGCGCCGCCTACCCGCTGCTAGGCGATCACCTCACCCGCATGCAGAAACGCGAGCTGCCCGACGGATGGGATCGAGACCTGCCCACCTTCGCCGCAGATCCGAAAGGCCTCGCAGGCCGCGATTCGTCGAGCAAGGTCCTGAACGCAATCGCGGGAAATGTTCCATGGCTCGTCGGAGGCGCGGCTGACCTCGCCCCTTCCACTAAGACGCGTCTGACCTTCGACAGCGCCGGCGATTTCGAGCCTGATCGCTACAACGGACGCAACTTCCATTTCGGAATCCGCGAGCATGCCATGGCATCCGTAATGAATGGCATGTCCTTGTCGAAACTCCGCCCGTTCGGTTCCGGGTTTCTGATCTTCAGCGACTATGCCAAACCCGCGATCCGGCTTTCCGCGCTGATGGAAATCCCCGTGATCCACATATTCACCCACGATTCCATCGGCGTGGGAGAAGACGGCCCCACCCATCAGCCGGTTGAACAACTCGCGGGCTTGCGTGCCATTCCGCACCTCATCGTGCTGCGTCCAGGCGATGCGAACGAAACCGCTGAAGCCTGGCGAGTGATCATGCAGCTTCAGCATGAACCTGCTGCCATCATCCTTTCGCGACAAGCCCTGCCCACACTGGACCGCAACAAATACGCATCTGCAAGCGGCGTGGCCAAGGGAGCCTATGTACTTGCCGATCCGCCTTCTGGCGAGCCGGAGTTGATCCTTGTTGCCACGGGCAGCGAAGTCGCGCTCTGCATCGCTGCGTACGAACAGCTGACCGCGGCCGGCGAGAAAGTGCGCGTGGTCAGCATGCCCTCCTGGGAACTGTTCGAGAAACAATCACGCGAATATCGTGACTCAGTCCTGCCGCCGCATATTGAATCACGCATCTCGGTCGAGCAGGCCAGCACATTCGGCTGGAGCCGCTACGTCGGCACGGCAGGTATCGCCATAGGAATGCACACATTCGGCGCGTCCGCGCCGCTCAAGGAACTGCAGAAGAAGTTCGGGTTCACCCCAGAGGCCGTCGTAGCGGCAGCACGTCGGCTCCTTGCCCGCGAACAAGCTGCCTAGCCTGGGAGGTAGTAATGAACGCTCTGCGCGCGTTGCGAGATCATGGCCAGTCCGTGTGGCTGGACTACATTCGTCGAAGCCTTATACTTACCGGCGAGTTGCAGCGCATGATCGATCAGGATGGGCTACGCGGAGTCACTTCCAACCCGTCCATTTTTGAGAAAGCCATTGCGGGCAGCACCGATTACGCCAACGAACTCGCTGCCCTCGACCGGCTCGGCCTATCCGTCAACGAAACCTACGAGCGGCTTGCCATCCGTGACATCCAGGATGCCGCCGACATCATGTACCCCGTCTACCAGGAAACGAATCGGCGCGACGGCTACGTCAGCCTCGAAGTCTCACCTTACCTCGCGCACGATACGGATGCCACGATAGCGGAAGCTCGCCGCCTCCACGAACTTGTCGCGCGCGAGAATGTGATGATCAAGGTTCCCGCTACCGAGGAAGGCGTTCCAGCCATTCGCAGATTGATCGGTGAAGGTATCAGCGTAAACGTCACCCTGCTCTTCTCCCGCCGCATGTACCAGCGAGTCGCCGAAGCCTATATCGAGGGCCTGGAAGAACTAGTTCGCAATGGGGGCGATCCCCGTCGCGTCGCCAGTGTCGCCAGCTTCTTCGTTTCGCGGGTCGATACCGCTGTGGACGCGCAGCTCACGGCGTTGCTGAAGAACACAGCTGATGAATCAACTCAGCAGCAAATCAAGTTTCTCCTCGGGCGCGCCGCTATCGCGAACGCCAAGCTCGCTTACGAGGACTACAAAGATATCCTCGCCACTCCGCGGTGGCGAGCCTTGCAGGAAAAGGGCGCCCAGACTCAGCGTCTCCTGTGGGCCAGCACCAGCACCAAGAATCCCAACTATCGCGACGTCATGTACGTAGAGGAGTTGATCGGTCCCGACACCGTCAACACAATTCCGCCTTCCACACTGGATGCTTTCCGCGATCATGGCCGCGTAGACTCCACGCTGGAAGCAGACGTCGATGAAGCCCGGCAGTCCCTTGATTCGCTGGAAGCTGCCGGTATCTCGCTTCAGGCAGTCGCCGACAAGCTGACGGTCGAAGCCGTCGACCTCTTCGCCGATGCGTTCAAAAAACTTATTGGCGTGCTTGAGGATCAGAAAGCCAGGCGAGCACCTGCGGCGAAGATCAGCCAAATGGAGTACAAGCTCCCACCGGCGCTCGAGCAGAGGGTCCACCACACGCTCGAACAGTGGCGTTCCGCCGGCAATATGAAGCGACTCTGGTCGGGCGATGCCTCCCTGTGGACTGATAGCGACGAGGCGAACTGGTTGGGCTGGCTACGCATCACCGAACGCCGGCTGCCCCACATCCAGCAACTTACCGATGCTGCGCGCGATATCGTCAATGCCGGGTTCCTTCACGCCGTGCTGCTCGGCATGGGCGGCTCAAGCCTCACGCCCGAGGTCGTTAAGATGACCTTCGGCGACATTAAGGGCCATCCCCAACTCCACGTTCTCGACTCGACCGATCCGCAACAGATACATGAACTTGAATCGCGGCTCGATCTCGCGAAAACCATCTTCATCGTCTCCAGCAAGTCTGGTTCAACGCTCGAGCCCAACATTCTCCACAAGTATTTCTACGAACGCGTGAAACAGGCCGTGGGCGCCAGCAACGTGGGCTCTCACTTCATCGCCGTAACTGATCCGGGCTCCAAGGTCGAACGTACCGCCGAAAGCGAGAAGTTCCGCTATGTATTCTCCGGCGTACCCACGATCGGCGGACGCTACTCGGCTCTCTCAAACTTCGGCCTCGTTCCTGCGGCCATCATGGGCGTCGACGTCGCTCGCCTGCTTGACCGTGCGGAAGAAATGGTCACGGCCTGCGGGCCTACCGTTGCGGTCGAGCATAACCCCGGCGCTGTCCTCGGTGCGATGCTCGGAACACTTTCACGCAATGGAGTCGACAAGCTCACGATAATCGCCTCGCCCGGCATCGCCGATCTAGGCGCGTGGCTCGAGCAGCTGATTGCCGAAAGCACAGGCAAGCAGGGCAAGGCCATAATCCCGGTTGATCGTGAGCAGCTCGCGCCTCCCGAGTTCTACGGTAAAGACCGCGTCTTCGCCTACATGCGCCTAACCACGGCGCCTGATGCTGAGCAGGACGCCGGCGTTTCCGCACTGGAGCAGGCCGGCCATCCCGTCATCCGGATCAACGTCAATGACGTGTATGACATCGGCCAGGAATTCTTCCGCTGGGAAATAGCCACGGCGGTCGCCGGCGCTGTCATGGAACTCAATCCGTTCAACCAGCCCGACGTTGAGGCCAGCAAAGTCGTAACGCGCGAACTTGCCGTTCAGTTCGAACAGACTGGGAAGCTGCCTTCTGAGACTCCGATCGTGAGCGAGCGGGGCGTGTCGCTCTACGGTGCCGGCATTGACGCCGGACGCAATCTGGCTGAGACCTTCCGCACATACCTCGACGGCATTCGAGAGAGCGACTACTTCGCTTTGCTCGCGTACGTCCAGATGAACGCGGAACACGAGCAACGCCTCCAGGCGATCCGCCATATCGTGCGCGATCGCAAGCGCGTCGCGACCTGCCTTGGGTTCGGCCCACGCTTCCTGCATTCCACTGGTCAGGCCTACAAAGGCGGCCCGAACACCGGCGTCTTCCTGCAGATCACCTGTGACGATTCCGTGAACCTGCCCGTTCCCGGACAGAAGTACACGTTTGGGGTCATCAAGGCCGCGCAGGCACTTGGCGATCTCCGTGTCCTCACATCTCGCGGACGCCGCGTCCTGCGCGCACATCTACCGGCGGACGTTTCCGCCGGCTTGCAGACCTTGCAGCTGGCCATCACCGATGCGCTGGGCCAGCTACGCACGGCTGCGTAAAGAAAGTTTGGGTGCCCCATCCTTCATGAAGCGAAGGGTGGGTCTTTCGGAAGGAGTGAACGATGCGAATTGGTATGGTCGGTCTGGGACGCATGGGCGCCAACATGGCTCGCCGCCTGATGCGCGGCAAACACGAAGTGATCGTCTTCGACCTCAATCCCGAGAACGTACAGCGACTCGCCAACGAAGGCGCCAAGCCCGCCACCTCCCTTCAGGACCTGGCCGCGACGCTTGGTACTCCGCGGGCCGTCTGGATCATGGTTCCCGCTGGCGACGCGACGGAGAAGACGGTCGATGCACTCGCTGAGGTGCTGAAGCCGGGCGATACCATCATCGATGGAGGCAACTCGTATTTCAAAGACGACGTGCGTCGCTCGCGCAAGCTCAACCAGCGCGGCATCCACTACATTGACGTCGGCACCAGCGGCGGCGTTTGGGGTCTCGAGCGCGGCTACTGCATGATGATCGGCGGTCCCCAGGCCCAAGTGCAGCAACTCGACCCCATTTTTCGCACGCTCGCACCCGGGATCGGCAACATCCAGCGGACGCCCGGTCGCGAGAACCTGAACAGCACCGCCGAACAGGGCTACCTCTATTGCGGCCCGTCCGGCTCCGGGCATTTCGTGAAGATGGTTCATAACGGCATCGAGTACGGCATCATGCAGGCCTACGCCGAAGGCTTCGACATCTTCAAGAACGCCGCTTCTCACGAGCTCCCGTCCGAGTATCGCTACGAGCTCAACCTGCCAGACATTGCCGAAGTGTGGCGCCGAGGCAGCGTTGTCTCCTCGTGGTTGCTCGATCTGACTTCCATCGCGCTCGCCGGGAACCCAACTCTGTCCAATTACGTTGGCTCCGTAGCCGATTCCGGTGAAGGGCGCTGGACCGTTCAGGCTGCCATCGAGGAAGCCGTCGAGGCCCACGTACTCACGGCCTCGCTTTACACGCGTTTCCGTTCCCGCCAGCAGCACACGTTTGCAGAAAAGCTGCTCTCTGCCATGCGCCAGCAGTTCGGCGGCCACGTTGAGAAACCGCAGTCGGAGAACGCCGCCGAAACGGCGGCGTAAGAGCTATCAGGGGGAAGAAATGTCTACTCCAGGTAAGCCAGCCATCACCGGGGCCGACGGTCCAGAGATTCTCGGCAGCCAGACCGGTCCCTGCGCCATGGTCATCTTCGGCGCCACCGGAGACCTCACCGCGCGCAAGCTGATCCCATCTCTCTACAACCTCGCGAAGAGTAATCACCTCTCCCGCGAGTTCGCTATTGTCGGCGTGGCCCGCACCGACATGCCGGTCGAGAAGTTCCGAGAGATCCTGACACAGAAGATGCAGAGCTTCATTGGCCCCAGCCTTGACCGCAACCTATGGGAGTGGATGCTGGGCCGCATCTACTACGTCTCCGGCGAGTTCACGAATCCCCAGACCTACACAAAACTCAAAGAGACGCTTGACCGCGTGAACGAGACCCACAAGACACACGGCAACTTCTTCTTTTATCTCGCCACAAGCCCCGACTTCTTCTCCGAGATCGTCAGCCAACTCGGCCACGGTAGTCTGACCCAGGAGGAAAACGGCCAATGGCGCCGCGTCATCATCGAGAAGCCTTTTGGTCGCGACGTCCATTCCGCGCAGGCACTCAACCGGGAGATCGGCAAGGTTCTTTCCGAAAAGCAGATTTACCGCATCGACCACTATCTTGGGAAAGAGACCGTACAGAACATCATGATCTTCCGTTTCGGCAACGGCATCTTCGAACCGATCTGGAATCGCCGGTACATCGACCACGTCCAGATCACCGTCGCTGAAACCGTCGGTGTCGAGTCGCGCGGCGGCTACTTTGATCAGGCCGGCACGCTGCGCGACATGGTCCCCAACCACCTGTTTCAGCTGCTCACGCTCACCGCGATGGAGCCTCCTACATCCTTTGGCGCCGACTCAGTGCGCAACGAACAAAACAAGATTCTGAAAGCGCTTCAGCCCATAACTCCAGAGGACGTTCTGCAGCGGTGCGTGCGCGGCCAATACGGCGAAGGTCGCAACGGCGACGAGCGAATTCCCGCTTACCGTAGCGAATCCGGCGTCCCGCCAGGGTCCAATACTGAAACCTTTGTCGCTATGAAGCTGCTCATCGATAATTGGCGCTGGGCCGACGTTCCGTTCTATCTGCGCACGGGAAAGCGAATGCCGCGGCGCTACACGGAAGTCGCTATCCAGTTCAAGCGCCCGCCCCTGTTGTTGTTCCGCAAGACGCCGGTCGAGCGGCTTCAGCCGAACATGCTGATCATCAACATCGCGCCTGAAGAGGGCATCTCTCTCAGTTTTGGCGCCAAGATCCCCGGGCCCCAGGTACAACTCGGCTCGGTGAATATGAACTTCAACTACGAGGATTACTTCGGCACCAGTGCCGCTACGGGTTACGAGGTTCTCCTTTACGACTGCATCATCGGCGATGCCACCCTGTTTCAGAGCGCCGACATGATCGAGAACGGATGGGGAGTTGTTGACCCGATAATCGACGTGTGGAACGCACTGCCGGCACGTTCGTTCCCGAATTACGCAGCGTCAACATGGGGCCCGAAGGAAGCGTTCGATCTGCTCGAGCGTGACCGCCGCAAATGGCGTCAGATCGACGCTGCGCCCCATCCGGCAAAGCAGCGCGCGGAAGCAGCAGCATAGCCGACACGGCACGGTCGCACAGTGGCACGTGAAGCACAGTTCTGGAGCCACGCTCACGATCACGAAGCGGGGGACTAAATGCCGAAAAAGACCCGTGTTCTCATCATCGGCGGCGGCTTCGGCGGCGTATACACCGCCATGCGCCTCGAAAAACTGCTGAAGAAAGACCCCAGCGTGGAAGTCGGGCTCGTCAGCAAGGAGAACTATCTCGTCTTTCAGCCAATGCTCCCCGAGGTGATCTCCGGCAGCATCGGCCTGCTCGACGTCATCACCCCCATCCGCCGCCTCTGCCCGAACACGAACCTCTACACGCGCGAAGTCGAGTCAATCGACCTCGCGAACAAGACCGTCACAACCAGCGCCGGTTTCCGGCCGCGCCCGAGCAAGCTCGAATACGACCACCTCGTCATCGCCGCCGGTAATGTGACCAACTTTGCCGGACAGCCCGGCCTTTCAGAACACGCTCTCCCGTTCAAATATCTCGCTGACGGCCTCATCCTGCGCAACCATCTCATCCACGCACTGGAGGAAGCCGACATTGAACCCGATCCTGATTTGCGCAAGGCGCTGCTGACCTTCGTCGTCGCAGGCGGCGGATTCTCCGGGGTCGAAGCCGTTGCCGAACTCAACGATTTCGTCCGCGCCGTCGCAAAGAGTTTTCGCAACATCACTCCCGAGATGATCCGCGTTGTCTTGCTGCATTCCGGCCCGCTCATCCTTCCCGAACTCAAGGAGAGCCTCGCCCAATTCGCGCAGAAGCTCTTGAAGAAGCGCGGCGTCGAAGTTCGCCTCAACACGCGGCTTGCCGGGGCCACTGCCGAATCCGCAATTCTTGGCGGCGGCGAGCGTATTCCCACCAAGACGCTTGTCAGCACCGTACCCTCGGCGCCCAATCCGGTAGTCGCAGCTCTTTCGGTTAAGAAAGAAAAGGGACGCATCGTGGTCAACAAGCACCTTGAGGTCGTGGGCCAATCAGGCGTCTGGGCGCTCGGAGACTGCGCATGGGTGGTCGATCAGGACACCTGGCTCCCCTGCCCGCCGACCGCGCAACACGCTATTCGGCAAGGCAATCGCCTGGCCGAGAACATCGTGGCCACCATTCGCAACCAGCCCAAGCAATCCTTTTCCTTCCAGTCTCCTGGCAAACTCGCAGCCCTCGGACACCGCTCCGCCGTCGCCGAACTCATGGGCTTCAAAGTTTCCGGCTTCATCGCCTGGCTACTCTGGCGCGGTATTTACCTGATGAAACTCCCCGGCTTCGACCGCAAGGTTCGCGTCGCAACCGACTGGTTTCTCGACCTCGTCCTGCCGCCCGACATCGTCCAGCTAAAAATGGACAGGACGGCCAGTTTCGGACGCGAACACTTCGAACCCAAAGAAACCATCTTTCGTCAGGGCGACCGCGGCGACCGCCTCTACGTCATCGTCGATGGTGAGGTGGAAATCGTGCAATCTGGTCCAATGGGCGACCAGGTCATCGGCCGCCTCGGCCCCGGTGCCTGTTTTGGCGAAATGGCCGTCGTCAACGATTCGCCCCGAATGGCCACCGCCCGCTCCGCCACAGCCGTAAACCTCCTTAGCCTCGAC